>CAZTYH010000001.1:0-4257 GCA_964617565.1 uncultured Verrucomicrobiota bacterium
ATCCCCGCGCTTATTGATAAGTGGCATGAGGGTGGCGAGGTTGTTTACGCTGTGCGCGCCGAACGGCAGGGCGAAACGTGGTTGAAGAAGTTCCTCGCGGCCTCGTTTTACAAGGTATTCCGATGGCTGGCCAAGGTGGATGTTCCGATGAATGCCGGCGACTTCCGTCTTGTGGACAGGAAGGTGATCGACGCCATGAAACAGGTGCGTGAATTGCATCGCTTCATGAGAGGGCTCACGAGCTGGGTGGGGTTCACGCAAACAGCGGTCTATTACACACGCGAAGCCCGCCATGCAGGGAAAACGAAATATCCAGTTTGGAAATCTGCCCATCTGGCTCTCGATGCTGTTACTTCGTTTTCCGGAACTCCGTTACGCTGGATCATGGGTATTGGAATGTTGGTGTCCCTGCTCGGTGTGTTGCTTGCATTCCGCTTAATCGGAATGAAGCTGTTCGGCATAGGCGAGGCGGTTCCCGGATGGACTTCGCAAGTCACGTTTTTGCTGCTGTTGAGTGGCGTGCAGTTAGTGTGTCTGGGGATGCTGGGCCAATACGTGAGCCGCGTATTTGAAGAAGCTAAGAAAAGACCCTTATATTTCCTCAAGGAAAAAATTGGATGGTAAGGGAGTTAATAATTGGCAGTGGAGATAAGCATATGGACTGGTTTAGAATAAAATTGCGTAACTTGGCCCGGAGATTGCTGACGTTATTTATTCTGCCGGCCTTGCGCCCTGTCATCTGGTATACTGTATTTTATGACCTGATTCGTCAGCCCGTATTGCTTCGATATGTCAAAACGCGAATTTCTCTGTTGGACCAATATGACACAATGTTTCCAGGGGCGAAGGAGTTTAGTCGGCGGACGGATGTCCACAATCTGGCGATCGAGGTTGCCACGGCATCTGGGCTTCAGGGGCTATGGATGGAGTTCGGTGTGTGGAACGGAGAATCCATTAATCACATCGCAAAGAGGGTAAAAGGCGAAACAATATACGGATTCGATTCTTTCGAGGGGCTTCCGGTGGATTGGTGGCAAGGCCGCACCGCAGATGCGCTTGTGCCGAAGGACTATTTCAAGTGTTCCTCCTTGCCGAGGGTCAGGAATAATGTTGAATTGATAAAGGGTTGGTTTGATCAAACTCTGCCGGGCTTCCTTGCTTCACACGCCGGGCCGGCATCATTTATTCACATTGATAGCGATGTGTACGATTCGGCAAAAACCGTACTCGATTTGTTGGCAGACCGAATTCGTCCAGGAACCGTAATCGTTTTTGATGAGTTGTTTAACTATCCCTGCTGGGAAGAGCACGAATGGCGAGCGTTGCAGGAGTTCATTGCAGCACGGAAAATGAGCGTTAAGTATCTTGCATTTAATTCGTCTGGAGAACAGGTCGCTCTGCAATTCGTTTAGTGCTGGATTCGGGGTTCGCGTGGATCGGACTTTACGCAAGCGTCATGTTTCGTGTCGCCGAACCGGAGCTCATTGATTGCAGAAAATGATGGAGATAAATGTTTGCGGTCGTTTTCCAGTTCCATGTGGCTTTGGCATAATCTGCCATGGCGCGCCGCCTGTTGATTATGGGAATGGATCCGATCGCCGCAGTATGCAGGATCCGTGTGATCGCATCGGCTTGTCGCTCGCAGATCAGAAACCGCTCAGCATCCTTGCCATATCCAGCGAATGTTTCCTCGGAAATCATGCAGGGCAGTCCGCAGGCCATCGCTTGCGGCACGACGGCAGGCCAGCCCTCGCCATACGACGGCATAATGAACAGATCGTGGCATCCATAAAGCTCTCTCAACTCGGCCGTTGAGACGAATCCGATCACGCGAATGTTGGGCAAACCCCACGAAGCAGGATCCAATGGACCGCTGCCGACCAGCGTGAAGCGGACGGAGGGCAGTCGCGCGGCGATTTCGCGAATCAGCGGGAGTCCCTTCTTTTCGTAGAACCGCCCGACGAAGAGGACATTGAAGCCCGCCTCATTCATCTGCCATTTCGCGCGCAACGGTTGGCGCTCTTCGTCGGGAACAAAGGGGAAACTTTCCTGGTCGATACCCGCCGGAGTCATGACGAATTCCGATTCAGGAATGCCTGTGTGCTGCACAAACCAATCGCGTACAGATTTGCCCACGAAGGTTACGCGAACGCCTTGTTGAACGCACCGTCGCGCTCTGCGACAGTAAACAAATCCCTGCAATTTGTTCAGTAGCAATGGTCGCATGGCGATGATGCCTACATGCTGTGTCGCGACTGTTGGCTTGCGGCAGCGAAGTGCCATGTTCAGAACCGCAGCTGAAAGTCCCGGCGCGAAACTGTGTACGTTCACCACGTCATGTTCTTTGATCGCGCGGCGAAGGGTTGGATAGGCGGTCGGGCATACGAGAGGGGAGTTGATTTGAAGAATATCCTCGAAAATATTCCATGCCGGCACGCGTATATTGTCCGGCGTGGAGTCGCGCGCGCCGCGGGGGATATCGGTCGTCAGCCATGTAACCGTGTGTCCCTCCGCTTCCCAGCAGCGCTTCAACGAGCCCGCAGCGAATTCAATGCCTCCCATGTGCGGTGGCTGATAATTGCTGACGAGCAGAATTTTCATGGGCCGCCGGCCCCGCTCCGAAACGCGGTCCGACTTCGTCCCACCGCGAACACTTGCGACCCGAAAGGCAGAACGTTGAAGAAAAACAAAACATAAAGAATACGGGCGATCAGTTTTTTCAGCGGACTGTACGAGCCGCCCGCCACGGCGGCGGCATCTTCGGTGCAGCGGTTCATTATGATCTGGGAGAGTTCGTAAAAAGGTACGCCCCATCGCCGGAAATACGCCACGTCGAACCCGGCGTCCTTCATTTTCTGCTTGAGGAGATCTCCGCTGTAATTGCGGAAATGTCCGTAGCGCGTGTCTGCTTTGTCGGGCGGTCCACCGGGCACTGAAATTACGATGTGACGGGCCGCGGCGGCGACTTGCCTCAGGGCTGCGTCGTCATCTTCTATATGCTCGAGTACTTCAGACATGACGACCACGTCGTACGGGCCGTGCGGAATACCGAGCCCGACGTCCAATTGCTCAAACAAAACGCCGGGGACGTTTTTTCGCGCGATGTCTATGGCCTGCTGCGAGATATCCGCGCCGCGGAATTCAGCAGTGAAGCGCCCGCGCATTTCGGCGATCAGGCAGCCGTCGCCGCAACCCAGATCCAGCACCCTGGAGTGGGGCAGAGAGCGGACAAGCTTCGACACGATTCGCCGGCGGTGACGGCAGGCCGGACCGTACCTGGTCGTGTCGTTCCAGCTTCCGCTCCAGATTTTTTCGTAGTCGAACATGCTATCGTTCTCCCGTGTGCGGCAGACTGCCAGAAGGTTCAGTGCCGTTCCAGAAGAAATGCCCAAAGCGCGCAGCTTTCCGCCGGAAGTTGTTGCGAGCGCTCGAAATCCCTGCGCGCCCGTTCCTCGTCGCGCGCGCGGCCGGTCAAAAAAGTCTCCCGGATCAACCAATTCCGGAAGTAGCGGTGAAAGCGGATAGGGTGCAGCGCGCTCTCTTCGAACAAGCTGTCGAGTGCGGGCAGCGTGAAGAAATGCACGTGTGGGGTCTGCAGATTGGCGGTGGTCAGGTCGTGGGCCCCGAGCATCTTTTTTATGCCGCGGACAAGGGACGCGCCGATGCGTGTCTGCTTCAATCGGTAGCTTGGCCGGAGAAGCCGCTCGCAGAGTGAGCGTCCGTTCGGGGTTGTTACGACGAGGCGCACGCCGGGTTTCATTCCGCGGCTGATCGTTTGCAGCAGATCGCCGCAACGCGGAACGTGTTCCAGGACTTCCGTAAGAACCAGCGTATCGAATTCGGAAATATCCACATCCTCAACCGCCTGCTGTCGCAGCTCAAGATTCGCGGACGTGTTTCGCCGCCGCGCTTCTTCGAGGGATGGCCCATGCGGCTCGATACCGGTCACCCGGTATCCGAGGCCGGCAAGAGGGCGGGCGATATTGCCCACACCGCACCCTATTTCCAGAACCCGCTGCCCCGGACCTTTATCGGCGATCATTTTCACGATGCAGGCCAGCCGGTTCCGATGTACCGGACTGGCGTCGAATTCTGTGTCCTGAAGATAAGGTTCAGAGCCGCGCGTTGTGTAAGAGAAGGGGGTTGAGGCAATCATGTCCGTGTTGTTTTATCTGTTTTAATGGTGGAAACATTACTTTCACCCGCTATGCGGGGTCAAGGATTTGGCCGAGGGCTGAATTCTGCCTGTCCCTAAGG
>CAZTYH010000001.1:4357-10381 GCA_964617565.1 uncultured Verrucomicrobiota bacterium
ACGGGGATTAACCTCCCACAAGGGAAAAATCTGGTGGGTGCATTTTACCAGCCGGCCATCGTCGTGGCAGATACCTCCACGCTGAAAACACTGCCGACGCGCGAGTATATTTCCGGCCTCGCGGAAGTGGTGAAATACGGAATCATCCGTGATGCGGAGTTTTTTGGATTGCTCGAGGCCGAGGCAGGCAAGTTAAAGGACGCCTCGTTCGAGGGGCTGGAACGGATCATATCGCGCTGCTGCGCGATCAAGGCCGAAGTGGTTTCGCTGGACGAGCGCGAATCGGGGTTGCGCGCGATTTTAAATTTCGGACATACGCTCGGCCACGCGCTGGAGCGCGTGACGGGGTATGGTCATTTTCTCCATGGCGAAGCGGTGGCAATCGGAATGGCTTTTGCGGCGCGACTCTCGGTCCGCTTAAAAGGTCTTTCGCCGGTGGAGTGCAATCGGATTGTGACACTGATGGTGCAGTTGGGGCTGCCGGTGTCCGTGCCCGACTGCCAATGGCGCGAGGTCCGCGCGGCGATGTCGGTGGACAAAAAATCGAAGTCGCTCGCGCCCCGCTTTGTCCTTGCCGAGCAGATCGGCGCGGTGGCGTACGGGTGCGAAGTGCCGGAGTCCACGCTGGAAGAGGCGTGGGATTCGTGTCGCGCATAGGGTTTCGCGGCGCGGGCGTGCGGCCCGCGCGGGAGGTGTGAGATGTCATCGGTGAATGAATGGATTGTGCGGGAATATTTCGAGTCGCTTGGATTTCTCGTGCGTCAGCCGCGAAAATTCCAGATCGGCGCGCGGCCGAAGCAGGCGGAAGAGGAAATTGATTTGCTGGCGGTGAACCCGCTCGCTCGCGAGCATCGCGTCCCCGATGAAATGATCTGGTGCGGCCGTGACGTGCACCATATCGCGCGCGCGATTGTCGCAGTGCGCGGCTGGCATACGGAGCGGTTCAGTCCAGCCGTCATGGAGCTTTCGTCGGAAATATTCCGGCTGACGGACAGTTACGTGCTCCAGAAGGCCGAGGAGATGATGGGGCCCGGTCCGGTGACGAAAATCCTCTGCCTGCCGGAATTGCCGGCCACCAAGGATCTTCGCGAGCGCGCGCTGCAGATGCTGCGCGACAAGGGGATAGACGGCGTACTGTTGTTTCGCACCATGCTGTTTGAGTTGGCGGATTACGTGGATGTGAACAAAAATTACGAAAAATCGGATCTGCTGCAGATGCTTCGTATCCTGAAGAATTATGAACTGTTGCGCGACGCGCAGCTTGACTTGTTCAGGATGCGCAGGAAAAAACCGACGGGCAAGTGAGGCGCGAAGGCGGCTGCTGTGAAATCGGTCGTTTCGGGGTGAACGATTCCCATGACCTCTAGAGAAGCCTATATTGCGTTGAATATGATGGACCGGCTCGGGCCGGTGCGCGTGCGCGCACTCGCCGAACACCTGGGTTCTGTCGAATCCATTTTCGACGCGCCCGCGAATCTCCTGATGCAAGTCCAGGGCATTGGCCCCGAAGTGGCGCGCCGCGTCGTGGAGCAGCGCGATGAGATTGGCGCGGACCGGGAAATCGCGCGGGCCGGAAAGCTCGGGCTGAGGATCGTTACGCCCGTGGATACGGAATATCCGGAATGGCTGAAAACGATTTACGATCCGCCTCTTGCACTTTACGTGAAAGGGAACATCGAATCGAAAGACCGGCATGCCGTGGCCATCGTGGGCACCCGGCGACCGACCCATTACGGGTCCATGGTGGCGGATCGGCTGTCCTACCAGCTTGCACGCGTCGGGTTCACCGTGGTGAGCGGGCTTGCGCGGGGCGTGGATACGGTGGCGCACAAGGGCGCGCTCAAGGCGAAGGGGAGAACGCTCGCTGTGCTGGGGAGCGCGCAGGATTGTCTTTATCCGCCGGAGAATGCGGAACTGGCGGAGGCGATTGCCGAGTCCGGCGCAGTGATCAGTGAATATCCGTTGGGCCGGGAGCCGGATCGCACGACGTTTCCTTACAGGAATCGCGTGGTGAGCGGCTTGTCCATGGGCGTTGTCGTCGTGGAGGCCGGGATGGGGAGCGGTGCCCTTCATACGGCGGATCAGGCCGGTGAACAGGGGCGCATCGTCTTTGCCGTGCCGGGCCGGATTGATGTTCCCGCGGCGCGCGGCTGCCACCGATTGCTCAAGAGCGGCGCGCGGCTGGTTGAAGATGTGGATGACATTTTGCAGGAATTGGAGTATCTCATTCCGCCCGATAAGAAAGAGAAAGCGCAGCAAATGGACCCCCGTCCGCGCGTGCAGCTTACGCTGGAGGAGCAGGCGGTTGTGAAAGCGCTCTGGGACGGAGAAATGGACGTGGATACGATGACCCGTCGAGTGGGGTTGCAGGCAGCACAGCTGAATTCTTTGTTGATTGGGCTGGAAATGAAGCGCGTGGTGCGTATGCTGCCCGGTCGCAGAATTGAACTGGCGGAAGGGGTTCGTTCCGCAAGCTGAAGGTCAAAGAGTGGGAAGCGTGGAGTATCATGGGTAAAAATCTTGTCATAGTCGAATCGCCCGCCAAGGCCCGCACCATCAACAAGATTCTTGGAAGCGATTATACCGTCAAAGCTTCCATGGGCCACGTGCGCGACCTCCCCGAAAAAGAGTTCGGCATTGATCTCCAGGACGGATTCAAGCCGAAGTACGTCACCATCAAGGGGCGCGAAAAAGTGTTGAAGGAATTGTCCGCAGCCGCCAAGGGCGTCGAATCCGTTTTCCTCGCGCCCGATCCCGACCGTGAGGGCGAGGCGATCGCCTGGCATTTGAAGACGGCCCTCAAGGGAAAGGTCCCGGAAGACCGATTCTACCGCGTGACCTATAACGAAATCACCGCGCCCGCGATTCGCAAGGCGTTCAGCGAGCCGGGGCGGATTGACGAGCACAAAGTGGATTCCCAGCAGGCGCGCCGCGTGTTGGACCGCTTGGTCGGTTACAAGGTGAGCCCGCTGCTCTGGCGTCGCATTCGTGGCGCTTCGAGCGCGGGACGGGTACAGTCTGTAGCCCTTCGCCTGGTGTGCGAGCGCGAGCGCGAGATCCAGAATTTCAAGCCGGAGGAGTACTGGATTGTAGGCGCCCGCGTAAGGAAAAACGTGGATCCACGCGACCCGTTCGATATCCGCTTGGCGAAGATGAACGGGCAGAAGGCGGAGATTCGGACGGAGGCGGAAGCGCAGAAAGTGCGCGCCGACCTTGAGGGCCGCCCGCTGGCCGTCGCTTCGGTGACAACGAAAGAAGTCACGAAGAGAGCGATGCCGCCATATATCACCAGCACGCTTCAGCAGGCGGGCTCGAGCGTTTACGGGTTCTCTCCTTCGCACACCATGCGCGTGGCGCAGAAGCTGTATGAAGGAGTGGATTTCGGCGAGGGGCCCGTCGGTTTGATCACCTACATGAGGACCGACTCCTTCAATGTTTCCCGCGAGGCGCAGGCCTCATGCCGGGAATTCATTCGTGGGACGTTCGGTGCGGAATTTCTCCCCGAGCAGCCGAATTCCTTCCGCAGCCGCTCGAGTGCGCAGGAGGCGCATGAAGCGATACGCCCCACGGAAGTGACGCGCACACCGGAACAGCTTGCTTCGGTCCTGGCGCCGGACGAACTTAAGCTGTATCGCCTGATCTGGCAACGGTTCGTCGCCAGCCAGATGGCTCCCGCGAAAATCGCGCAGCGGACCGTGGAGGTAGAGGCCCTGGAATTGGACGATCGTAAAACGCCTTACCTTTTCCGGGCCACGTCTTCGGAAATCGTTTTCCCCGGCTATATGCGTGTCACGGGCGCCGAAGAGAAAAAGAAGGCCGAGGAAAACAGCGACGAAATAGACCGATTACCTGCGCTCGAGAAGGGCGAACCGCTCGAATGGCTGGAGTGGCTGCAACAACAGAAATTCACCCAGCCTCCGCCGCGCTACACGGAAGCCTCGCTGGTCCGCGCGCTGGAGGAGAACGGGGTGGGGCGGCCCAGCACCTATGCACAGGTGCTTTCAACGCTGCAAAACCGGCGCTACGTCCTCAAGGAAAAACGCATGCTGCTGCCGACGGAGATCGGCATGAAAGTCTGCGACTTCCTTGTCGCGCATCTCGCCGAGCTTTTCGATGTGAAGTTTACCGCCGGCATGGAGACCCTGCTTGACGAGGTGGAAAGCGGATCGGTCCGATGGGTCACGATGATGGAGAAGTTCTACACGGACTTCCTGGCATGGCTTGAAAAGGCCAAAGGGCCGCCGGCCGATCCCGACACGGTTCGCAAGCTGCTGGATATCCTGTCCGGCGTGCGCGAGTGGGCTCCGGAAGCGAAGCGGGGTCGGCGGACCTATAGTGATGAAAAGTTCGTCACATCGTTGCGCACCCAGCTCGAAGCAGCAAAACCCATTTCCCAGCAGCAGTACGAAGGATTGAAGCGGGTCGCGTGCCGTTATGCGGAGCAGGTTCCCGTGCTGCGCGAGCAGGCGGAAGCCCTGGGCCTTGTGGAGCAGTTTGCGCGCGCGGCTGAAGAAGCTGAGCCGCCTCGCGAAGAAACGGTCCGCAAGCTCGATATTCTCTCCCGTGTGAAATTCGATGAGCCGAAGAAGGTCGGCAAACGCACTTTTGACGACAAGGCCTTCTCGGATTCGCTTCGGGAACAGGTGGAGCGGGGTCGGCGGCTTTCGGCGAAACAGGTGCATCACCTGGACCGGATGTTCACCCGGTACTCGGGGCAGATCGAAGGATACGAAAAAATCGCCAACGATCTGGGGCTGCATGCGGGCGCAGCGGAGGACAAGGAAAGTGGCCCCTTGCTCGAGGCCTTGAAGCATGTAAAAGAGTGGAAACCGGCCGTGATGCGGGGCCGGCGCGAGTGGGATGATCACAAGTTCTACCAGTCGCTTGCCCGCCAGTTCGAGCAGCGCAAATGCCTTTCGCCGAAGCAGGTTTCCTCGCTCAAGAAAATGGTCGGCCGGTATGCGGCGCAGGTGCCCAATTTCGACCGGTTGGTTGAGCAGTTCGGGATTCCGTTGCGCCGCGGCAAAGCGCAGTCGAAGGCGCCGGCGGAATGACGGCCTCGATCCAGGACGTGATGAGCGATCCCTGTGTCGCTTCTTTTGTGCAGTATCTTCGCGCCGAGCGGGATGCGTCCTTCCACACGATCACCGGTTATGTACTCGATATCCGTCAGTTCGCGTCGAACAAGTGGGGGCCGGATGCGCAGCCTCCTTATGACTGGAAGAGCGTGGACCGGTATGCCGCGCGAAAGTTTCTTGTTGGTTTCCAGAAAGCGGAAATGACACCCGCGACCACCGGGCGGAAAATTTCCAGTTTGCGATCGTTCTTCCGATTTCTGCTGCGGGAAGAGCATGCCAGAGTGAATCCTTTTTCCGGGCTCCTGGTTCCAAAGCGCGGGCGCAAGCTGCCTCGCGTGCTGAGCGTGAACGAAGTGGGGCGGTTGCTCCAGGCGCCCGCGCAGCAGGGTCCCGCTCCGGAAAAAATACGGAATCCGCGCGACCGGGTCTGGGAGGAATACATGCGCGCCCGCGACACGGCGATCCTGGAGTTGCTCTACAGCACGGGGATGCGGGTCGGTGAACTGGCGGGGTTGACGGATGAGCAGGTGGAATACCTGTCCGGCGTGGTGAAGGTGCGCGGTAAAGGGAAGAAGGAACGGTTGTGTCCTTTCGGCCGGCCTGCCCATCGCGCGTTGCGCGCGGCGGTGGAGAGCCGCGACCGTTTTCGGATGCTGCTTGGGAAAAAAGGCGCGGCGCCCGCGTTGTTCCTGAACCGTCACGGAGGGCGGTTGACGACGCGCTCGGTGGAGCGCATGGTGAAAAGATATCTCCCGGATGCGGGGCTCAATCCGAATATATCGCCCCATGCATTGCGCCACAGCTTTGCCACGCATATGCTGGATGCGGGCGCGGATTTAAGGAGCGTTCAGGAGTTATTGGGACATGCCAGTCTGTCCACCACGCAGATTTACACGCATGTTTCCGTGGAGCGTCTCAAGGAGGTTTACGAGCAAGCTCATCCCCG
>CAZTYH010000001.1:10481-25017 GCA_964617565.1 uncultured Verrucomicrobiota bacterium
AATTCGTTTTGTCCACCACGACATCCACCGGGCGGAAGATTGCCGAAGAAAATATCAAGGAGGAGGATGTCCTCATTTATTTTCCTCTCGATTTCCCTTTTGTCATGCGGAGGGTACTCGAAATCATTCATCCGCGCATGCTCATCCTTGTGGAATGCGAGCTTTGGCCGAACCTGATTCGCCTGGCCAAGCGGCGCGGCATTCCGGTTGCGCTGATTAACGGGCGTATCTCCGAACATTCCTATCGCGGCTATCGGAAGCTGCGAATGTTTACCCGGCCACTGCTGGCGCAGGCAGATCTGTTGTGCGTCCAAAGCAAGAGAGAAAAAGAGATGCTGGTTGACCTGGGCGCCGACGAGAAACGTCTGCATATACTGAGCAGCGCGAAATACGACATCACTCCGCTGGGCAATGATGGAGAAGAGAAGGCGCTGGCGGTCCTCCGGCAGGCGGGCGTAAAGGATGGGGAGCCGGTTTTGCTCGGTGGCTCCACGTGGCCCGGTGAAGAAGCGGCGCTCCTGGATTTTTACAAGGAAAACCGCGGACGTTTTCCCGGGTTGCGGTTGGTGTTGGTGCCACGCCATTTTGAGCGGTCGGACGAAGTGCAGCGCGAGATTGAATCGCATGGCTTTGCCGCGTTGCGGCGTTCCCGCTTGCCGGAAGGCACGGCGTCCCCGGATTCCGTCCTGCTGGTGGATACAACCGGCGAGTTGAGATGTTTCTATGCGGTGGCAACGGTTATTTTCGTGGGGAAGAGCCTGACCGATCATGGCGGGCAGAACATCATCGAGCCGGCCCAGTGCGGGAAACCGATCGTAGTCGGCCCGTATATGGAAAATTTTCCCGTCATCATACGGGATTTCCTCGCGGCCGAGGCGATTGTGCAGGTGCGGGATGCGGGGGATTTCATGGCCGAGGTATCGCGACTGCTGGCCGATTCCCAAGCCCGGGCGTCTCTCGGGGAGCGTGCGCAACGCCTGGTTCTGGAGAAGTCGGGAGCGATCAAAAAGACCATCGCGCTCGTGGACAAACTGCTTTCATAAGCCTTGCCGCGGGCAGGACGGCAGATCGTTTTTGACAATAACACGGGCTGAAACTACTATCCTCAGGTCCGGGAAAGCATGTTCAGGGTTGTTTATCTATGCCAACGTACGAATATGAATGTCAGCGGTGTTCACACCGATTTGAGCGGTTTCAAGGCATAAAGGATGAGCCGGTCAAGCGTTGTCCGAAGTGCAAGGGGAAGGTGGCGCGCCTGATCGGGACGGGGGCCGGCGTGATTTTCAAGGGCTCCGGCTTTTATACGACGGATTACCGCAGCGACTCGTACAGGAAAGCGGCGAAGCAGGAATCCGCGCCTGCGGCAAGCGAAGTGGCGAAAACATCCACCGGCAAAGAAACCTCCGGTAAAACGAGCGAATCTTCAAAAAGCAAGACGGCTGGGGCCGCCGGTAAAACATGAGCAGAGGCGGAATAAAATGCCCGCGTTGCGGGAATATCAACACGTTCGGGCGCGTGTTCTGTTCGAGGTGTGGCGTGCGGTTGGATTTATCGCGCGTGAATACCAGGGTTCTTGCAAAGAGCATTGAGCGCCCACACAGCAGCGCGCTCCGGCTTTTTCGCTTTCTCCTTTTCGTGGCGCTGCTGGCGGTCGTTGCGCTTCTTCTCTGGCCTTCCGGATTGGTCGGAGCGCCCGGTGCCGTGCGCGATGCGCGTTCAATGGAAAGAAAAATAGCGGCCGTTATGCGCGCGCAGCAGGCTGGGCTTTACGTTTTCGAGATTATTTCAGAGCGGGAGGCCAACGCTTACCTGGCCGAAATCCTCAAACGAAATGAAGGCATATCGAGATCCGAGGGCATGAAGCTCGGAATCGAAGCCATCACCATGGGTTTTCAGCCGGACGGCTTGACGGTCGTCATCCTCGCGGCGTGGGGGCCATTGCGCATATCCTATGAAGTTACAGGCATGCCGGTGATTGACGAGGAAGGCTTCAAGCTGGATGTGATATCCGCGCGGTGGGGGCACCTGCCGTTGCCGGGGCCGAGCGGGCAATGGATCAGCGAGCGTGTGGCCCGCGTTTTTTCGCAGATGCAGCGGGAGCGGCGTATGCTGGATGATCTCCAGCGGTGCGATGTCGGGAAGGGCAAGGTTCGCCTTGTGACAAAAGGCCGGCGGTAAGCGTGCCGGTATAATGGCAATAAATAAAGAGGCGCTTCAATGAGAGACAAAGAAGAATTCTACAACACGTTGTGCAGCATAGACGGCAAAGAGTTTTCCGAATATGCGCAATTGGTCGGAGATTTCGATTTCTCGCGCTACGTGTTGAAAATCAGCAGCGTCCAGCACGGCACGGGTGGCCGCGGGAATTCAACGCTCTTCTTGTTGCGTGTACCGCAGATCATCGCGCTTTTCCCCCCGCATCTTTTCAACACGCCGGTGCGCCGCACGGCGCTTGAAGATTTTCTCACGCGTAAGCTTGCGGGACGCATCGAGAGCGCCGCCCGCTACGACGGACAAGGCATGTCGCGGCGGCGCATGTCCGTGGCTTGTCCGGGCCAGAAAATCCTGCCGCGCTCGGCGATGGTGGTGACCGAGGAATATATCGAGGCGCGCATCTACGTGGACCTGCCGGAAAGAGATGGCCGCGTCGCGGGTGACACCGCCTTGCAGATGTTTTTTGACGATTTGCCGGAACTGGTCAACGCATCGTTGATTTACTGTAATTTGAGCGAGACCGAGATTCATGACTTCGTCAACTTGATGGAAGACGCCGATCAGATCCGCCAGGTATTGCCGACGCGCGGGTGGGTGGGTTTTGTTGCGGAAGGGTCGCTGCTTTCCCGCGCGGGAGATTCGGATCTTCCGGACTACGAGCAACTGGCATCCCTGACGGTTTCGAATGATATCGCGGTCGAGATGGACGTTCCCAACGCGGGCAAGGTGCGCGGGTTCGGCGTACCGACGGGAGTCACCGTGATTCTTGGTGATGCCTGTTCGGGCCGCGTGGAGTTGATGCACGCGCTGGCGGCTGGCATCTATAATCATGTGCCCGGTGACGGGCGCGAGATGTGCATCACGGTCCCCGACGCTGCCTACGTGAATACGGAACCGGGACGCAGCATTCAACATGTGGACATCAGCGCTTTCGTCGGAGGGGATGATCGAGGTCCAAACACGCGGCAATTTTCGACGTCGCATGCCGACGCGGTTTCATCGCAGGCGGCGGAGTTGGTTGAGGCGCTGGAAGCCGGCGCGCGGGCGTTGCTGCTGGATGAATCCGATTCAGCTCCCGAATTTCTCGCCCTCAGCGCGGCCACGGCGGCCTTGATCCCGGGCGTCGAACAGCGGGTTTCGCCTCTGGCCCTGCGCGCGCGGCAGATCGCGGATGAACTCGGTGTTTCTATCGTTGTGGGTGGCGCGGCGACCGTGGGCGATTTCATCCCGTTTGCCGATACGGTACTGTCGGTGGACCGATACCAGGTTACGGATGTCACGCAGCAAGCCAAGTCCCTCGCGATGAAGGCCCCGTCCTTGAAAGGGCGGTCCGTTGATCTGGCCGGACTGGTGGATCGCGGCCGCTGGATCGTGCCGAGCAGTATTGATCCGAGCCTTGGACGTTTCGACGCCAGCATTGATGCGTCGTCGGTAAAAACGCTGAAGTTCGGTCGCACCACCGTGGACCTGGGACGCGTGCACCAGATCGCCGACATCTATCAAACGCTGACGATAGGACGCATCCTCTATTACGCCAAGTTACGTTACCTGGATGAGCCGCGCCCGATTCGTGAGGTGCTGGACCTGATTGACCGCGATTTAAGCACGGAAGGTCTCGAGTCGCTTACGCGCGATTTGCGCGGCGACCTGGCGCGTCCGCGGCGCTATGAAATTGCGGCGGCATTGAACCGGCTTCAGACACTTCGAATCGCCCCATCGCCTGAATGATGCGCGGCGAGGGCTGGGGAGCGCGTTCCGGGAGGCTGTGCGGTTGTGAAACTGGTCATACAGCGAGTGCGAAGCGCGAATGTGACGGTGGACGGCAAGGAGGTGGCGCGGATTGGGCAGGGGGCCTTGATCCTTGTCGGCGTCGCCAGGGGCGATTCCCAGATTGACGTGCGGTATCTTGCGCGCAAAACGTCCCAGCTTCGCATCTATGATGATGAAGCCGGACGGCTGAATAACGCGATCAACGAAATCAAGGGTTCGTTCCTCGTCGTCAGCCAGTTCACCCTTTACGCGGACTGTTCCAAGGGCAATCGGCCGGGTTATACGGATGCGGCGGAACCGGCGGAGGCGGAGCGTTTATACGAGGAATATGTCCGCGAATTGCGCATACTCGGACATGAAGCTCAAACCGGTCTGTTTGGCGCGAAAATGGTGGTGCGCCTTGCAAATGACGGTCCCGTGACAATCATCATGGAGAGTTGCGGACGGACAACGCCGTAAACTCAGGAGGCAGAAGTCAGAGGTCAGAAGTCAGGGGTCAGGAAAGAGTTCTCATTGATGACTGCGTTCTCATGTGTCGTAGCCGCTCTGATATGGCCTTCATTGCTCTTATGCGAAGTGCTTGCAGAAGAGCCGATTCGCGGTTATGCGCCGCCGCGCGCGCCGCGCGCCGACGCTCCCGCGGTCAGCGCCATGCGTCGCTTCACGGTCTCCGGGATGGCAACGGCGGATAACGTGGCGCTTGCCGCGTCTTCCGACGACGCATCCAGGCGGATTGAGCAGACGCTTGGTTTTTCCATTCCCTTCACTCGCCACGAACTGATCCGGATATTAACGGAGGTTGATGATTCGCTGGAGGGCGGGCGGGTAATCAAAGGACAGGGGTGGGCGGACCGTCAACTTGTGCAACGGTTGATGATCATCAATCCGAACCGCGTGGATCAGGAGGATATTCTGGAAGGACTCTGCTGGTTGCTGCTGAACCGGTTGGTGATTGCGCGACAGGACATCAGCCGGCGCACAACCATGCTCGGCGAAGTGCCCGATTGGTTGGCCGTGGGCGTTGCGCAAAATCTGTACCCGGCACTGCGGGCCCGAAACGGAGGCGTGATCAGTCGCCGATGGATGGAGGGGGAGCGGATATCATTCGGCGAAATTCTCGAGATGGAGTACTTGCCGGATGGACGATGGGGAGAGAAGGCCGCGGCAGGCTTGGCCGTCGGCTGGCTGCTCGCGCAGCCTCGCGCAACAATGGTTTTCGACGCTCTTGTCCAGGCTCTTGCATCGGGTGAAAGACTCGGGATCGCTGAGCTCGTCAGCGCGTTGGGCGGCGAGATGACGCCGGTGCGGTTGGAAAAGGAATGGGACCTTTGGGTAGCGCAGCAGACGCAGGTGATCCGCCGATGGGGGGGAGTGAGTCCTGAACGACTTACGGAGTTGCAGGAGATGCTGACCATAAGGGCCGTCGAGCTTGGTTTTGCGGTGGACGACGGAATCCCTGTCGAATTGTCGCTTGAAGCCCTCATCATGTTTCGACGCGAGAAATGGATGCTTCCGCTTGCGACCCTGCTGAGCTTGCGGGTGCGGGGGCTTGGCATCGGCGAGGGCGAGTCGTTCCGCGAGGTAGTTGATGCTTATGGACAGTTTTTCGATTCGATCGCCAAGTGTGTTTCTCCAGGCCTCCTTACCCGTCTCTTCCGCCGCGTGCCGTCTGAAAATCTGCTCAACAAGCAACTCGCTTCAGCGAGGGCCCTGCATGCAGCCTTGTTGGCGGAAGTGGAAGCCGGGAAGTCCACGCAGAACGAAGTATCCGATGTGCCGATGCAGGAAATCGAACGCTTCATGCCGCGCGCCGAACGGCTTCGCCTGGCAGACGAAATCCGCCGCGGAAGATGACGGACTCGAAAGAAATGAATATTCCCGAAAAGAAGAGAAGCCGATCCGGTACATGAACAGGCATACATCCGACACCGTAGGACCGACGCGAACCAGCGGGTGCAGACCAGTTCCCTGGGCGATGATTCTCGCGGGGGTTGCCATTCTTTACGTCGCCGCTCATTTGTCCTGGTACAGCGCGACACCGTTGGGAATGCAGCCTGTGCTGGATGGCAGGGAAATCCTCGGCATGGTGCAGGCTATGGCTGAAAACCGATTGCCCCCCGACGCGTTTTATCGGGCGCCGCTTTATCCTGCGAGCCTGTCCCTGCTTGCAAAGGCGGGCCTTGCTCCCCGATTTCTTCCCGTTGCAGCCCGGTGGTTCAATGGGGTTTGTCACCTTGCGTCCGCAGCGCTGGTCTTCTGTATCGCGTTTCGTATCTGGCGCACACGCCGGGCCGCGTGGTTGGCCTGTATGCTCTTTGCTCTGAATCCCGTGGTTCTTCATTTTGTGGGCGATCCTTTCGATATCACCTTTGCGATCACTTTGTTCCTCGGCGGGCTCTTTTTTGCGGTAGGGCTCAGCTCGCCCGATCGGCAACCGATCGGCCGGAACGCTTTTTGGGATGCGATGTGTGCGGGAGGGTTCATGGCGCTTGCTGCGCTCACCCGGCCGCAGATGTTGCCGGTAGTTCTGGCATGGCCCTTCTGGATACTGCTGGTGCGCCGCGATTACAAAGCGATGGCGGGCTCTATAGCAGCCGCAGGCTGCGTGTTGGGAATTTTCGGGCTCATCAATCTGGAACAATCGGGCCGGTTTGTCATTCTGCCGACTCAGGGCTCATACAACCTGTGGGCCGCGAACCGGCCGGGTGCGCACGGAAGATATTTTGTTCATGTGACCCCGGTCACCGGCGATGATGAAGCCAATCCCTCTCGAATTGAAGCCGAGATACTTTTCCTCCGCGAAACCGGAAGGACCCCGCCGGTGGATGACGCCGAAATGAATCGCTATTGGCGGCATAAATTCTTTTTGCATATCAGGCAGGAACCGCTTTCATGGATCCGGCAGATGATCGGAAAAGCTTATGCGTTGTTGAATGACTATGAGCAGTACAATAACAAGACGTACTTCCTGCACAAGGCGCGGTCGCCCTGGCTTCGCTTCAATCCCCTGGGCTGGTCGTGGATGCTTTTTCTCGGAGCGGTTGGGGCGGTTATGGGTCGAAAGAGGGCGGAGGTCTGGACGCTCCTTGCCATGGCCATGCTGTATGCGGCGGGCGTGTTGCTTTTTTTTGTAAGTGCGCGCTTCCGGCTGCCTTTGGTTCCATTGCTTGCGGTCATGGCGGGCGGCTTGCTGTCGGCAGATTCGAAAAAGCCTACGGCATGGCTGCTTGTTCCCCTGGCGCTGACAGCGTTGAGTCTCACCTCCCTGGGCAATACACGGAATACAAGCACGGTCTTCGAGGACCACCTGCTCATGGGGCGGGCCGCGCTCGCGGTCGGCCAGGATGCGGAAGCGTACGAACATGCGCGCGCCGCCATGGCGCTTCAGCCGTCGCGGTCTGAGGCGCGGGCCGTCCTGGCTCTTGCACGATACAATATGTTGCTGGCGGATCTCCCGGATCTACCGTCCCGCAAGGAACTCGAAGCCGATCTGGAGCATGTTCAAACCTTGCGCGACCGAAGCGACGATATGCTTTTCATTCAAGGGGTCTATTTATGGTTGCTGGATCGCAACAGGGAAGCGGTCACTGCCTGGCGGGTGGTGGTGGATCGGCAGATGAAGCAAAAGGATCAGGCCTTGGGCGCCTTGCTGCTCACCGGGTATGCGCGTGCCGACGATGTCCTCTTCATTCAGTCCATGCCCGACGAATCCAAGAGCGATTATCTGCTTCTCGCCGAGCTGGCGGCCGGGCGTGAAGATGCGCGTGCGGTTCTGGCCCGTCGTCTTTCCGGAGAGACCATCAATTTACAGGTTCAGTACCTTTCTGTTTTGTTCCGTTGCGCAGGGGATGGCCGCCGTAAGTCGAGTGACTGAGCCTTCCCGTCCTCCGCGCTTGACACGGGACGGGGGCTCTATACCCTCATTTGTCGCCGCGGAGGTGTGATTTGAAGAAAAACAAAGCCCGGACTACTACGGTTGGAATGGTTGACGAAGAGGTGCTGGCGTACACGGCGGGCGATGATGCCGTCCTGGACGAAGCCCTGATTGAAGCGGACTGTCTTGCGACAGCGGCGCACGTGACGATGCTTTCGAAGTTGCCGCTCAAGCCTCCATTGTTTACAGCGGCGGAAAAAGACAGGATTGTCAAAGAACTGTCCCGCATCGTCGAGAAGGCGCGGCGGGGCCGGTTTTCGATCGCGCTTGCCGACCAGGACATTCACTTGGCCGTCGAGCGGGAACTAACGGCGCAACTCGGTGCGTTGGGAAAGAAAGTGCACAGCGCCCGGAGCCGGAACGACCTGGTGACAACCGATCTCCGGCTTTATGCGAAGAGCGAGCTGCTCGATACAATCACAGAGACAGCGGCGCTGGCGGATGCCTTGCTCGACATGGCCATGGAGCACGAAGCTGTGCCGATGGTCGGGCGAACCCACATGCAACCCGCCATGCCGTCTTCCGTCGGTTTGTGGGCCTCCGCGCATGCGGAGAGTCTGCTCGACGATGTGGTGCTTCTTGTGACCGCTTATGATCTCAACGATCAGTCGCCGCTGGGCTCGGCCGCGGGCTATGGGGTGCCGATGCCGATTGACCGCCAGATGGTTTCGGACCTGCTCGGGTTCTCGCGGCCGATTCACAACGTGATGTACGCGGGGAATGCGCGGGGGAAAATCGAGTCTATCACGCTCGGGGCGCTGGGGCAGGTGATGCTGACCCTGTCGCGGTTTGCGCAAGACCTGATGCTTTTCACGATGCCTGAATTCGCATACTTCACGCTGCCGCCGGGTTTCTGCACAGGCAGCAGTATCATGCCGCAAAAGCGGAATCCGGACGTGCTGGAAATCATTCGGGCGCGGGCGGCCAAGACGCTTTCGCTCGGACAATTCGTGTCGGAAGTCGTTCGGGCGTCCCCGTCCGGTTACAACCGTGATATCCAGGAAACGAAGTCGCCGCTCATGGAAGGATTCCGGCTGACGCGGTCCACGCTCTGGATATTAATGCGAATGGTGCCGGGCATTTGCGTGAACAGGGATGCGCTGCTGGCGGGTTTCACTCCGGAGGTTTATGCGACCGACCGGGCCTTGGAGCTGGTGGCGGACGGCATGCCGTTCCGGGATGCCTATCATTACGTCAAAGCCCACCTGGACGAACTTGATAAAATGGATCCGGTGGAAGCCGTAAAGATGAAAAAGCATGCCGGAGCGCCGGCGGGGCTGAACTTCAGTGCGCTGGGCGGACGGGTCCAGAATGCCGTGGCCTATGCCGAAGAAGAGCGGGCCGCGTTTGAGGAAGCGAAGCGCAAACTCCTTCGGAATCGTTAAGGAGCAGCCTCTTTTTCCAGGCATTGGAAAAATAATTTACTTTTTTTCCAAACATTGGAAAATCGAACGCGTTGAGCTGGCGCGATGTCGGATAGACAACGGGAGTAACAAGCTATGGCAGCGGCGATTGAGATCAAGGATCTGTCGGTCGTTTTCCGTGCGCGTCGTTCTTCCGTTGCGGCACTGCAGCAGCTATCCTTGAGCGTTGCCGAGGGTACGGTTTTCGGATTTCTCGGACCGAACGGCGCGGGCAAGACGACGACGATGCACGTGCTGCTGGGTTTCATCGAGTTCACCGCCGGCTCGGCTTCCATCTTCGGTGTGGATGTGCGCGAATCCATCGCGCGCCGCCGCATCGGGTATTTGCCGGAGCATCCCGAAACGTATCCGTTCCTGACCGGACGCGAGTTGTTGATGATGGCCGGACGGCTCTTTGGCATGAAGCGCGGAGCGTTGCGCGCGCGTGTGGGAGAGCTATTGAGGGAAGTGGACCTGGAGGACTCTGCGGATCGTCGCATCGGTACGTATTCGCGCGGCATGATGCAGCGAATCGGGTTGGCGCAGGCATTGATCAACGATCCGGACCTCGTCATCCTGGACGAACCGACGGGAGGGCTGGATCCACTGGGCCGGATGAAGGTGCGCGAGATTATCGCGAAGCTGCGTGCGGCGGGTAAAACGGTGTTTTTTTCTTCCCATGAGCTTTCCGAGGTGGAGCTGGTTTGCGATCATCTTGCGATCGTCTCCAGGGGGCGCGTAGTGGCCCAGGGCCGGGCAACGGAGTTGGTATCGCAGGGGGAGAGCCTCGAAAAATATTTTCTCCGCGTTATTCAGCATGAGCCGGCAGGGAGGGTGGGATGATGCGCGTATTGACCCTATCCCGCGTGGTGTGGCTGGAGATGATCCGGCGCAAGGATCTGTATGTCCTGTTGATCCTGCTGGTGACGCTGCTCTTCGTTCTTTTGTCGCTGAATATTTTCGGGTTGGGCGGTGTCGTCCGGTACGTGGCGGACGTCGGGCTCCTTTTCGCATGGCTGTTTGCCGTTATCCTGGGTGTGAGCACGGCGGGTCGGCAGTTGCCGCAGGAAGAAGCGAAACGCACGATTTATCCCTTGCTGGCAAAACCCGTGACGCGCGCGGATGTGGTGCTGGGCAAGTGGCTGGGCAGTTGGACGATCACGGTATCCTGCACGGCCTTGTTCTACCTGCTCGTGGTGGGCGTGGTCCTTCTTCGCGGCGGCGGCATTCAGCCTGCAACGCTTGCGCAGGGGTTTGTGTTGCACGCAGTGGCGATGGGTATTGTCACCGCGCTCACGGTTGCCATTTCGACGAGGATGACATATGGCGCAGCGGCTTCGGTGGCCTATATCCTTATCGCCGGCGCGTTTTCAATTGCATCGAGAGTGCCTGAGTTGCTCGTGCACGAGGATGGATTTGTTGCCAGGGGTTTGCTTGCGCTTTACTACGGATTGCCGCACCTGGAACTTTTCGATCTCCGGCAGCGCATCGTGCACGAGTGGGGCGCAATACCGTGCAGGACCTTGCTGTTTGTCGCGATGTACGGAGTGGTCTGGGTACTGTTCCTGCTGTTGCTTGCCTGGATGGGATACCGCAGGAAACGATTCAAGCGAGGGGCTCTGGGTTGAAGCCGAAACGAAAATATGGGGATTGGGTGTTGCCGATCGGCGCGGCGCTGCTGCTGTGGGGTGTCGCATTTTCCATGGCGTGCCGGCTTGAGGGAAATCGGTTCGTGTCCGTGCCTATCGAGCAATCGTTCCTCGAGCGCGTCCTGGGCGTGAGCAGGGTGGCGTTCGGGCAGACCTTTTTTGAGCAGGCGGACCTGTATTTCCACCAGGGCGTGGGCTATGTGCGTCAGCAGGCGTTCACGAACTCGGTTTTCATCCGCGCGTACGAGGTCATTCGCCCTTCCGCCCATGCGCATACCACGGGTTACACCGTCAGCGAAATCCTTCCCTGGTTGCAGTTCACCACCCGGATGGACCCGAAAAATGTGACGGCCTATCTGACCACGGCGTACTGGTTGCGAAGCGCGCTTCGGCGGCCCGATCTTGCGGAACAGGTGTTGCTGGAGGCGCAGCGCAAGAATCCTTACGACTACAGGGTGTACAATGAACGGGCACGCATCGCATTCCAGCGGCGCGACGACAGCAGGGCAGCCCGGTTGCTCGACGCGGCGCTGAAAGTCTGGCCGAGCAATGAAGATCCGGAAGACGAACAAACCCTTCTTGATCTTTCTGTAATTCTCAGCCGCCAGGCGATTCTTCAGGAGATGAAGGGAGAGCGGGATGCGGCCCTGGCACTTTTTCGAAAAGTCATGGAATTGAGACCCGGTAATGTGGCTGTTGCCCGGCGAGTGGAAGCGATGGAGCAGGGGATGGATTACTCACATCTGGACCGGAAGACGTGGGATATTCTTTTCGGTGGCACGGACAAGCCTGTGCATGTCTGCGGTGAAGGCGACGACCACGACCACGATCATGATCATGACCATAATCATGATTGTGAACATCACCATCATGACATCTGATTTTCACGCCGGGCCACATGGCCTGTAGGTTTGCATTGAATTTACCCCCGTCCGTTAGTAAATAGGGTGTCATGTATCTTGAGTTTTATGGGTTGAAGGAATTCCCGTTCAATATAACGCCGGACCCGCGTTTCCTTTTCTTTTCCGAGCAACACCGGGAAGCCTTTGACCATTTGATTTACGGCATTGAAAATCGCAAGGGGTTTATCGAGCTTACCGGCGAGGTCGGATCCGGAAAAACGACCTTGTGCCGTGCCGTGTTGGCCAATCTTCCAAAGCGTATTAAAACCGCCCTGGTGTTGAATCCTGCGTTATCGGGCAACCAGTTGCTCCGCGCGATACTGAACGATTTCGGGCTGACGGTGCAGGACCGGGATCGCCTGGCGCTCATCGAACAATTGAACAGCTTCCTTCTGCAGCAGACGCTGCAGGGCAATAACGTGGCGGTAATTATTGATGAAGCGCAGGATTTGCCTGCGGATGTCATGGAAGAAGTGCGATTGTTGTCCAACCTGGAGACCGACCAACATAAGCTCATGCAGATCGTTCTTGCCGGCCAGCCGGAACTGAGAGAGCGATTGCAGCGTCCGGACCTCAGGCAATTACGGCAGCGGATTATGGTGCGATGCACGCTCAGACCCTTGTCCGAGGATGATGCGGCGCAGTACATTGCTCATCGTCTGCTTGTCGCGGGCGCCCGGGATGACGTACGATTCACGCCGGATGCGGTTCGCATGGTCTATGATTATGCCCGGGGTACGCCGCGCATGGTGAATGCTTTGTGCGACCGGGTGATGATGGCGGGTTACGTTGCCCGTCATCGTGTGCTGGGTGCGGAAGAGGCCAAGCGGGCGCTGGAAGACATGGAGGGTGTTTGATGAGCCTGATTCAGGAAGCGCTCAGAAGAAAAGATGATGACGAAAACGGACGGAAGCTCACGCCTCCGCCCCGCGTAATACCTTCCTTGTATGACAATGACGTTCCTCCTGTGCTGAAGTTGCCGGAGAAACCGAAGGGCGGAGGAAAGAGTTGGGTGGTGTTGATCGGGTCTCTTATCTTTGTGCTGGCCTTGATACTGGTTGCGCTCGGATTGATTCTCTATTCCACGCGCCAGATGGTTCAGACCGCCGGGCTTCCGCCGCGCGGTGAGAACGGCGTCCCTGTACTGCCGATGGAAGCAACGCCTCCAACACCACCACCGGTGAAGGTGGATGTCGTCATCGAGCCCGCAAAGGCGGTTGAACCCCCGAAGGCGACTCCTCCCGGGCCCGAAGAGGCGGTGCGTGTTCCGGCTCCGCGGCCGGCGCCTTTGTCCTCAACGGAAGCAGCTCAAGAACCAAAACCCGTACGATCGCAGGCAACCACGCGTGAACCCGCGAGGCCAAGGTCTGCGACGCCTGTACGGCTGGAGGCGACGAAGCCACCGGCCTCAACTTCTCAGCGTCCGCCCGTGATTACCGAGATTCCCCGGAAATCGCTGGAAGGTGTCAGGACTGTGCCGGTAGCCGTTTCCGGTACTTCCGTCTGGCCACGGCTCAACCTGCATGGCGTGATGGCACAGACCATGCCGGGACAGGGATCCGCAATCATCAATGGAACGGTCGTGGAAGTGGGAGAGCGGATTGATGGGGCGCGGCTGGTTGAAGTGCAACGCAACGGGGTGCTTTTGGAGTTCAAGGGCAATACCCAGTTTGTCCGGGTGGGGCAGAGCACGTTCTGACTTGTCATGCGGGCGGTGTTTCGGGTGCCGCGCTGGCTTTCCGCAGCGCATCTAAATACCGGTCGTAATCTTCCGCTGCAACCAGGTAGTAGTGGCACTTTCTTCCCATCAGCTCCTCGATATCCTTCTTCAGTTCCGTGTCGTATGGATTGAGAATGGCGATGAGCGGTTCTTTGCCCATCATCTCAAACACGATGGCCCCGCGGTGCATCGCAAAGTCCATCGGCAGAAGCGAATTGGCATCTTTCTGAAGCTCGAACCCGGCAAGGGGAACAATGGGGATGCCGCTGCTGGTGCTGATAAATGTCAGGACACGCTCGTAATTCTTGAATGTTCTGTCGCGCAGCACGTGCAGAACCGATACGGGCACATTGTTGTTTCGGGACGAACTCTCGGTCAAATCGTTTACGACGCTTGAGTATTCGTCCTGCGTGAGTTCTCCGGCCTGAACCAGGTTCCAGGCCAGGGCCAGTTCCGCCGTGATATCCGTGCCTCTTCGACGGATCGGCTCGCCCTTCTTTCGCGCGGAGGGTTTGCTTGCCGCCTGCTGCTTCATTTCCTCTTCATCCGGTGCGACGAGATGGTCCAGGAAATCAATGACCTGTTGAATCTCCGCATCGTTGCCGCCGAGTTCCCGGAGCTTCTTGCTGAGTTCGGGAGCGGCTTTCTTGTCGCCATCTTCCAGGATCACGGATGCAAGCCGTGTGTAATACTCCAGGGCCTTGGCCTTTTCCCCCAACTGTTCATAGGCATCGGAGAGCGTCTCAAGCGCGAGCCGGTCGGTTGGAATCGCTTCGAGAATCTGCTCGAAGGTTATAATTGCATCACTCAGTTGAGTTGATTTGTCTTTTTCCGACGAGCCCTTCTTCATGACGGCAACCTCTTCGTGATGTTTGCCCGGTATTATAGCGACTCTCCTGGAGGATACCAAATGGTTCTTCGGGCACGAGGCACTTTTTCCGCCC
>CAZTYH010000001.1:25117-56111 GCA_964617565.1 uncultured Verrucomicrobiota bacterium
TCCTCTGGATGATGAAAGATTCCCCGTTGGGCGACTATAAACCTGTAGTCTGGTTGAGTTACGGGCTTGATCGTTGGATCTGGGGCATCAGGCCCGAAGGATTCCGTTTGACCAACATTGTTCTGCACGGGCTGAACACCGTGCTGGTTTATCTTCTCGGGATTCGGATTGCGCGACGATTCGGCGCGAATAAAGCGCAATCATGGATGCCGGCTGTTTTGGTTGCGGCTTTATTCGCGGTTCATCCACAGCGGGTTGAATCGGTGGTATGGATTTCCGAGCGCAAAGACGTGCTTTATGCTTTTTTCTACCTGGCTGCCACGCTGGTTTACGTGGATATGCCGGAAGAAAAGCGGCCGTTTGGTCGCCTGCTGTTGATTTATGTGCTGGGCGTGCTGGCCATGTTTTCCAAGTCCGCCGCGGTTACGTTGCCATTGACCCTGCTGTTATTGACTTTTCTTCCGCGGGAGGGCATGGCTCCCGGACGGGTGTCTTTCCGCGTTCTGATGCGCCGGGGGCTTGAGATGGTTCCCTTGTTTCTGTGCGCGCTGTGGATCGGGCTTCGCGCGGTCCAGGATCATCATCCGGACCAAATGGCTCTGGCCGCGAGAATCGAGCAGGATCCTACCATCTCCATGATGATTATCCGGAGTCCATGGATTTTCGGGCAGGCGGCGATGTTCAACATGGTACGCACGTTCGCGCCTTGTCCCCTGTCGCCACTTTATCCGGGGTGGAGCGATCCGGGTCTTGGGGCGCGCATTCTTCTGCTCGGAGCGGGCCTGGCGCTGGGGTTGATCCTGGTATTCCTGTGGAGGCGCGGAAATCGCTGGCCGGCGCTCTGTTTCGGTTGGTATATCCTGTCCATATTTCCCAGTCTGCCGATTCGTTATCCGGCGGACCGCTACACTTATGTCCCTGCCTTGGGGCTTCTGGCTCTTGCCGTGAGCGCGTGGTGGGTGCTTTTCCGGCGGTCGGGCCGGACCCCGCTTCGCACCGTGTTGCTCGGGCTTGCCATTGCCGCCGTCGGCGGCGGAGCGATCGCCAGCCTGGATTACTTTCCTGCGTGGAGGGATTCGGTGAGCCTCTGGGAGCGCGCGGTTGAATACAGCCCGGAGGCCAAGTCTTACCGGGGCCTTGCCGTGGCGCAGATGAGAGTGGGCCAGCTTGATGAGGCGGAGCAGATGATTCTCAAGGCCCTGGAGGCAAGCCCGGGATTTGCGCGTGCGCACAGCATCCTGGGAGAGATATATCTTCGTCAGGGCAGAACCGGGGATGCGGTGCGTGCGTTGGAGCGCGCCGTTGCTTTGCAGAATAATCTGGCTGTTGCCTGGCTTAATCTCGGGACGGCTCACGCCAACAAGGGACAAATGGATGATGCCGTTCGCTGCTGGCAACGCGGATTGGAGCTTGATCCCCTTAGCCTGACTGCGGTCATGAACCTGGGGCGGGTGATGATGGCTCAGGGCCGTTCCGCCGAAGCGCGGGCCTATTATCGCCGGGCGCTCGAAATCCAACCGGATAATGCGGACGCCCGGGTCGCGCTGGCCGCGATGGACGGGGAAACGGCTCCGTTGCCGGGCGGAATGAATCGCGCAAAGTGATGTTACCTTTTGGCGCGGGTCCGGGTAACATGTGAAGTGGTGTTTCTGTCTCGACGGCCGAATTTTCAGCGGCGGAAACGCGGGAGGCAGCGATGGAGTCTACGGGCGATAAGGTTGTTGATATTCTGCTGAAGCGAAACGCCATCAAGCAGGAATCGCTTCAGGAAGCCATGAATGAGGCAAAGACCACCGGGGCGCAGCTCGGTAAATTGCTCGTTCAGAAGCGGGTCGTTTCCGGTACCGACATGACGCTGGCCTATGCGGAATACCTCAAGATGCCTCCGCTGACCCTTGCGCATTTCAATCCGGAGGCGGAGTTGCTGGATATTGTGCCGCGCGAGATGTTGTCGCGCCACCTGATGATTCCCATCAAGCGATCCGGCAACATGTTGACCGTGGCGCTTGGCGATCCTTTCGATATTATCGGTCTCGAGGAAATTCACTCCCAGACGAACCTCACGATCGTTCCCGTGGTAGTGCCGGAAAAGGAAGTGGCCGACCTGCTTCAACGGTTCACAAAAGATACGGTCCAGGGACTGGAAGACATCATTCGCGACGTGAGCGAGGGCGAGGTCGAAGTCGGCCATGAAGAAGTCGAAGAGGCAAGCCTTGAGGAAATGCTTGAAAGCGCGGGCGACGCGCCCGTTATCCGTATCGTCAACACGATCATGATCGAGGCGATGCGGAAGCACGCGAGCGATATTCACATCGAGCCGATGGAAAAAACGATCCGCCTGCGCTATCGCGTGGACGGTATTCTCTATGAGAATCCATGTCCGCCGAAGTCGCTCCAGTCGGCCATCATTTCGCGTATCAAGATCATGTCCAATCTCAACATCGCGGAACGCCGTGTTCCGCAGGACGGACGCTTTAAAATCCGCGCGATGGGAAAGGAAGCGGACGTCCGCGTAAGCCTTCTGCCCACGGTGCACGGAGAGAAGATCGTTATGCGTATTCTCGACAAGTCATCCCTTGCGCCCAGCTTGTCGGCGCTGGGCCTGGACAAGGTGGCTTTCGAAAATCTCAAGTATGCCATCGCCCAGCCCCACGGCATGATCCTTGTGACGGGCCCTACGGGCAGCGGCAAAACGACGACACTGTATTCGGCCCTGCAGGAGTTGAATACGTCGGACGTGAACATCATCACGGTCGAGGACCCGGTCGAATACCAGTTGCCGGGCATCAACCAGGTGCAGACACACGCCGACGTGGGGCTCACTTTTGCATCTGGCCTGCGCTCGATTCTGCGTCAGGACCCCGACATCGTGATGGTCGGTGAAATTCGTGACGGCGAGACCGCCGCGATCGCGGTGCAGGCGGCGTTGACCGGTCACCTTGTGCTCAGCACATTGCACACCAACGATGCGGCCGGCGCGGTGGCCCGCCTTCTTTACATGGGTATCGAGGCATTCCTTCTCGCCTCTTCGTTGATCATGACCCAGGCGCAACGCTTGTACAGAAAGGTTTGCCCCGCGTGTAAGAAGAAGCGCGAGCTTCCTCTGGAAGTGCTTCGATTGAACCACATTGATCCCGCCATTTTCGACGGACTGGAAACGTACGCGGCCGGGGGGTGTCCGAAGTGCATGAACACCGGGTATAAGGGACGAGGCGCTCTCATGGAAATTCTTCTGCTCGACGATAGCATCAAGCAGATCATGTTGAAGGACTCGAGTGCCGGCGCCATTCGCGAACAGGCCGTCAAGAATGGCATGCAGACGCTGCGCGACGTGGGCATGGAAAGGGTTAAGACCGGCCTGACGAGTATTGAAGAGATATTGATGGTTACGAGCGGCGAGTAGCGTCCGCCATTCTTTAAGCATGTGAGGCATTCATGGCAACAAAAGCGGAAACAAAAGGCGCGGCGGCGGCGGCCAAGGATTTATCGAAGGTAAAAGGACGCAAAAGAATCCCGGGCGCGAAGAAAATCATTCTCAAGGAGTTGGCGCCCTTCACCCGGCAGTTGGGGGCCATGCTCTCGTCCGGTTTGCCGGTGGTCCAGACGCTGACGGCGCTCGAGGAACAGACCAATAACCAGGTGTTCAAAACGGTGATCCAGGGCGTTCGTACGCAGATCGAGGGCGGCGCGTCTTTTTCAGAAGCTCTGGCCCGTTATCCCGATGTTTTCGACGAATTGTATGTCAACATGTTGCGCGCGGGTGAAAGCGGCGGATTGCTTGCCGAGACCACCTCGCGCATTGCGACTTACCTGGAAGCCTCCCAGCGCCTGCGCCGGAAGGTAAAGTCCGCAATGATGTATCCGAGCGTCGTTATGACGGTAGCCCTGCTCCTGGCGACGTCCATGATCATCTGGATTGTACCGGTGTTTGCCAGCATCTACGCCGACTTTGGAGCCAAGCTCCCGGGCCCGACACAGTTTCTTGTGAACCTCAGCAATATCCTGCGCGACAATGCGCTGGTGGCGGCAGTCGTCGTTGTCGCTAGTTCGATTGCTTTTGGACGGTTCAAGAGAACTGAAAAGGGCGCTTATCTCCTGGATAAATTTGCGCTGAAGTTTCCGATTGTCGGGGAATTGATCGGCAAGGTGGCCTTTGCCCGATTCGCCTCTACCTTCGCGCAGCTCACGCGCAGTGGCGTGCCTATTCTCCAGGCCATGGAAATCGTTTCGTTTGCGACGGGCAACAAGGTGCTGGGCAAGGTCATTCTGGATGCTCGAGCCACCGTGGAACAGGGCGAGCCATTATCCATTGCCTTGGAGAAGAGCAAAATGTATCCCAAGCTCATGATCCACATGCTCTCTGCCGGAGAGAAAACAGGCAAGGTGGATGACATGCTTCAGCGAATCGCCGAGTTTTATCAGGACGAGGTGGAAACCGCTCTTGCCGGGTTGACTTCAATGATCGAACCCCTGTTGATGGTTTTCCTCGGTGTTGTTATCGGTGGCATTGTGGTTGGCATGTTTCTCCCCATCTTCAAGATGGGTGAGATCGTGGGTATGTGATTATTCCAACCCCCAACCCTCTCCCGATGGGAGAGGGTTGGGCGTGAGCAAGCGCATGGCTTTCTTCCCCAAAAGCCTTGCCCGAGCTGGGTGGGCGCCACAAAAATAATTCTATTTGAAAAAATGAGAAAATGCTGTTAACATGCACGCTGATAGGTATTATCTATTATGTCTTCAGATGAGGTGTGGGGATAACGAAACATGGCGCGCATCCTACTGGTAGACGACGAGGCGAGCATTCTGAGTGTTTTGAGCACGCTTCTCAAAGCTGAGGGGCACGAAGTCATTCCCGTTCTCGGTGGCGAAAAAGCTCAGGATGTAATTCGCGATCAGGATTTCGACCTGATGATTTCGGACATCCGGATGAGTCCGGTGGACGGAATGCAGCTTTTGAAGCTTATTCGCCGCGAGAAGCCTGCCGTTGCCGTGATCATGATAACCGCGTACGGATCCGTTGAGACGGCTGTTGAGGCCATGAAAGAGGGGGCTTTCGACTATGTGACCAAGCCGTTCAAGGTGGATGAGCTGCTGATCACGGTCCAGCGTGCGTTGGAGTATCGCAACGCCATAGCAGAGAATGTTAATCTGAAAGCCCAACTCGAATCGCGCTACCGCTTCGAAAATATCATCGCGGAAAGCCCGGCGATGAGAAAGGTCTGCGAGATGATTGAGCGTGTGGCGCCCACCGACACCACCGTTCTCATCCTTGGAGACAGCGGAACCGGCAAAGAGTTGGTGGCCAAAGCTATTCACGCGCACAGTCTTAGAAAAACAAAGTGTTTCCTTCCGATCAATTGCGCGGCGATGCCGGAGCCGTTGCTTGAGTCCGAGATGTTCGGCCATGTGAAAGGCGCTTTCACCGGCGCCTCGGCAAACAAGGAAGGCCTCTTCGAAGCGGCGGGTGGGGGCACCATATTCCTGGATGAGATCGGCGCGATGCCGATGAGCATTCAGAGCAAGCTCCTGCGGGTTCTGCAGGAGAGAGAAATCCGAAAGGTCGGAGGAACCGAGACTATTCCTGTGGATGTCCGGGTTCTTGCGGCTACCAATGACCGTCTTGAAGATCTGATAGAGGAAGGGCGGTTTCGCGAGGATCTGTACTACAGGTTGAGCGTGATTCCGATCGAAATAAGACCGTTGAGCGAGCGCCCGGAAGATATTCTTCCTCTGGTGTATCATACAATGAGGCAGGAGTTGGGTCCCGGGAAGGAGCTTCCGGGTATTGATCCGGAAGTGCAGATCATTCTGGAACGCTATTCCTGGCCGGGGAATGTTCGCGAGCTGGAAAACGCCATCCGACACGCCATGACATTCACAAAGCCCGGCGAGAAGATCATGAAGGATGTGCTGCCGGCCAAAATAGTGAATTCCGTGGACACAAGCGAAATCCAAGTGGTGCAGCCTGGGCTAAAAGCCGAATCCTATCGCGGGAAGTCGCTCAAAGGCTTCCTCAGGGCAAAAGAGAAGGAATACCTGAGCCAAGTGCTCAGCCACATGGAAGGGGACAAGGAAAAAGCGGCAAAAGCGCTTAAAATCAGTTTGGCAACGCTCTACAGGAAGCTTCCTGATCCGAAAGAGTGATTTTGTCATGTTCTCAATTAAGCCGTTTCATTTTCTCTATAAATCGAAAATGAGAAGTACCGTTCCCGCTTTAGCTGGTCTGCATTTGATCGGTTCACGCCCTTTTTTTATGCGATATTCTTGGATTAGAGTTTGTACATAGGCTTGCTTACTGGGTTGGCATGGCGGCTGCTTATATGAAAAACGACCTGCGCGGGGTGAATGAGCATCCGGCGCGGGCGAGAGAAGAAAGTAGTAACAAGAGAGAAAGAAAGGAGATCGAGATGAAGAAGTCAGGTTTCACATTGGTAGAGATCATGATTGTGGTCGCGATCATCGGTTTGCTGGCAGCGATTGCGATTCCGTCATTTGTAAAAGCTCGTGATACGTCCCGTCAGAAAGCGTGCATCAACAACCTTCGCCAGATTGACAGCGCGAAGGAGCAGTATGCCATGGAGAACAACCTGGTCGGTACGTCCGACATTTCGGGTAACATCACCGACCTCGATGAGTATGTGAAGGGCGAGATCAATACAACGATCCTTTGCCCGGCGCAAGGAACATATTCGGTGTCGGATGTTGAATCCAATCCGGAATGCGATTATTCGGATGTGGATTATGTGCATGCCCTGTAATGGGATAAGTGCCTGATATTATGGCCCCCGGTTCGCCGGGGGCCATTTTTTATTGACAATTCATTTGGCGTGTAATGTGCTGATAATTCTCGGGAAGGGAAGGCGCGAGAGGAGGGCAGGGGTTCATGAGAAAAAAGGCATTTACATTGGTCGAAATCATGATTGTCATGATGATCTTGGGCATGCTTGCCATGCTTGGTTTTCCATCCTATTTTCGAGCGCGCGAGGGGTCCCGTCAGAAAGCCTGCATTAACAACTTACGCCAGATAGACAGTGCAAAAGAGCAGTGGTCCATGGAGAAAAACAAGGCAGGGTCCGATACCGTGGAGTTGGATGAATTGGCGGTCTATTTGAAGGGGGCGATTAACGATTACGTGGTGTGTCCCGCTGCGGGCACTTATGCATGCACAACGGTGGAAGATGGCCCCACCTGCGACTATGACAATCCTGTCAATCCGCATGTTTTACCCCCAAACTGAACGCCCGGTTTTTTTTATTGACTGATCTATCAACAGTTCGATCCCGGGGGTATAATTTATCACGGAGAGCGTTATAAGGATTGCTGTCTGCGTGTGGGATTGGCACGGCTAGTGCTTTGTAAAGCTCAGTGTAGGAGTCGGCCCAATTGAGAATTTGAGGGGTGCCGATGAAAACAATGAAAAAAGACGGGTTCACAATACTGGAAATCATGATCGCAGTGACGATTATCGGGTTCCTGGCAGGGTTGGCCATACCTGCATTCATGAAAACGCGGACAACGGCTCAGAGAACAAGATGCATTGATAACCTCCGACAGATAGCAAACTACAAGGAGATGTGGGCAATGGAGAGCTTCGCCAACACGGGTACGGCTGTGGACGAAAGCGATATTGCTCCATTCTTTAAAACGGGGCTTCCCGAATGTCCTGGTGGAGGTGAGTACGATTATACGGAGGTAGGAAGCCCTCCGCTCTGCAGCCTGCCGGAAGAATACGGACATGTCTTCGAGTAAGCGTATCCGCGTTTGATTATGAGCAGAGGCGTTGGCTTCAGGGTTTCCCGTGAACGTTATTTCGTGTCTGCTGAGTTCTGGGGCGGTGGCAGGTCGCGTGAGAAGGATATAAAGGTGTTGCGCCGCCGTGTGATCGGCTTTTCGACGTGTACTGTCCTTACGGTTGCTCCCGCTGCATTCTTGAAAACCACGTCGAAGCTCTCAAGTTCCGGTGGACAGGGGACGCGGGCTACCTGCAGCCATCGCGGAAGCGTTTCCCATCGCCGGAGATCGGGTTGTTCCAGTAGTCCAATCAGGATGAATCGCATCAACTCTCCGGCCGCAGCGCTGTCGGTCTGGTTCTCCACGGCATCCGCAATAACCTCTTTCAAGATCACGCGCCCGACGGTCTTGGCGACCTTGCGCGCCGCCTCCATCTCGGCGGTGGTGAAGGCCAGCTCAAACGTATCCGCCAGGTTGTAACTGCGGCCGAGAACCTTTCCCTTGTGCTGGATTTCGGCATACATCGTCCGGCCGGGATTCCATCGTTCATTCCAGACATCAGAGCTGCCGGGAGATCGGCCCATGAACACAAAGCAAACCAACTCGTGTGACCACCGCTCTTCGGGGGGCAGGATTGCTTCCTGGTTCGGCGCGTCGTTTGTCGCGGGGCGGGGATAAATACGTCCTGTATCGGGCGAAACGATGTATTGATCGAGGATTCCGGAAGCCAATCGGTATTGCAGGGCAGCGTTCGAGTCATCGTCAATCATGGAAAGACAGAATCCCGCCATGTAGCGGGAAAACGCGTCCTCGGGATAATCGCTTTTCACCGAGGGATCCAGCGACTTGATTATTCTCCGTGCCTCGACGGCTGCATTGTCCCAGTTCGCGACGGAGAGGTGGTTGATTGCGGTGAAGACGTGCACGTAGGTTCGCTCGAACGGCGTGCCGCGAAAACTCTGCACGCCGTCATTCACCACGAGGCTCGCCGCCCCCTTGGAGACGCTGTAGGTCTGAAGTTTTTCAAGCAGGTCGGCCGCCGCGATGAAGTCGCTCGAGCTTTCTTCATACTTTCCCGTGGCCTGACGGATCATGCCGCGCTCCATCAGGAGGAGAACGCGATCTATCTCGGGGACCTTGGCATCCACCAGGCGCTCTTCAGCCTTCTCATACTGGCCCGCATAGAACTGATAACGGGCGGCTTGAAGGGCGGGGGTCCTGCAGCCGCACAACACCAGCGCGGCGAGGATGAAACACCCCGCCGCGCTTAAATGTGCAATGGCGCGGCGCAGGGACATGGCCGTTTACCATCCGATCAGCGGCAGGCTGGCCTGGCGCGCGAACTCCTGCTCGGTAGTCCACGCAATCAAGCCGGTCTCGAGATCAGTAACTTCAATGGTCAGCTTGTAGTAATTAAGCTGCTGCTTGGACACGCGCACCTGGCGGGGCGACGTGGATTCCATTTCCATCAGGGAACCGCTGAGCATGTAGCGGGCGCCGAGTTGACGGCCGACCTGCACCTGCGTGTCGGCGGTTGCGTGGGCCGCCTGGTACCCCTGTTCGCGAAGAAGCTCTTCGCGCCGCGCTTCGTTCACGAATTGTGCCGCGCCGGATTGGATCAGGGCTGTGCGCATCTTGTCGGTCAGCGCCTTGGTATCCACGTAGCGGGATGTCCTGTTCTGGACGCCGGCGATCATCACGATCGGCGGAGAGGTTTTGTCTCGCAGGAATGGGCTGTTCAGCAGTTCATTGACTACGTCCTGCGTGATATTCCGCATGTCCGAATAGTCATAGGTAGAGCCCATGTGGCGTTGTTCGCGCACATCCACATCGGCGGTGGAGGCGCGGAACGCGGCGCATCCACTGGAAAACAGGCCAAGCAAAACGACTAACCCCAGGTTGAGCAACATCGCGGAATTCTTCATTGTTATTCTCCTCTCTGCCAGCTTAGACGTTCTATGGTTAGCTTATATTCAAGGCTTGTTCAAGCGTTTAGGCAGCTTAAAGTAGTTACATATGCGATTTTTTGAACTGATTGGAAAGCGGCAGAGCGACCGGCGTTATGCGGAAAAGCCGGTTTCGCGCGAGGTAATTGAACGTTGTCTGGAGGCCGCGCGCCTTGCGCCGTCCGCCTGCAATTCGCAGCCCTGGACGTTCATCGTCGTGGATCATCCGGAAGACCGCGATCGCCTTGCTGCCGCCGCTTTTTCAGGCATCTACAACATGAACCGTTTCGCGGCGCGTGCGCCGGTGCTGGTGGCCGTTGTTACGGAGCGTTCCAAGTACATCGCGCGGCTGGGTGGAATGATTCGCGGCATTCAGTACAGTCTTCTCGACATCGGCGCCGCCTGCGAGCATTTCGTCCTGCAGGCGGCGGAGGAGGGGGTGGGAACCTGCTGGCTCGGTTGGTTTGACGAGAAAGCCGTGAAGCGTGTTCTCGATTTGCCGCGCCATGCGCGCGTGGATGTGTTGATCAGTATGGGATATCCCGGGGACGGGACCGTTCGTGATAAAAAACGCAAAACGCCGGCGGAGGTCTGGCGATATTTCCGGCCATGAATAACCGCAATACGAGCCTGGGCCATTGGGCGGGAGATTCTGCGAGGAAGCTTTTGCGCATGGTCACTTTGACGTGGGTGGTCCTCAAGGAAGCGGTTCGATCATTTATCGTCAATCGTCACGCGGCCGCCGCGGCCACTTTGGCTTATTACGGATTCCTTGCGCTCATGCCGCTGATGCTGCTTGTGGTTTTTGCACTGAGCCTGGTGGTGCGTTCGTCGGCCGACATCCTGGCGGCCATGGAAAATCTCACCACGCATCTCTTTCCTGTCTTCGGACAATCCATGCTTGAGGACCTCCTGGCTGTTTCCGGGGGCAAAGTTTGGGGCGTGGTCAGCACGGTCATCCTGCTCTGGTCCATCACGCCGTTTGCGGGCGCGGTTCGCAATGCCATGTTCGATGTATTTCGTGTCGAAGGCGGCATGCGTTTCTGGAAAGCACAGCTTTTCGATGTTGGGGCCGTGCTCGCACTGCTTGCGCTTTTCCTTTTCCTGGCTGCCAGCCGGGTGCTGTATTCTCTGGTTCCGGCACTGGCCGTTCCGTTGGCGGGGATCCCCGACGCGGTGCGCACACTCGGCCTGTTCCTGTTGAGCGTGTGCGTCCTGGTCTTCTTCTATAAAGCTTTTTCGCCCGTCCGTCTCCGGCTTTGGGAGGCGGCATGCGGTGCGGCCGGAACCACGGTATTGCTGGGGGTGATTCGCCCTCTTTTCGGCCTGGTCCTGGAGTTCAATCCAAACTATGGATATGCGTTCGGCTCGCTGAAAACGATTTTCCTGTTGATCGTTTGGGTTTACTACACGTTCGCGGTGTTGCTGCTCGGCGCCGGAATCATCGCTGCGGTTCACCGGCGGGACGCATTGCTTCTGCGCGGCCTGTTCCTCGGTGTCGGGACCGGTCGGTCGTCAACGCGCCGGCTTCTCAACCGCTTTGTCGTGGAACATCTGCGAGGGGAAAAACTGTTTGAAGAGGGCGGTGCGGGATCGGAGATGTATTACATTGTGTCCGGCGAAGTGAATATTACGAAGGGCGAGCGGCAACTCGCGTGTCTTCGGGCGGGCGATTATTTCGGTGAAATGTCCATGCTGCTCGGCGTGTCGCGAACGGCGGCGGCAGTCGTGGCGTCGGATTCTGCCGAGTTGGTCCGCATATCCATGGAAAACTTCGACACTATTCTCCGCGAGGAGCCGCGCATTGTCAGATCCATGCTGGTTAAAATGGCGGAGCGGCTGGAGTCAACGAATCGGATGGTGGAAGAGAAGAAGTGACAGAGGTCAGAGGGCAGAAGTCGGGTCAATCTTTTGTCTCGGCGCTGATGCCGGCACGGCGGGCGGCGAGTTGGGCGATTTTACCGATCAGCGCATCGTATTCCAATCCACCCCTCAGCGCGGAGAGTGCGAGGTCATCGTCCGGAGAAAGATCGGGATTCGGATTTGCCTCGAGGAAAACCACCTCATTTTCCGCGGTTACCCGCAGGTCAATGCGCGCATAATCACGCAGCGATAGAAGACTGTAAATCCGCTTACTGATCCGCCCGATACGGTCCGCGAGCGGCGGCGGGAGCTCGGCATCGGTGTACTCGATCTGCCACTTTTTGCGGTATGACTTGTCGCTTTTAACTTTCGAAGTCGCGATGTGCGGCCCCGCGCCTTCCGTGTTGCCGAACTTCAATTCCCGCGGAGGCAGCGCGGTAAGCCGGTCGTTTCCGAGTACGCCGACATACAGCTCCCGGCCCTCCACGTATTCTTCGCAGATGACCGGCTGTTTCATGCGCTCATGGATCATGCGGAAACGGTCCTTCAGCTCATCGTCGGTGCGAACGATGGATGCCAGGGAAATGCCGTCGGATCCGTCTTCATACACGGGCTTCACGATAGCCGGGTAACGCACGCGGCCCGCGGGACGGTTTTTGTCCACGGCGACAGACCAGAATTGGGGGACGCGAATATGGTGATATCCCAGGACGCGTTTGCAGGTCGCCTTGTCCCGGCAGAGCATCAGCCCGGTCGGTCCGGTCCCGGTGAAAGGAAGGTGTAGAAGCTCAAGCAGCGCGGCGACATGGGAATCTTTTCTGCGGTCGCCCTCGAAATGCTCCGTGAGGTTGAAAACAAGTTGCGGGGCTTGCTCGACCAGTGCATCCATCGTTTTTCTTACATCCGGGCCGAACGGCAGCGCGTACGTTTCGTATCCTTTCCGGCGAAGCGCCTGGATGACATGGCGCTCCATCATACCCCGGTCGTCTTTCGAATGGCTTTCGAATTGCAGATCGGATTCGATGATGACGTCATGATCCACCAGGGCGACGATTTTCATGGTTTGCTTTCCCGTTTTACGGTGCGGAGATAGCGTTCCCGGGCCTCGAGCACAAACGATGCGATGCAGATTCCCGCGGGCAGAAGATGATCCTGTTCCGGCCCGCGCAGGCGCAGTCCCAGTTCCCGTGCGCGGGCCCCGAGCCTGCGGATGATGTTATCAGCGACGTACTTCGGCACGCGGGCCCAGAGCGCAATGGTATCCACGAGCTTCCTCCGATTGCGGCTGAGAAAACGGGCGGCACTGACCTGGTCGCCCGCGTCCGTTGTGAAAAGCCGGTGAAGGGCCTTGTCGTAGAAACCGGGGTATGCGGTTGCGAATTCCTTGCGTTTCTGCCTGTAGTGCTTGTCGAGTGTGGCGCGTGTGTTTTTCGCGGCCCAACGCCGGGGGCCGGAAGCGACGAGCGGCCGGTGCTGGGCGATCTGCCGCATGAGGTGATCCACGTATTCCAGTTTTTTCAGTGCGCCCCATTCAGCATAGCGCGCGCGCCAATCCAGGCCCGGGGTGAGCCATACCGCGAAGGTCTCCGCGAAATCTTCGTCGGGATGTGCCTGGGCATAGTTGTCCTCAAGATGCACCACATACTGCCGGCTGTAGGGGCGCATGTAGTACTCGTGCGGTTCGTAGTCCGCTGTCATGGACCCGAACAGCTCGCGCCATCGAGTTCGCCGGTAAAGTTTGTAAGCATAGTTGAAAGCATGGCCGGCTTCATGGCGGAGCAGCTTCATGCACTCTTTTTCATCGGCGCCTTCGGCCTCGAGCATCATTGTTTTTTCGAGGCGGACCAGGCGCGAATGGACGAGATAAAAGGGGATGCCGATGGCGGGAACCCCGTCCGGGCACAACCATTCGGTTGCCAGGTAACAGGGCGGGCGGAATTGCAATCCCCTGGCGTGAAGCTCGTCGTAAAGCTGTGTAATGCGCGCCGCAAGAGGGGACCCCTCGATGCTTACCTTGAGTTCGCAAACCCGCCATTTCAGCAATGTCGCGTCATCAAGATTTTCCCATGCGGGAGATGATGAGTCGGCGGGCGCCGTTGTTGCGGCCGCTTGTGCGTCTGGTGGTTGTGCGGCAGTGTCTGTCATTTCAGCCTGCGGACTCGGGGCGTATTGAAGACATTCGCCGATGCGAAAAACAAGGAGAAATGGGCAAAAAACGTAAAAGTGTTGTATTGCTCGCAGGGTCCTTTATATTCGCGTGCCTTTGGAGACGGCGTAAATGAACCAGCCGGCGCATAGTCATAGTCATCTTTCAATATCCAGTGAACAGGTGAATGCCCTTCCCCTGTATCGCTACGATGGACGCATTTGTCTTGTCGCAGACGATCGCGCGATGGGCCGGATTCTGCCGCGGCTGGAAAAAGAGTCCCTTTTGGGGTTCGACACGGAGACCAAGCCGTCCTTCAAGAAAGGTGAGTCTTATCCCCCCTCGCTGGTGCAGCTTGCCGCATCGGACGTGGTTTATGTGATTCAACTGAGTGAATTGCGCGACCGGGACTGGTTTCGGCGCATATTTACCTCAAATCGCATCGTCAAGGCCGGTGTAAGCACGGGATACGATGTAAAGAAACTCCAGGAGTTGCATGCTTTTGAGCCCGGCGGATTCGTGGACCTGGCGGATCTTGCCGCCAAGGCCGGCATACGGAACCGCGGACTTCGAGGACTCGCCGGATTATTGATGGGGATCAGGGTTTCCAAGGGCGCGCGCCGTTCAAACTGGGCGAGACGTACCCTTACGGAAAGCCAATTGCTTTATGCAGCCACCGATGCATGGTTGTGCCGGGAACTGTTTATTCACATGACACGGCCCGAGTCGCAGTCTCCATCGGGCTGAGGGCTTTCCATGCGGTTTATATTTCATCCCGGCCTGCTGCTGACGTACAGTTGTAAATGGGGTATCTACCAATCAGCCGGGTGAGGTGTATGCTGTTATTGCGTTCGTGGAACGCGGATTATTGAACGGCATGCTGAAAATAGATCCATTTCGAAGCTGTACTGTGAAAGCGCTTGCGCTGGTGCTGCTGGTTTTTTCCAGGCCCTGGCCCTGCGTAGCGGCCCAGGCTTCCGATTCCGCCGGTGTTCCTCTGGGCGTTGTGCGCGTGGTCCAGGCGCGTTTGCCGATCCCCGTTGATAATGCCCGTCGTTCGTTCAAGGTGGGCGACCGGGCCCAGCTTTTTCAGGAGAACGAAGAATTCTTTATTGCCCTTGTTGATAAACCTTTCGACAGCAAGCTGCTGGTAGCCGTGCCCCTGAGAAAGGGCGGTGGTAAAACCGCATGGGTTACCCCGGAGAATGTCATGTTTTTCGGAACGGAAGTGGCAGCAGTTGAAGGGCGTCTCTACCTTCGGGCCGATGAGGAGCTTTCAGTCATTCGCGAGGAAGCGGGACGTTACGAGGTTGTTGTCGAACGATTGGGCCAGCAGGCGGCCGTATGGATATCAAAAGCCGATCCGGGCGTCCGGTTCACTCCAAACCCCACGCTGTCTGAAGCCGGTGCGCAAGTCCGGGATATAGCGGCGGTACCCCGCCTGGAGCCTGTTGCCGCAAGCCGGCCGATTGAGAACGAGAAAAAGACGCGGGCCGCCGTCCGGCGGGCATTGCGTCATGAAGCAGCCGTTGTGCCGGAAGGACCGAAGAAGGTTGAACACCTGTTTCCCGAAATGGATGAGCAGTTGATTTCCTTCATGCTGCCAACCGTGCCGGGCCTCGACTGGGACTCGGTGGAGCCTGACCGCATTGAGCCGGTGCTGACCGAACGCCTTGAGGAAATGATGGCCGATGTGCTGTATGCGATCAAACAGCGCCTCCAGTTGTTTGCTATTGTGCTACTGGCCCTGGTGTTGTTGATCGCACTTTTTGTGTTTGGCCTGCGGCGTGCCGTTCTCAAGCATGCCCATGAGCCGTCGCGCAGGAAACTCGTGATGCTCCAGGAGCCCAAGGAAGAACCGGCCGCAGCACCCAAGGAAGAACCTGAGAAACAAGGGCTTGGCGCCGATTTTTCCGGTTCTGTTGCTTCGATGTCACTGGGCGCGGTCACCCAGTTTCTGAATTCCGACAAGGAAACCGGCGTGCTGACGATTTCGGAGGATGATCACAAGCGCATGGGTACCATGGTGTTCATGGGTGGTGAAATTATTGACGCGCAGACATCCAAAAAACGTGGCGTCCCAGCGGTCTATGAGCTCCTGAAATGCAAGAAGGGTTTATTTGCTTTTGTGCGACAGCCCAAGGTGGATGCGAAGCGAACAGTGGATCAGGGGACGATTGCGTTGTTGCTGGACGCGCACCGCGAACTGGATGAGACACATGGCGGTGAAGAGGAGGCGCAGGCTGCGTCGGCCGCGACTCAAAAGCCGGCCAAAAAGGAAAAGGCTTCGTCCGGTGGTTTGCGCATCAAGCGTCGCGCAGACCACTGAATCGCTTGCCCAGCGCCATCGCCATGCCGTGTACGATCTGCAGGTGGCGGCGATTGAAGGCACGCGGGCTGCGGATTCCCACGAAGATCACGTCCGCATGTTCCGCGAAGGCAACGACGCGGTTTTCCATGAACACCGTGACCGACATGGTTTCGCCGGGGCAAACAGACTTCATATATTGGGCTGTACGTTTGACGATCTGTGGACCCATCGCTTCCAGTGCCTGGCTGGATTTCGGATTCCAGCTTGACGCGAGAAGGTGTCCGTCCCGGTGCAGGATTACGCAGCCTTCGAAGCCCGTCAGCGCCTGGAATCGTTCGGCCACGGCGTTGAGATCCGGCAGGCCGCCGTCCCACTTGTCCAAAACCAGGTTCACGACGTTGAGTTGGCCATACGAATCTTCGTGCCACTTCCAACCGGTAATCTTCTCGAACAGTTTCGCGCCCACGCCGGGAACGCGCGCAAGGTCGAAGAGGGCATAGAAGGGGCCGTTTTCCATGCGATCCTCGACGATATGCTCGGCCATTGCTTCGCCGATGCCTTCCACGTGGGAAAGGATATCCTCTGCGCTCGCCGTATTCAGATCTATACCGCGGTGCATAAGCGGAGGAATTCGTCCTGTCCCTGCAATAACGGGCGCCGCAGGCGTCGTCTTCGGAGTTGCCGCGGCGACCGGTGCGGGAGCCGGTTTCGGTTCCGCAGCCTGAGGCATGGGAACCCGGGTTGGAGTCGGAGCGGGTTTTGCCTCTTGTGCCGGGGGCGCTGCCGGCGCCGCAGGCTTCGGGGCCGGAGCAGGTACAATGGGTACGGCAGGAGCGGCTGGCTTCGGCGCTTCCGCCGCAGGCGGTTTCGGTGCCGGTGCGACCGCTTCCTTGCCCAAACCGAGAAGCATGTCCGTAATCTTGCCTGGAGCAAGCCGGGGCGGTGGAGTCGGCGCTGCCGGTTTTTCCGCAACCGGCTCTTTTGGCGCGGCTGCTATCGGCGCAGCCGGCTTGGGGGGAGTCTGCGCGACGGGCGCTGGAGTCGGCCTGGGGGGTGGCGTAACAGGCGCTTTGGGCGTTGTTGCGGTTGGTGTTGGCGCAGGCGTTGCCGTGACGCGCGTCGGACCCACCGTGGGCCTTGCTTGCGGCGGTGGTGCTGCCGCTGGTTTTGGAGCGGAGGCAACAGGTTGTTCCGGCTTCTGTACCGGAGCGGGCTCTGTCTTGGGGGCCGCCGTTGCAGGGGTGGGCTTCGGAGCGGCCGCTGGAGGTGTGGCGGGCGCTTTTGGCGCGGCCGGCTTTTGTTCGGCGGCAATGGGCGCCGGAGCGGATGATGGCACCACTTGTTTTTCAGCATCCTTCTTAAGCCGCAATGGAGCAGCAGCTGGTGTCTTCGGAGGCTCCACAACCGATTTTGCAGGTGCTGGTTGAGGTGGTTTCGCGGGCTGGGCCGCGGGGGGCGCAGCGGCAGCTGCCGGAGCAGGTGCTGCGGGTTGCGCAACAGGGGCAGCGGGCGCGACCGGCTTCGCAGGAGAAGGCTGGGGCGCGGGTGTTGCCTTGGGTTCGACAGGCGCAGGGGGCGGTGGCGCCGCAGGCTTCTCGACCACAGGCACTGCAGGAGCTTGTGCCACATCGGGTTTCGGCTCGGGCGCCGGTTTCGGCGTTTCCGGCACAGGCGCTTTCGCAGCAGCCGGCTTCTCCGGCGCAGCGGGTTTCGGCTGCGGAGCCGCAGCGGCTGTCTTCGGTCGCTGACTGACAAAAAGATTCGGAAGCTTGTCCACGCCGAAATCCTTTTGAACGGAACTCGTGCGCTTCTTCAATTCAACCGGGTCCAACGCGGCCACAATCAGGTAAAGAGGAATGGCCACCTGCGCCTCGGCCTTGTCATGCGCGCCGGCCGGGACATATTGCTGCGGCACGTCATGCAAGAGGTTCTGCACGGAGGTTGTTACTTTTCCGCGTGCCAATTGATTGTATAAATCGTCAACGATGACGCTTGCGATTTCATCGGGCCCCACCGGCACGGCCTTGTCGAAAAGGGAAGGCGCAAACTTCATCATGTCCGCGATCCGCAGCGGGACCGTTGTTGATTTGCCGCGCGCCGCCGCTTGCGGTTCCGCTTCCGCTCCGTCATCAATCACTTCCTCGATTTGCTGGAGAACGGACATCAACGCATCAAGGTCCGAAGGTGAAGTGCCCTGCCTGGGTGTCGGTGGCGCAACCGGTGCGGGTGCTGGTTTCGGAGCCGGAGGGGCAAAGCGCGATGCCGTTTGAGGTTTTGCCGTCGCGGTTTGTTTTGCCGCCGCGGTTTGCTTTGCCGCCGCCGTGGTTTGCTTCGCCGCCGCTGTGGATGCGGCAGCCGGTGCGGTTTTGGTGCCTGTACTCGTTTGAGCCGGCTTGGCTGCGGGTTCTTTTTCTTTTGCCGCCTTGTCTTTGAAGAGGAACTTGAATAGCGCCACGATTCTAACCTCCCCGCGAAAAACGCGCGCAAGTGCGCACGAGTGTTTGCAGTTTGTCGTCCGAGTTCCTATTATACCGACGTTTTACATTGCTGTGTAGATTGTCTATAGTATCGTTGGACGGTCGGCGGGTAAGCAGTTGAGGATTCGGTCCAGATGTCTTTCATAAATTTTTCAAGGAAAGAAATCTCGTTCAAGGTTGTCTACTATGGGCCCGCATTGTGCGGCAAGACAACGAACGTCGAATTGATATACAAGGAAGTCGCGCCGCTTAACCGCGGCGAATTGACGATGTTGTCCACCAAGCAGGACCGGACTCTCTATTTCGATTTTCTGCCCCTCAAATCCCAGATCATCAAGGGGTTCACCTCGAAGTTCCAGATCTACACGGTGCCCGGTCAGGTGATTTACAACGAAACCCGCAAGCTGGTGCTGCGCAGCGTGGATGGTGTCGTTTTTGTGGCCGATTCGCAATGGGAACGGATGGAAGAAAATGCGGAGAGTTTCGACAATCTCGAAGTGAACCTGCAGGAACAAAACGATACGCTCGACAAGCTTCCGTATGTTCTCCAATTCAACAAGCGCGACATGGATAATGTCGCGCCCGTGCATTACATGGACTTCATGCTCAATCGCCGTGAGACGCGGGTTCCCTATTTCGAGGCCGTCGCGCCAAAGGGCGAGGGGGTGCTGGAAACCCTTAATTACATAGCCAAAATGGTAATCAGCAATTTTGTTAAGACAAATCGAATGGAAGTCGGCGAGGTTTCGGGCGATATTTGTGTAGCGGAGAAGGTTTGATACAGCATGCAGACAGTACTTACAGAAGAAGCCAGCAGGGCGATTAACGCGATCCTGGAGACTTTGCTGGACAAAGTGGAAGCGGAAGCGGTGTTTCTCTGCGATCGCGGCGGCAATATCGTTGCCGAGTACAGCATGGCAGCCTATCCGAACATTGAGAACATCGGCGCCCTCGCGGCCGGCTCCTTTTTTGCCACCCTCGAACTGGCCAGGCTGGTGGGAGAGCCTCAATTTCGCTGCATGAATCATCAGGGCGAGAAGACGAGCATGTACATGGAAGGGCTCAACGAGGACCTGTTGCTGGTGATCGTGTTCGGCAAGGACTCGAACATAGGTCTCGTGAAACTCTACGCCAAGCATGTAGGGCGGGAGCTTGCGAAATTCAATATCGCGGTGGATACCTCCGAGGGCGGTGACGCAAGAATGAGCTCGGTGAAGCTGGAAATAGACGAAAACGCCCAGGCATTCGTTCGCTTTCAGCGCGAGGACTGAGCTTTTGCGCCGCGGGACTTCGGTTGTTTTTTCCTTTCAGCGGGTGCTGGGTGGTCGTCGTATTTGCCCGGTGCGGCGGGAGAATCAGATGAAGCGATTTTACATGCTGTTTGCGCTCGTGCTTGGTCTGTTGCTGACCGGCTGTGCGACGGGACGCTGGGGAACCCGGAGCAAGCCGCTCCTCGTGGGCGCGAATCCCGACTACCCCCCGATTGTTTATAAGGAGAACGGCATGGTGGTCGGGGTGGAAGCCGACCTGGCCATCATGATTGCCGCGCGGCTCAATCGCACGGTCCGATTCGTCCAACTGGATTGGGATGAGCAAGTAGGTGCGTTGCTGACCGGGGAGGTTGACATTTTGATGTCCGGCCTCACCGTGACCGATGCCCGTCGCGCGCGAATGGATTTTACCGATCCGTATCTTCAAATCGGACAAATGGTCCTGGTGCGCAGGCGCGATCTGCCGAAGTATGCGGGCGTGAAGGACTTCATGTCGGCCGGCATTTCGGTGGGTGTCCAGCACGGAACGACCGGCGACATGCTCGTGCAGAAAAAACTTCCGCGCGCCCGCCGTGTGCAATATATGATTCCTTCCGATGCCGCCTTGGATCTTCTTCGAAATCGTCGGATAGATGCTTTCGTGCACGATGCGCCTTCGATCTGGTGGTTGGCATCGCAGTATGAGTCGGAACTGGCCATGCTGCCGTTTGCCCTGTCGGAAGAATACCTCGCGTGGGGCGTCCATCGGGATAATGCCGCATTACGAGGGCAGATCAATCGAATGCTGGATGAGTGGAAACGCGACGGCACCTTGCGCGCGGTGTTAAAAAAGCGTTTACCCATCGTGGAGTAGCGGATCTATTCCCAGGGGATGGGATGCCGCATCCGTTGCCCGCCCGCCGTGACGGTAAGTGCCGAGCCGGGTGTCCAGTCCAGCAGAACCTCTTTAATGACTTCCCGCGGTTGGAGCGAAATAGCCTGGGAGGCGTGTCCGGCTGCGGCGCGTACCTCCACCGGCTGGTCGGTCAGGTTTTCCAGTGAAAAACGCACACGATAGCCATACTCGTTGATTTCGATGTCTTCCGTTACCCTGCGCATCGCGCGCTGCCCGAATTCATCGCGATAAGATTCTTCCGTATCCACTTCGCGGGAGCTGGGCTTCGTCCCTGTAACGACGGTCAGCCCGGCGATGTCGTAGACCCGCACCGCATACTCTTCCACGTTCATTGCGGGGGTGGCGACCGTCGTGATGGCTGGTTCGTCCGGGGGTTGCGACGGCGGCGTGGCTTCCTTGGAGGGTGGCGATGCCCGGAGGACCTGCATCTCGGAATTCAGTGTCCGCAACGCGGAATCAATCTGCTCCATCCTGGTAATTGTGCTGCTCAACCGCATTTCGAGTTCGCGCGTATCCTGCCGGTTCGCGGCCATGGATTCGGCAACCTGTCCCTGAATGTCGGCGAGCCTTGCGTCCGCCGCTTTCTCGATCACGGTCAGTCGTGCTTCGAGTTGCTGAAGCTGTATCGCGTGGGGATCGGGCGGGTGATTTTCATGATCGGATCGGGCACAGCCGATGGTCAGTGCGGCGAGCGCAATAAAGGATAGGTGTTTCATCGCGCCCATCTTCTAGCGCCGCGTGGATGTTGTGTCCAGCATCAAGAACCGGTTGCCCGCATCTGGGGGTATAATCTGGATACGCAGTCCGGACATAGTCCATGACTGAATTGGAGGTCGAGATGATCTTGCAGATACGCCTCCACATGGTGCCAGAACGCCTTGTCATCCCGTATCTTTTTGCAGCCAGCGCAGATGGGGATCAGCGCCTTCAATTCCGCCAGTTCGCTCATGTCCTCGAGAACGAGCAGAACAAGAGACCGGCCGGAAACCTGGAAGGGGGACGTGGTGACGAGCAGAAGGATTTCTTTGTCCGTGGCACCCTGGGCCACGCGAATACGGCAGCGTTTGCGCATGGCCCGGTGGCCGTCAATAGCCGACCGCACCGAATCACGCACAACGCATCCCTTGCAATCCCGGCCATGACCGCATCCGCTTGCGGTGTCGTTCGCATTCACACAATGGAGGACCTGGCCCGTCGTCATGCGCAACACGTGGTCTGCCGCGCTGCCGAACAACAGCGTCGCGGCGCCGTTTTTTGCAATGACCGTCATATCCTCGTTGAGCAGAAAAACGGGAGAGGGAAATGCATTGAGAACAGCATCGAAAAAGTCCCGATCAACCTGTGGTGCGATTTCTGTCTGCATAGTTTTTCCGATCTTTGCGGTTGACGGCGTAGTATACAATACGTCATCGGGGCCGGTTATGCAAAAAATGGAGTGATGCGCAGTCAGGAAACCGTTTTCGTTGGGGCTTTTTCAGCCGTCGCCCTTGTTGCCCGGCCTACGGTATCCTTAAGCAGGTTGTACGGGAAATAGACCATGTCGCGCAGGCCACCGACGTTCGCCACGTTTCGAACCGCCTTCTTCATTTCGGAAACCAATTCCTCTTTAACGATTTCTTCTTCCACCTCGCCTTCCTCCTTGATGAGAGACAGGCGGTGCAGCGCATGCAGTCCGGCAAGAACGGCGCCGATGAAAAGGAAATCCAGTCCCCGCAGGTTCATTGCGGACATGGTAAAGCCGCTTCCTTCTCCGCTGGTGGAGCTCCATTGCAGCATGAGGGATAATTCTTTTGTGGAGAACCAGTCGGCGAGGGAACCTCCGATGATCGGCGCCAGCGTGGCGGCCAGTCCGGAAATCAGTGCGTTGGTTGCGAGGTATGCGGCGGCTTCGCCGCGCGGCGCGGATTTCAGCGCGATGTTTGCCGTGCAGAGCGTAACGCCCGCGGTGGACATTCCCGTCAATGCGTGAATCGCGATGACCAGCGGGATCGTGAGCGCATACACATCCGGCAAGGTGGTGAATGGCCAGAGCGCGATACTGACCAGGAAGAGCGGGCCCGATACCGCGAGCACGGATTTGTTGCTGAATGAATCTGCCATGCGACCCCAGACGCGGAGAAACAGCACGTTGAAGGTCTGGCTGACAACAGACAGCGCGATGATCCATGCCATCTCCAGTCCCAACCGGCGCAGCATGTAGACGGTGAAGAATGGGGCCGCAAGGTTGACCGCAAAATTCCATGACGCAAGGAACCCGAGCAATCCGCGGAAGTTTTTACACCGGAACGGTTCGCCCAGCATGCGCAGGATGCCCTTGCTGCGTTCAGCATTCATGAGCGGTTCCGGCGTTTTCGCGAGAAAGATCAGGCCGAGCAGACCCGCGATGGCGCCGAAAACGAACAACAGGCTGTAGACAGCGATCTCGTTCCCGAAATTCCGCTTGTAGAAATCCACGCCGATACCGGCGAGAAGCCCGAGCACGGTGCTGAGCCCGATGGCGATGGTCAGGCGACGCGCGCTGAACTTGCCCAGGATGTTTTCCGGAATGAAGTCACGCATCCACGAATTGAACGCACAACCGGACATCGAGCCGAATGCGAAGAACCAGAAAAGCAGGCCGAGGAACATATTCAACTGGAACGGTCTCGGGACCAGCCAGGGAATGAGAGCGATGCTGAACCATGCGATGCGGCCGAGGAATGCGAGCCCCACCACCAACGCCTTGCGCCGCCGCGTCGAATCAATCAGGAAAATGGTCGGTATCTGCAACGTCTGGGCGAGCGGTCCCACCGCCGCGAGCAAACCGATGACGCGATTGGAAGCTCCGAGAAGCAATGCGAATGCGACGAGAAACGCGCCACCGGTAAATACGCCGAGGATCTGGCTGCACGTCGCGTCGAATAGAAGCATGCGCAAGCCGCGATCTGTTTCCGACTGCTCCAGGTTCTCTTTCGGTTTTATCCAGTTAAACATCGCTTTGGAATCTTTCAGTGTTCAGGTGTCAGGACTCTCCGACCTCCGACTTCTGATCTCTGACTCCCGACTTCCGACTTCTCACCTCTGACTTCTGAAACCTCTATTTGTTCGAATATCCGTCGAATTCTTTCACTTAACATAAGGAATATGGGCGATAGGGCAAGGCCTGATCGGTGTCAGATTCTTTACGGCGAATATGGGAGGGGGTATTATGCACGCCAATGACGCCCGATGTTTTCAAGACGCGAATGGCCGAACTCATTGGTGATCGCCCGGTCAAGGTCTGGTTGACTAAGACCATGGGGCATCGTCTCGACTTTATCTGGTCTGTGGGGCGTGCGCAGTTGACACAGGAAGAGACGCTGGCGCAAGGTGCGCGATACTTTCTCGTGGGACAGCAGGTGCCGGACGACCTTCGACCGGCGGTCATTGACTTGTTCAACGAGTTCATCAATTCCGACCACGTTCGCGACGAGCCCGACGAAGACCGTCGCCTCCGGCTGATCACGGGCTGAACACCGCTCGATTCCCTCAAAGCGTTCCGCAGGAGAGAAGAATTCCAACCACGGATGACGCGGATTTACACGGATGGGGAAGAGAGGTTGATTGGAGATTGGACAGAATCATTGGCAGCAGAATCAGGAGGCGATACACTCAGTTGTTTCACCACGCTTCTTGTTAAGCAGAGGTAAGCGATGAAAGACGCGTCTTCATGGCAGTACGACGAATACAGGCAGGTGGGAACCGACTACGCCGATATTACGCAGGTCGAAGCGTATGATGCACGACATGCCCAATTCCGCGATGTTCATGCCGAGTGCCAAGTCATTCTCGATGCGCTTGAACTGACGCCACGCTCAGTGCTGGTCGAACTCGGAACCGGAACCGGGGCCTTTGCTATTCATGCGGCTCCCCACTGTGAAAGGGTTTATGCCGTAGATGTTTCCGAAGCTATGCTTGAGTTTGCCCGGCGGAAAGCGGACCGGGCCGGGGTGCGCAATATCAGTTTTTGCCGCGGTGGATTCCTGACATATGAACACGGTGGCGCGCCCGCAGATGCCATCGTCACTTGCATGGCATTCCACCACCTGCCGGATTTTTGGAAGGGCGTCGCCCTCGGTCGCATGCATCGCATGCTTCGGCCCGGCGGCCGTCTGTATCTCCACGACGTGATCTTTGAAGAGGGAGATGTCACGGCCCATATCACACGATGGATTGACGAGTTGGGCAAAGTCGGCGGAGCGCAACTGCGGGAAGAAATTGCACTGCACGTCAAGGATGAGTACTCGACGTACGATTGGGTCATGGATGGTCTTTTGAAGCGGGCGGGGTTTGGCGTGCGTTCGCGAACCATGGTTGGCGGCGTCATAGGTACGTACATTTGCGCGAAAGACTAGTAAACACTATCTGCGCATATCCGCGAAATCCGCGGTTAACAATCTTCTCCGCGCCCTCTGTGATTTGATTTTCGCGGCGTGGACAACTCTCGCTCAAAAAAGCTATAACCCCAACTGTGCGTAGATGGAACCAGGGAAGTGTGATGACAACGGGAATATCGGAAAGACTGGCCGGGATACAGGAACGCATGGCGGCGGCGTGTGCGCGCGCCGGGCGGGCCGCCGATTCCGTTCGCTTGCTCGCGGTATCCAAAACGCACCCGCCGGAAGCGATCCGCGAAGCGTTCGAGTGCGGTGTACGCTTCTTCGGTGAAAGCCGGGTGCAGGAAGCGCGCATTAAAATCCCCAACTGTCCCTCCGGCATATCGTGGCACATGGTGGGTCATTTGCAGCGCAACAAGGTGAAACCGGCGGTGGAGTTGTTCGATGTAATTCATTCAGTTGATTCGCTGCGATTACTTGAAACGGTGAATCGCGCAAGTGCGGAAGCCGGCCGGACCCTTGATGTGTTACTGGAGGTGAATGTCTCGGGTGAAAGTGCAAAGTTCGGGTTGTCGCCCGAAGCGGTTCCGGAAACGCTTGCGGGTGCGAACAGTTTGATGAACGTCAATGTTGTTGGGTTGATGACCATGCCGCCATTCACCGAGGAGATGGAGAAAGCGCGCCCGCATTTTCGCCGGTTGCGTGAGTTGCGCGACAAGTGGCGGAGCGAGAGCGGATTCGCGCTGAACGAATTGTCCATGGGCATGACGCACGATTTCGAGGTGGCGATCGAAGAGGGCGCGACATGGGTGCGCATTGGAACGGCATTGTTCGGTGAGCGGCCGAAGAAAGAGGTGCGGGATGGCGAAATCTTTGAGGGGCCTTAAGATTGTTTTCCTGGGCGCGGGCAACATGGCGGAAGCGCTGGTGCGCGGTGTGGTCGGGGGCGGAACGGTTCCGTCCGGCCAAATTATTGTTACGGATGTCCGCGCCGAACGGCTGAAATATTTCCGCAGGAAATACAAGACGGCGGGAGAGCGAAGCAATGCAGGCGCGGTGCGTCAGGCGGACGTGGTGGTCCTTGCGGTGAAGCCGCAGCAGTTCGGCGAATTGCTTTCCGAAATCGCGCCGGCATTGCCGAAACGAACGCTGGTGCTCAGTATTGCCGCCGGGATTCGAACAGCGCGGATTGAAAAAGCGCTGGGCCGGAGCGCCCGCGTGGTCCGAGCGATGCCGAACACGCCTGCGCTGGTGGGGGCGGGAGTGACGGGTTTGTGCAAAGGGCGTCGCGCGACGGAATCGGATATGGCGGTGGCGGAAGCGCTGATGGGGGCTGTCGGTCTCACCGTGCGGGTGCGGGAAGCGGACATGGACGCTGTGACGGCATTGAGCGGGAGCGGCCCCGCCTATGTGTTTTTCATGGTGGAGGCCATGCTGGAAGCCGCGCGGAAACTGGGCATGGATGAGGACACGGCGCGCGCGTTGATCCAGGAAACGTTCCGGGGAGCGGCTCACCTGCTGGCGGAGACGGATGAACATCCGGCAGTGCTCCGCGAGCGGGTGACTTCAAAAGGCGGGACGACGGCAGCGGCGCTGGAACAATTGCGAAAGCACAAGATGGATCAGGCGTTGATTCATGCAGTACATGCCGCGCATCGCCGGTCGAAGGAACTGTCGAGCGTCTAACGCAGGGAGCCGGGGAATATGGCATCGAGACGATCAGCGAAACAGGATGCGGATTGGGATGAAGGCCGGACCGGTTGTTTGGGTCCGCATATCTTGATCGTGACGTTGTTGCTGCTCGGCATTTTCTATGCCGCGGCGCTCCTCGCGGCGCGCACTGACGGATTCCGATCATATGCGCAGGACAAGTTGGAGAGCGTGGTAGGCATGCCGATGCGCGTGGAGCGGGTACGTGCGACGCCGGCGTTGTCGCTGATCCTTGAAAAAGTCTCGTGCGCGGATGGATTGACGGCGGGCAGGCCGGGGCTCCAGGCTGGGAAAGTTGTTGTAGCATGGAGCTTGGACGGTCTGTTCAAGAAGAACGGGTCCGCGGTGAGAAAGATCGAGATGCAAGACGTATATCTCTCGCTTGGATTGAATGATAAGGGCTCCTGGGAGCCGGCATCTGTAGCGGCATTTGCCGAAGAGCTTGGTTCGTGGCTTGGCGTGGAATTCCCGAAACAGTCGGATAAAAGCGATTTGAGCCGATTGATGAGCAAGGTGCCTTTGACGCTGGAAGAAGGGCGGATGGTGTGGTGGGACGGCGAGGGAGAGGTTGCCCAGATTGCAGGGATTACAGCGGAATCCGGGCCGGTCATCATTGGCAGAAGAGAGGTGTTGTACCGCCGCGTCACGGCCGAAGGCGTGGCGATGCGCGGTCGGCAGCGTGCGCAGAACGTGGAGGTCGAGTTTTTGCGGGTGGGAGACCGGACCATTACGCTTTGATTGCCCCGTTCTTGACTTTATGCGGGTCGTTCTTATAGTGACTCACGCTTTTTGCAGCCAAGGCCAACGTAGCTCAGCTGGCAGAGCAGATCATTCGTAATGATCAGGTCGTCGGTTCGAATCCGACCGTTGGCTCCATTCTTCGCTCCGGGGCGCAAAGAGCGCTCGATTTCTTGACAATCCCGGTTTTTTTGCCACGTTGTCTCAATACAAGGTAATCCCGCATTGAAAAAAGAACGTATCGTTTTCCTCAGTATAGCCTTGGCGTTCGTTGCCAAACAGATTCTTTCCTATTTTACCTTTGGTACGAACGACATGTTTACCTGGCTGGAATTATCCATGGGGATAGAAAAGTTCGGAACGCGCGAACTGTACAGACAGATATTCTGCAATCACCCGCCTCTCGTTCTATGGTACCTCAAAGGAATCTCCTTTCTGCCTACGCAGATCGGGATCGGCTATCCATTTCTATTCCGGTTCCTGCCCATTGCGGCCGATTCCGCATCCGTGTTCATTATCTGGAAATTGATGGGCTTGTATGGGATAAAATACAGAACCGTCATCAGCGTGCTTTGCGCGTTCAGTCCCGTTCATTTCCTGGTCGCGGGATTTCACGGCAATACCGATCCCTTGTTTGTTCTTCTTGTTTTGGCCTCGATCTACCTGTTCGAAAAGGGGCGCTACGGATGGATGGGGGCGGTTTATGGACTGAGCCTCTGCGTGAAAATCGTGCCCGTCATTTTGGTGCCGGTTTTTCTCTATTTTCTTCGGGACTGGAAAAAAGCGATTCGATTCCTTGTGCCGGCCATCGCCGTCCCCTTGCTTGTTTTTGCGCCTTATCTTCTGCACGACGCCGCAAAAGTGATCTCGAGCATATTCGGCTATGGCAGTATCGGCACGTTATGGGGCATGGGCCGTATCGCGCATTGGGCGAACAGTTATGAAGGGCTTCCCATCGAGCTGAGGAACTGGGCGCACGATTTCTATTTCTGGCACCGGGTTCACGGAGCAAAATTGTTTTTCATTCTGCTTTTGCCCATGATCCTTTTTTTCAAGGCGTGGCGTGTGAACCTCCTTGAAGCCGTGTTTGTGGCGTTCGGTCTTTTCCTGTCTGTTACGCCAGGCTTCGGGATGCAATACCTCTGCTGGATAGCCCTGCCGGCTATCGTAATCTTTCCGGTTGCAGGGAGTCTCTTCAACGCGCTGGCCGGGTTATTTCTTCTGAGGGTCTATATCTTTTGGGGGGCCCTTTCTCCGCCGCACGTGGCAGACAAGCATTCGGCGGGTTGGTGGCAGGGCTTCGATGATCTCCTCTGCCTGATCCTCTGGTTGTCCATCGTGGCCATGCTCATCGCTTTCTCGGCCAGGAAGATAAGAGCACGCGCGGGGAGCGGATGTAAGGCCGCATTATAGTTGGCGGCCGGCGGCAGGATAGGATAGGTTGGTTCGCAATATGACGACGCGATGCGCGCTTTATGGATTCGTACTCGTGTCGCTTGCCGTTCTGGCCTACGTGGTGGGCGTGGCGGCAGCGCCCATTCGATGGCTTTTGCTCGATCCGCCGCTCATCAGGAAAGCCAACGAGTTCTTGATTTGGTACAGCGGCATTCCTCTTTTTTCAGGGGCCTTGCTCATCGGGTGGGATCTCCTGCGCAATGTCCGCCGGATCCGAAGCATGAAATCCGTGCGCAACCGCCCTCCTGCTGAACGCGCGTTGACGGTGGCGCTTACGGCGTATAACGACGAAAAAAGCATAGGCGCGGCCGTGCAGGATTTCGTTTCACACCCCCTGGTCAAGCGGGTGATTGTGATCAGCAACAACAGTACGGACCGTACCATGGAGCTTGCCCGGGAGGCCGGGGCCATCGTTTACAACGAGGAGCGGCAGGGCTATGGGGCTTGTGTGCACCGCGCTTTACGGCAGGCGTTGGCGTGCGATGACACGGATCTGACGGTTTTGTGCGAGGGGGATCTCACTTTTCGCGCACACGATATAGACAAGTTAATGGCTTATATCCAGCATGCGGACATCGTTAACGGAAGCCGCATTGTCGAGCAGCTTCAGGAACACGACACGCAATTGACCCTGTTCATGCATTACGGAAACCTTTTCGCGGGGAAACTTCTTGAGTTGAAGCATCTGGGGATGGTTTCACTGACGGATGTAGGAACCACCTACAAGCTTTGTCGAAACAACGTGCTTCGGGATCTGCTCGACGCGCTCGACCCGCGTATCAACCTGGAGTTCAATCCGTATTTTCTGGATACCGCTCTCTCGCGCGGAATCAGGATCATTGAATGTCCGGTATGTTTCTTCCCCCGCGTCGGCACCAGCAAGGGAGGAAACGTGAGCAATCTGGTGGCGACCCGGCTGGGCTTGCGCATGATTTGGGGTATCCTGACCGATTGGAGGTGGTTGGCCCATGAGTAACGAGGGATATCATGTTTCGCGTTTTGCACATGATCCGCGGCGGAAGGCTCTCTGGCAGGCGCTGGTGAAATATTTTTTTCAGAAAGATATCCAACCCGACGATACGGTGCTGGACCTCGGCGCCGGCTATGGAGAATTCATCAACAGCGTTCGCGCGCGCCGGCGGATCGCCGTGGATATCTGGCCCGGCATGCTCGACTACCTCGATCAGGGAGTGGAAGGCATCGTGGGGCGGATATCGGAACTGGACTCACTGGAGGACGGATCCATTGACTATGTGTTTGCAAGCAACTGCTTTGAGCATGTGGCACGCGAGGAATTGATGAAATGCCTTGCCGTTTTGCAGCGCAAGATGAAGGCGGGCGCGATGCTCAGTGTTGTACAGCCGAACTTCAGGTATTGTTATCGGCAATACTTTGACGACTATACGCATGTCGGTGTCTACACGGATGTGGGGTTGGCGGATTTGCTCACCTCGGCCGGATTCCAGGTGGTCCGCCGCATGGGAAAATTCCTTCCTCTTACCCTGAAGGGCCGCTGGCCCGTGCATCCGGCGCTCGTGCGTCTCTACTTGATGTGTCCATTCAAGCCGCTGGCCGGACAAATGCTGATCCAGGCGCGGCGCTGAACCGTTATGAGGATGAGCTTGAAGCCGATACTAACCGCCGCGCTGCTGGGCGTTGCCGCCTGGGTCCTCTATGCGCGAACCGTGCATTACGATTACGTGTATTACGACGACGTGCGCATCCTGCTCCAGCATCCGGAGCTGTACGATCATCCGTCGCTTTCATCCGGACTGCGGGCGATTTTCACGGATCATTTCCCCCGCGAAGAACCGCTGCTTGTGCGCGATTTGTCCTGGTTGATTGACGGTCGCCTTTTCGGCTTTGGGAACCCGGTGGGTTACCACCTGGGCAACGTGTTGTGGCACGGTGTGGTCGTGGCGCTGATGTTTGTTTTTCTGTTCGGCACAACGGGGGCTTATGGGTTCTCCCTGTTCACCACGTTGGCTTTTCTTGTGCTGGCTGTGCATGTGGAGCCGGTGGCGTGGATCATGGGCCGCAAGGATATGTTGTCGGCGCTTTTCATGCTGTTGGCTTTATGTTTTCAGACACAACGG
>CAZTYH010000001.1:56211-88453 GCA_964617565.1 uncultured Verrucomicrobiota bacterium
TGTGGATCAGTTTCGCTGCCTATGCCTGGTACGGAAAGATGCTCGAGCAAGTGGGCCTTTTCGATCGGGGATATTCCGCGAGCGGGGGCGCGCACCTGTGGAACCTGGCGATGATCAACCCAATGGCATGGGCGCTCTATCTTCGACAGATTTTCGTGCCGACTCATCTATCGCTCTGCTATGCCTGGCCGCGGTTGGAGTCATCGTTTTCATTACCGCACATCATTGCCGCGTGGACCATCCTTGCGGGCCTGGCGGCGCTGGGCGCATGGTTGGTGCGGTTCCGCAAGGATTTGTTTTTCTATTACGCCGCTTTCTTTACGTTGTTGGTGCCGTACATGAACCTGGTGTATATCGGCATATGGATGGCCGACCGCTATATTTATTTCGCCTCTTTTTGCGTGTTGGCGCTGGCCGTGTCAATGATGCGCGAAGCCGCAACACATGCCCGGCGCAATCTCCGGGTGTTGCTGTATGGTCTTGCCGTCGTTGTTTTGATTCTCAATGCCTGGCGAAACCTGTGGTATCAATCCCAATGGCGCGACGGCGAGTCACTGTGGACATATCACATTCAGTTGCCTAATCCCTCGGTCATCGCTTACGAGGCCCTGGCTTCCTTTTATTTCTCCATGGCGGAAAAGGCGGAGGACCGGGCAGAGCTGGCTTTTTGGATTCGCAAGATGGAGGTGGTTGTCGAAGGGGGGTTGGATTCGTTCTGGCCGAATCGGGAGTCAAAGCCTCCATCCAGGACATGGAAGTTGTTCTTTCTGCGGTCGTTGGTGCAGAGGGTAAGAGGGCTGCCGGACGAGGAGGCATTGGAGAGCCTCTTGATATCGGATCGCCTGCGTCCCGCGTTTGACGCGACGCAATTGAACCTTGCCCGGTTGTATCGAAAGATGATGGAAGAGACACAGGATCCCGGGTTGCGCGTGCGATATGCGGGGCATGCCCTTGCGCGTTTTCGTGAATATCTGCGAATCACTTTCAGGGGGCGGCCGCCAACCCCTGAAGCGCAACAGGAGTTGGAGCTTTTGCTGAAAGCCGTGGAACCTGATGTATGAACCGGGAGCCAGCCTGTTCCGCCTGTCTCATCGGTTCACCGTTCCCCCATGCAGTGCATAAAAAACCACCGCCATCAAAGTCTGTGGTTTCCTTTTGTCGTGCTAATCGCTAATAAATGCGTTCTGAAATGCCTTACCGCACGTTCAGCTTGGAAGAAGTGGCGGACTACATGCACGTTTCACACGCGGATGTAGAGGAGTTGGTCCGTACAAACGAAATTCCCTTCGTTCGGCAGGGTGATCGCGTGGTGTTCCGCAAGACAGAGATTGACGCGTGGATGTCACAAAGGATTCTTGGCTTTTCCGGCGGACATCTTACCGCCTACCACAAAAAGTCATCCGCCAAGACGCACGACTTGTCCCGTGGGCACGCGATCATGCCGGAATTGATGAGGCCGGAATTCGTCGAGGCGGAACTCAAATCCAAAACCAAGGCCTCCGTCATTCGGGACATGGTCGAGCTGGCCGGGAAAACAGGGCTGGTGAACGATCCTCGTGAACTGCTTGACAGCCTGCAGGAGCGTGAGCGTCTCGGGACAACCGCCTTGGCGGGCGGGATCGCTCTTCTGCATCCGAAGAATCACGAGCCGTACATGTTCGAGGATTCTTTCATCGTTATCGGTCGAACCGCGCATCCGATTCCTTTCGGATCGCCGGATGGCTCCACCACGGACCTGTTTTTCCTGATCTGTTGTCAGGACGACCGCATTCATCTTCATGTGCTCGCGCGCGTTTGCATGATGTGCCATCACACGAGCGTTTTGTTGGAGCTTCGCGAAGCGGCGGAAGGCAGGGACATGTTCGAGTCGCTGGTCGCAGCCGAACAGGAAGTGATTCGCGGGTTGTAGCGGCGACATGAGCGGCGGGCTCTTGTCAGGCCCTCGTGCTTTGTGTATCAGATTTCTGCAGGGCAGGGGTTTCGTTTTTACGCGATAAAGAATTTGCGAGGCAATGTGAGAAGGCATGGGAGCCGTTTCCTTTGGTTGCGCGTTTTATGTCTTGTGGTTGCATCCTTTGTTCCCTTTTCATCCGGCGGCCAGCCGGAGCAACGTTTATATCTGAAGGTTGTTGAACCTCGCATCCCGGTGGAAATTGAAGACGCAGGATTGAAGTTCGATGTCGGCAGCCGGGTTCGCTATTTCCAGGAAACGGGCGCACATTTCATCGGCGTTGCGGAAACCTCCGAGGGAGAGAAGCAGCTTTTTGCGGTGCCGAGTCGAACCGGTGACCGGCGCAAGATTGCGTGGGTAACGCCGGAAAAAATGATGTTCTTCGGATTTCCTGCGAGAACGTGTGCCGGCAGGTTCATTTTAATCGCACCCGAAAAACTGCCCGTGCTCGAGGTCTTGAACGCCGGCTACAGGGTCCAGGTTGAGCGGTATGGGGAGACGGCCGTTCTTCATGTGCCGAAGACAGTGCGGGGCGTGGAGCTTGTTTTTGAAACGGTAGAGCCGCCGGCAAAAGAAGCGGCTATTCCGTTGCCTGATCCCCAGAGCCCCCCGGTTCAGAAAAAGACGCCCCTTGTTTCGACGAAAGCGGAGAAACCGAGGACGGCCGCCCCTGTACCCGCGAAGAGCGATGTTGCACGTCCTTCGAGCCCAATGCTTGAGCTGAAAATCATGGTGGAGTCGGAAGAGGAAGTCGCGGCGGAGCAACCGCAAGTGGCACCGGTCACGGATGCCAGGCTGCAGCCCGACGCCATGGAGTCTGCGCCGGTTCACGAAATGAACGAGTCCGGGAACGCAATGAGCACGGACTTGGAAAACGAGGGGCCCGTGCCTGTCGCGCCAATGGTTGAAGAGCAGGCAGCCATGACGACGGACGTTGGTGAAAAGGATATCCTTGATGAAGCCGCCCCCGGCGGAGAGGTCAAAATAGAGGAAGTATTGGTCGAAGACGCCAGGGCAGATGCAGTTCCGGCGAATGCGCCCGGCGAAGGAAAGATTTCATGGATTGGGATCGTGGCCGCGGCTGAGTTTGTTCTCATCATCATGCTGGGTGTGTTGGTGTTTCGCCGCAAGAAACAGGAAAAGGTTGTTCAAGAAGGAGGGGAGGGGACGAATTTAATTGAGGGGAGCGGGACGGACCCGATATCAAGCATGACAAGCAAGGGATATAAAGACGAGGTGTCGCTGTGCGGCTCCATTGAATCCATGTCCTTGTTTGCGGTGGTGGAGATCCTTCTCGCGAAACGCGAAAGCGGCTTGTTGTCGGTTTCCCTGGCGGGGCAGGAGGCGGTCGGATCTATAACGATTCATGATGGCGAAGTCATTGATGCCTGCCATGACGGGCAGCGTGGAGAGGCTGCGTTCAGCGGTCTTCTGGAGATGAAAACAGGGCTCTTCATGTTTGTGCGCAGCGACACGGGCGACTACGAGCGAACCATAAACGAGTCCACAGTTTCCCTGTTGATGAAAGCGGGTCCGGGTGGATAGGCGCGATTTCTGAAAGGCATCCTCTTTCACGCTTTATGCAGTGTGAGCGTGAGAGAGCGAAGAGGGTCACTCCGGTATTCTTAAATCCCACTTCCGCAATTCGGGCAGGGCTTCTCGGTGGGTGAGGTCGAACCAGATGGGCGTCAGCGATACCCGGTTGTTGTTCAGCGCTTCGACATCCGTATCCTTCGTGTCGCCAAGTTGTTCAAGATCGCCGTCCATCCAGAAATAGACGTTTCCGCGCGGATCGGTTCGGCGGTGAAAAATTTCCACGAAACGGGACTGACCCATGCGGGTGACCGCGTATCCCTGCAATTCTTCCTTCGGCACATTCGGCACGTTCACGTTGAGCAGCGTTTGCGGCGGAAGGCCGCGTTTGAGAATGGTGGCTGCCATGTGACGCGCGATTTTGGCCGCGGTGTCCCAGATCGGATTTGTGAACGTCGCGAGTGAAACCGCCATGCTGGGAATTCCGAGAATTGTTCCTTCGGTCGCGGCGGAGACGGTGCCGGAATAGATAACGCTGATGCCTGCGTTGGGTCCGAGGTTAATGCCGCTGATGATGAGATCCGGCTTGTGCGGCAACAGCGTTCCTTCGACGGCGAGCTTCACGCAATCGGCAGGAGTGCCGCCACAGGCATATCCGAAGAACTGGCCGTTCCGTTGAACCTCTTTCACCTTGATGGGGTCGGATAGTGTGATGGCATGTCCAACCGCGCTGCGTTCGCCGCTGGGCGCTACGATATCAATATCGGCCAGGTCTTTCACCGCATCGTAAAGCGCGCCGATGCCGGGCGCATAGATACCGTCGTCGTTGCTGAGAAGAATACGCATGGCTTCACTGTGGCATGAAACAGGCTGACGGGTCAATTTGATCGTTCAGGGACCGGGCAGAAGATATCCGGTTGACGAGTCGCGGTGGGTAACTTCCCCTGGATAGGGGTCGCGAGTTTGACCGCCCGTCATCAACACCTTGTCCACATGAGTGGGTCCCTGCACGGCGGTGGGAGTGGGTGTAGCCGCGGGATTTGTGATCGGAATGGGCTGTCTTGTTTTTGCAATGGAGCTGGCCTTTTTGGGGGAAGAGGGTCCTTTTTTCTTTGCCGCAGCCTTCTTTGCGGCATGCTTTTTCCATCCTTTTTTCAATGTCGGCGCCACGGCGGCGCCGCCGGATTGGACCGTCGCACCATCCTCTTTTTCTTCGCCCTCGTCCCTGCTGCCGGATAGCTCCTTTTCCATGATGCCCGAACCGAGCCGCCCACCGAATCCGCTGCCGAATCCACCGGCGGCCGCGCCCAGCGTGTTCAGCGCGAGGCTTTGAAACCAGGCGCTCCAACTGTTTTCGCGTTCGAACTGCGCGGCGGCCAACGCGCTTTCGCTGTCGGCCACCATTCGGTTGAGCGCGTAACGGAGGTTTGCCATTTGTTTTTCCGCGTTCAAGCGTAGCCGTTCGACATCCGTTTCCCCGGCAAGGGTTCGCTCCTGCATGGCGGCATCCCATGCTGCCGCGCCGGATTTTGCCTGGGCATTCCATCGGCGCTGCAGATCGGAACTGAACCAGTCGAGCACAGACCGATAGGCCTCTTCGTCTCCCGAGAACCAATCCACGGTCGTGTTCCACCACTGACTCTGCGCGGCTTCCGCTGCACGCAGCTTTGCCTCGCGGGTTAATTGCTTCGATTCCTCGATTCTTGCCATTCGATTGGACCAATCTGAAATCCTCGTTTTCTGCCAAAAGGCGAAGTCGTATTCGCGGACGGGATTGGGAGACCCGTCAAAATGAACCGTGCTGTGGGCTGCGGCATACGTCGCGTCCGGATTGTTCGTGGTGTAGAAAATGCGGCCAGAGACGTGTTCGCCGCCAAAGCATTCTGAGATGATGTCGTTGGGATGATTGAAGTATTGAATGGGCGGGAGTGTTCCGTGCAGAACGGCTTCTGCAACCGTCCCTGTATTAATGCCGCATGAGCAGAAGAAATATCCTTCCGTAACCTTGTCCGGAAAATCGGCGGCCAGATGTTGTCCCAGCGCACCGCCCAGACTGTGCCCGATTACGGTTACATTGCCTTCTTCCACCCATTTTTGAAGACGCTCCCGATTGGCCTTGTATTGAGCGTATCCGGGAGAAGTCAGATCCTTGCCATGTTGAAACCAATCCCAGTAACTGTCCGTGCCGCGGAACAGGACATAACTTTTTCCGGTACGTTTATCCTTCAGAAGCAGCGCCTGCGTATCGGTTGCTTTGTCGTCCAGGTAGTCGTTCATCTCGATATCGTTTGCCTGCAGCATGGCCCGGAATGATGCATCCTGATCGAGCGGGGTTTCTATCGAACGTGTATAGGACAGACCCATCGTCAGCTCAGACCTCACCGGGATATTGGTGCCCTTCGTGTAGGCCACTTCACGCGCAAGGTGTTCGATCTCTTTAAGGTCCAGCGCTCCGTCCGAGGCCCGGAAAACAGCTTGACCGAATGTCGTTGATATAAGACAGGCAAGGCATAGAACCGACGGAAAAAGTTCTGGATGGCGCATCATTGAAACCACCCCCTGTTAAAGAAGAATATGAAAAAGCGCCCCTCGTGTCGAGCTTCAGTCGAAAGAATGCAAAAGCAACACGGCCTTGCCATCGGCATGGGGTGGGGCTAAGGTACATGCGGTCGTGCTAGACGGGGAGGTAGCGGTGCCCTGACTCTCCGGGAAACCGGAGATGACCTGCAACCCGCTCAGCAGGGTTGATGCCCGCGTGAGGTGGTGAAGAGTTGAGCGATGGCCCGCCAAAGGGCGTTGAAGGCCGGGTCCTATGCGACGGAAACAGGTGAACCCCGTCAGGACCGGAAGGTAGCAGCGGTAAACTTTGGAGCTCCGGGCGCCGTAGGTTTGCCTGGTTGGAGTTCGGCGGCGAAGCCGCGCGCCTCTCGACACCCCCGAACAAGGGCGCACGGCCATGAAGAGGAAGAATGGAGTAATGGAGTGATGGAGAAATGGAGTGAAGGGAAGAGGATTCTTTACAATACTCCATTACTCCCATACTCCATCACTCCGGTGTTCCTTGTCGAACGGCTGAAAATCAAACAGAACGTCTAATCGGTTACAATCATGGCCTACGAAGTCATTGCAAGAAAATGGCGACCCCAGCAGTTTGGCGATATCGTGGGGCAGAAGCACGTTACGCAGACGCTGACCAATGCCATCCAGAGCGACCGCGTCGCACACGCTTACCTTTTTGTCGGCCCTCGCGGCGTCGGCAAGACGTCCACCGCGCGTATTCTCGCGAAGGCGCTGAATTGCCGGACGGGACCCACGGCCGAGCCGTGCGACAAGTGCGATTCCTGCGTTGAAATCATGGCCGGCAATAACCTCGACGTACTGGAAATAGATGCGGCGTCGAACACGGGCGTTGATAACGTTCGCGAATTGCGTGAAAACGTCCGTTACGCGCCTACGCGCGGCCCGTTCAAAGTCTATATCATTGACGAAGTGCACATGCTTTCCGGCGCGGCGTTCAACGCGTTGCTGAAGACGCTCGAAGAGCCGCCCGCCCATGTGAAGTTTGTATTCGCCACGACTGAACCGCAGAAAATACCGGCCACGATCCTTTCGCGCTGCCAGCGCTTTGATCTTCGCCGCATTTCGGCGCGGGATATTGTCAACCGGCTTCGCGAGATCGCGGAAGCGGAGAAGATCAGCGTGGATGAGGATGCGCTGCTGGCAATCGCGCGCGGGGCCGAAGGCGGCTTGCGCGACGCGGAGTCGGCCCTGGACCAGCTCATCGCGTTCCGCGGAAAGAATATCAAGGAAGAGGATGTGCTGGCCGTGTTTGGATTGGCTGCGCGGCGCACATTGGACGATCTGATCACAGCCGTTCTGGGTGGGGATGTTCCAAAAGCGATCGCGCTCGTGGATGAACTGGATGAAGCGGGCAAGGACATCCAGCGCCTGGTCGTGGATCTGCTCTCCCAGTTCCGGTCCATTCTTGTTTTTCAGTATGCGGGCGAGTCTTCCGTAGGCCAGGACCTGACGGAAGCACAGGCCGAGACGGTTCGCGGTCAAGCCGGCTTGGCCGAACCCGCGCGCGTATTGCGGGTCGTGGATATCCTGACCGAGACGGACAATCGCATCCGTTATGCGCTGTCGAAACGGGCGTTGTTGGAGACAGCTTTGATCCGGGCCGCACGCGCAGCCACCATGGTTTCGTTGGATGCCATTATTGCGCGGCTTGAAGAACTGAGCGCCACTGTGGGCGGATCTTCGGGGTCGTCCGGCACAGGCGCTCCGCCTGTAGCGGATGATCCGCCGACTCCGGTTCATGCGAGACATTCCGCAGTGCGCGAGACGGCTGCGCCCGCAAAAGCTGCGGACAACAAACCGGTCTGCAAGTCCGGGGGCGAAGTGGCCCACCTGGCACAAAACTGGCATGACATCGTGGAGCGGGTAGGCCACGCGGCTCCTCTGGCAAAGAACTATCTGCGGGATGCGAAGCCCATAGAAGTTTCAGGCGGTTCCGTTCTGATCGGGTTCGATCCGGAATTTGCGGAAAACAAGGAACGGGTGGATTTTCCGCGCAACCGAAAAGCGCTTCAGAAGGTTCTGGGCGAGGTTCTGCATTGCGAGATTTCTTCCGTTGATTTCCGGGTTCTTGATTCCAAGGACACGCTGCCCGGCGATGTTAAGGTTGCGGATATCGCGGAGGAGCATCCGCGAAAAATCGGCCGCGAGCCGGCGAAGGTTGAAAAGGAAGCGAAGGCGCGAAAAACAAAAGAGGAATGGATTAACAATCCGACCGTGCGCAAAACGCTCGAAACCTTTAACGGAGATATTGTGGATATCAGGGAGTAGGGTTGTTGGGAATTGGGGATTGGAGATTGGGGATTAGGGATTCTCCAATAACAAACCCCAAATAACCAATGCTCGCGACCCAAGGGAGCAATTCATGGTTAACATGATGAAATTGATGAAGCAGGCCGCCTCGATGCAGAAGAATCTCGAGAAGGCACAGGCGGAGCTTGCGGAGCGAACCGTGGAGTTTTCAAGCGGCGGAGGGATGGTGACGGCCGTCGCGCGTGGCGATGGTAAAATTGATTCCATACGCATTGATCCCAAGGTCGTGGATCCGCAGGATGTCGAGATGCTCCAGGATCTTGTCCTTGCCGCAGTGGACGGTGCTCTGACGGCGGCGGAAGAAATGCGCGCTTCTGAAATGGCGAAACTGACTTCAGGTCTTGGCATTCCCGGCATGCCGGGCATGTAGGTGTTCGGATGGGTCAGAATATGACGGGCAAAGATCCGCTCGCGAAGCTTTCCATGCTCCTGGCAAAACTGCCGGGGGTGGGGCGGCGGTCTGCCGAACGAATGGCGCTGAAACTCGCGCGGGAGCAGGGGACCCTGGTTCGCGATCTGATTGCCGCGCTCGGTGAGGTGGATGCAACCTTGAAGGCCTGCTCCCTTTGCGGGAGCATTACACGGAAAGATGAGGATCCTTGTCCGTTATGCACCGATCCGCGCCGTGACGACGCCGTGTTGTGCGTGGTGGAAGATCCTGCCGATATCGTTTTGATCGAGCGCGCCGGAGGATTCCGCGGCCGGTATCATTCCCTGATGGGCAAGCTTTCTCCCATGAAAGGCGAGGGCGTTGCCGATCTGCGCATCGAGGCGTTGCTGAAGCGTATTGTATCCCGGGGCGTGAAGGAGGTTATTCTTGCGCTTGGATCGGATGTTGAAAGCGACGCAACGATATCGTTTCTACGACAGGTGCTGTCGTCGAAAAAAGTGGCCATCTCCCGGTTGGCGTTCGGCATTCCCGCGGGCAGTGAGATCGCCTATTCGGATCCCGTAACCCTCGCCCGTGCTTTGGAGGGAAGGACGAGGCTCTGAAGAGGTTGGAGTGTTGGGGAGAGCTTTAAAAACACTCCATCACTCCAGTTCTCCATTACTCCATTCTTTCCTAATCCCCCAATTTCCTCTCCACCGCCTCGAGTACCGTCTCCAGCGTCTTGATTCGCGCGAAGAGTTTGCTGTTGGCCTCGATGATCGTCCACGGCGCGTGGGTGGTGCTGGTTCGTACGAGCATTTCATCCACCGCAGCCCGGTATTGCGGCCACTTTTCCCGGTTGCGCCAATCCTCGTCGGTGATTTTCCACTGCTTGATCGGTGTGCCCTGTCGCGCGCGGAATCGCTTGAGTTGTTCGTCCTTGCTGATCTCCAGCCAGAACTTCACGATCACAGCGCCGAAATCGGCGAGATGCGCCTCCATTTCGTTGATCTCCGCGTACGCCCGCCGCCAGTCGGCCTCGCTGCAGAATCCTTCAACCCGTTCGACGAGCACCCGGCCGTACCACGTGCGGTCGAAAATCGCGATGTGCCCTGCCTTGGGCATGTGCTGCCAGAAACGCCAGAGGTAGTGATGTGATTTTTCCAGATCGTTGGGCGCGGCAATCGGAATCACTTCATAACCGCGCGGGTCCATGTTGCCGACGAGGCGCTTGATGTTGCCTCCCTTGCCGGCGGCATCCCAGCCCTCAAAGAGAATCACGAGCGGCACCCGTTCGGTGTAGATGCGATGTTCCACCTCCCAGATGCGCTTCTGCAGTTTTTTGATTCTCTTGTCATATTCGCCGCGCTCCACGGCTTGCGAAAGATCAACGCGATCGAGCACCGATTCGATCGGAATCTCCGTTTTCTTCTTTTGTGCCTTGACGCCCGCGCGGGCTTTTTTCTTTGTTACTGCGAGGCGGGTTTCGATAGCGCGGATGACGGTTTTGAATATTTTAACCGTGGCATAACGCTGGTCGTGCGCCTCCACAACGGTCCACGGCGCGTGCGGCGGGCTGGTTCTCTCGATCATCTCGTCCACCGCGACAAGATACTTGTCGTATTGCTTGTGATGCCGCCAATCGTCGCGTGTCACTTTCCATTCCGTCGCGGGATCCTTTTGCAGCTTCTTGAAGCGCTTCTTTTGAGTGGATTTGCTGATGTGCAGCCAGAATTTCACAACGACCGCGCCGTCGTCCGTTAATTGCCGCTCGAAGGCGTTGATCTCGTCGTACGCCCGCTGCCAGACCTTTTTGCGCACCAACTTCTCGATGCGCTCGACCATCACGCGCCCATACCAGCTCCGGTCGAAGATCGCGAACCGCCCGCGCGCCGGAGTTTTGATCCAGAACCGCCAGAGGAAGGGGCGGTAGCGCTCTTCCTCGTTGGGCGGGTTCGTGGGGTAGACGTTGAACCCGCGCGGATCGAGCGCAAGGAGCAGGCGGTTGATCATCGTGCCTTTGCCCGCGGCGTCCCATCCCTCAAAGACGATGGCTACCGGAACGCCCAGGGCTCGTGCTTCGCGTTGAAGGATGCCCATCTTCGTTTCAAGGTCACCGATGACCGCTTTATATTCGGGCTTGGACAATTTTTTTGAGAGGTCAATTTTCTCAAGCATGGCATCGCCCCGTTCTGATGCGTTCTCGAATGTCCAGCCTACCAGTCGGGCCTGAGCATGTCCAATCCTCAGGGTCAGGAATAGAGGCGATAGTAGTAGGCTTCGGTGAAAATCTGAAAATCATTCACGCCGCGCTTCTTCAGCAGCATCTGCATGTCGAAGATCATTTCGTTTGCGCCACAAAGGTGAAATTGCGCATCGGCTGGATATTCAAAGGATTCAAGGAAACGGGTTACACGGCCGTGGTATCCCACGCCTTTTTCACGGGTGACGCAAGGGTGGTAAGCATGGAGGGAAAACTCGTCGCGATAGAACAGGTCGTCGGCTCTGCGGACGCCGTGAACGAGTGTCAGGTTCAAATCCTTGCGCGTGCGAATGTAAGAACGGCAAGGAGCAACACCCGTGCCGGTGGCGACGAAGATGATCGGTCTGGCCGGATCGCGGACCACGAATTCACCGAACGGACCGGAAAACTCGATCGGATCGCCGGGCTTCAACGCGGTCAGCCTGGGGGTCAGCTTGCCTTGTGGAATCAGCCGAAACAGAATTTGCAGATGCTCATCGTCTTCGCCGCTCGCGATGGTGTAGCTGCGGTCTTCCGCGTGGCTTGGACCGTGAATCGTGATGATACGTCCGGCCTGAAAATCAAGGCCCTCGCGGGTGAATGTGAGTTCGAAACCGGAAGAGGAAAGCTGTTTCAGGTTTGCGACTTCGGCGCGGAATCGTCTGGGCGATGTCTTTATCATCAATGTGTGAGGAAGCTACTTCGATACGCGGTAACGGTCAAGCGGGGCCGTCTTTTCCGCGATTCAGCCTCGTCGTTGACCTGCGGAGCGGGTACTGTACTTCTCATGCAATCACGGAGGGATCTGGGCAAATGAAAATCCTCGTATTGAACGGCACGTATCGCCCGCATGGAACCACCACTGAGCTGGTGCGTTCTTTTGAGGAAGGGGCCAGGACCCACGGAGCGGAAGTTGAGGTGGTGATGCTCCGTGATCGCCGCATCGGATACTGCACGAATTGCCTCAAGTGCTACGGCTACACCGGTGAAGGCATTGCTCCGTGTTGCATGACAGACGACATGGATGAAATCATTCCACGAATGGCCGAGGCGGACGGCGTTCTTTTTGCCTCGCCGGTACACAACGGATTTGTAACGGGCCTCATGACGGTGTTCTGGGAGCGTTTGTCCTGGCGCGCGGCTCGTCCTGATGGACCACTCCTCGGCATCATGGCTATTCGATCCCGCCTTAACAACAAGGTGAGAGCCTTTGGCTCGATCGCGAGCGCCGGCGGGATGCCCGAACGTTTGAGAAAGTCCTGTGATGACGGAACACCCTGGCTGAAAAGCAATGCGCCGTTGATCCTTCACGGTCAGTGGGTTGGTGATGTGTATGCCGGCGCGGACCTCGAGCGCCTGCCGGAAAACAGGAAGGACTGGCAGCGGTTGTATTTCCTGCGGCGCCTCGGCAAAAGGCAGCGGGACAGGGCTTTTGCGCTGGGCGAAACGATGGCGAAAGCGATAGGTTCCGGCGACTTGAGGCCCGTCACCATGGAAAAAATGATCCCCGGCGCGCTGCAATGGATCATCAAGGTCATTTTCGCGTTCAGACCGCCTTTTCGAGTCGCCGGCTAAAACCAATCTTGCGTTTTTTCCAAACATTGGAAATTCTCAGAGCGATTTTTCCAGGCATTGGAAAAAACGGATGAGGCATGAATTAAGGCACGAGTTGGGAGTTTTATGAGTTACGAGAAAATCACGGTTCCGGCGGACGGTCAGAAAATCACGATGGGCGCGGACGGACGTCTGAATGTTCCGGACCGGCCGATCCTTCCTTTCATCGAAGGCGACGGCACGGGGCCGGACATTACGCGCGCGGCGATGATGGTCTGGAACGCGGCGGTTGAAAAAGCGTACGGCGGAAGGCGGAGCGTGGCGTGGATGGAAGTCTTTGCCGGGGAGAAGGCGAACGAAGTATATGGCAAGCCGGTATGGCTTCCACCGGAAACGCTTGCGGCGTGCCGCGAGTTCCTGGTTTCCATCAAGGGTCCGCTGACGACGCCGGTCGGCGGCGGCATCCGCAGCCTGAACGTCGCGTTGCGGCAGGAACTGGATCTCTATGTCTGCCTGCGCCCGGTCCGATGGTTCAAAGGGGTCCCTTCGCCGGTAAAGCATCCGGAAAAAACGGACATGGTGATCTTCCGCGAAAACGCCGAGGACATTTACGCAGGCATCGAGTGGGCGGCGGGCACGGATGAAGTGAAGAAAGTGATCCGCTTCCTGCAGCAGGAAATGGGCGTGAGGAAAATCCGGTTTCCCGAATCGTCCGGCATCGGGATCAAGCCCGTGTCGAAAGAAGGAACGTTCCGGTTGGTCAAGGCGGCGATCCGGTATGCCATAGAAACGGAGCGCCCGTCCGTGACGCTTGTGCACAAAGGCAATATCATGAAGTTTACGGAGGGCGCGTTCCGCGACTGGGGGTACGAGGTCGCGCGAAAGGAATTCGGAGCGGAGCCGCTGGACGGCGGGCCCTGGCATTGTTTGAAGAACCCGAAAACCGGCAAACAGATTGTGATCAAGGACTGCATAGCGGACGCATTTTTGCAGCAAATCCTCACCCGCCCGGCGGAATATTCCGTTGTGGCGACGCTGAATCTGAACGGCGATTACATCTCCGATGCGCTGGCGGCGTGCGTGGGCGGGATTGGCATCGCCCCGGGCGCGAATATCAACTATGATACGGGTGCCGCTTGTTTCGAGGCGACCCACGGCACGGCGCCAAAATATGCCGGGTTGGACAAGGTGAACCCGGGCTCGCTGGTGTTGTCCGGCGAATTGATGTTCCGTTATATGGGATGGACCGAGGCGGCGGATCTCATTATTAAAGGAATAGAGAAAGCCATCGGACAAAAGATCGTCACCTATGACTTTGCGCGGCTGATGGACGGGGCGAAAGAGGTGAAGTGCAGCGAGTTCGGTCAGGCCGTGGCGGAGAACATGTAGTCAGGAGTCAGATGCCGGAGATCAGAAATCAGAGGTCGGCGGCCACGAAAATTGTTTCGCGTGCCGCGATGAAGAGGGAAGCGGCGCGGTTGCGCAAGCGGGGGCGGCGGCTTGTATTCACCAACGGCGCTTTCGACATCCTGCATGCCGGACACGTGACTTACCTTGAGTTGGCGCGGCGACAAGGCGATGCGCTTGTCGTGGGCGTGAACTCGGATGCGTCGGTTCGGCGGTACAAGGGACCGCGTCGGCCGATCAACAATCAACGCGATCGCGCGTTGGTGCTTGCCGCGCTGGAATGCGTGGACTACGTGGTGGTGTTTGGAGAAAACGAGCCGGCGAAGCTGATTTCGGAACTGCGCCCGGCGGTGTTGGTGAAGGGATCGGATTGGGCGCATTACGTCAGCGGTCGCGATGTCGTCGAGTCGTATGGCGGCAAGGTGGTGCTGGCGAAAATGGTCAAGGGGCGCTCGACGACCGGAGCGATTGATCGAATACTGAAATCGTACGGGAAACAAAAACATGTCTGAACGAATCATTGTTACGGGCGGGGCCGGGTTCATCGGCAGCAACATCGTGGCAGCGCTGAACGAGCGCGGGATGGATGACATCCTCGTGGTGGATGAGCTGGGCCGCGACGAAAAGTGGAAGAACCTGGTCGGGCTGCGCTTCGAGGACTACCAGGAAAAGGATGAGTTTCGCGCGGCGGTTCAATACGACCGCCTGACCGCCGTGGATACCGTGTTTCACATGGGAGCCTGCAGTTCCACGACCGAAACCAACGCAAGCTACCTTGCGGATAACAACTACCGTTTTACACGGGAGCTTTGCGAGTGGTGTCTTGAGCATGATGTCCGCTTCATCTACGCATCCAGCGGCGCGACCTACGGAGACGGGTCGAAAGGATATTCCGACGCGGATGACGTGACGCCGACACTCCAGCCCCTGAACATGTATGGATACTCAAAGCACCTGTTCGATTTATGGGCGCTGCGTAAAGAGTTGTTCGATCGAATCGTGGGGTTGAAGTACTTCAACGTGTTCGGTCCGCGCGAAGATCACAAGGGCGATATGCGTTCGGTGGTCAACAAGGCGTATCAGCAGATTCGCGACACGGGGACGGTCAAATTATTCAAGTCGTACCGTCCGGAGTATCGCGACGGCGAGCAGGTGCGCGACTTCGTGTATGTGCGCGATGCCGTGGCCGTGTCGCTCTTCTTTTACGATAACCGCGACGTTTCGGGCCTGTTCAACTGTGGAACGGGACGCGTGAGGACGTGGAACGACCTTGTAAACGCGGTGTTTACGGCTGTGGGCAAACCGCCGAAAATTGAGTACATCGAAATGCCGGAATCTCTGCGTGCGAAATACCAGTATCATACGCAAGCCGATATCACGAAGTTGCAGGAGGCGGGTTTTAACGGTGATTTCACCCGGTTGGAAGACGGTGTTGCGGAATATGTGAAAACATGGCTTTCCGTCGGCTAGGAAGTCATATACGGTGGTTCATGTTTCGGGTATGCATTGTGGCGGAGGATGGGAACTATCATGGCTGAAACCGAACCGCAGAAAGAACAATCAGAACAGGCGCCTTCGGGGGAGACGCATGTCATGGCCTCGGCCGACAAAATGCCGGCTCAGATTTATCGCGAGGAGTGGGAGAATCCCATGAACTGGGGTGGTCCCGGAAACATGGCGGTTTATTTCAGCAAGCGCGACAGGCGGATCTGGGTCCCGAAACCAAAGCCGGGCATTGGCTGGACGGTCAATCTCGCGCATACCGGCGGGATCATGTGGCTGGCGGGGCTTTGCATGGGCATGATTCTCGTGCTTGCCTTCATGGTGATCTGGGTCTTCTCGGATCAGATCGTCCGCATTCTGAATTAACGCAATTATTTGCGTTCCATCATGCGCACGCGGTGTCGGCCTGCTTCAAGCGATTTGAGTTCCCGGATTTGATCTTCCGTCAGGAATCCGGGCTTGCCCACGATGGATGCGGCCACGAAGGATTTCGCGGCATCTTCAGCGACACAGGCACGAAAAAAAGCCTGCTTCATGGTTTTCCCGAGCGTCACCACGCCGTGATTGGCCATGAAGATCGTTTCGTTGTTCTTCGCGGCCTCCGCCACGGCATCGGCCAGGTCGCTGGATCCCGTCCGCAGGTAGGGAACCGTGGCCGTGCCACCGAGATCATTGATCACTTCCGCAAACATCGGCTTCACTTCCACTCCCGCCGAGATGACCCCGCTGGCCCATGGCGAATGCGTGTGAAAAATGGCCTGGATGTCCGGGCGGGCACGGTAGACGGCAAGATGCATCGGAAGTTCGGAGCTGGGCTTGAGGCGTCCTTCCACAAGGCGCCCCGAGGAAAGCTCCACGCCGCACATATCCGTTCCCTTGAGTTCGGACATGGCGAGTCCGCTGGGTTTGACCCAGAGGATCCGACCATCGCGCGCGCTGATGTTTCCGCCCGCGCCGGCGGTCAGCCCGGCTTCGGCGATCATCCTTCCGTATTCCGCAAGTTCCTGGCGAATGACTTTCATCATGTTCGTTTATCATGAATACCACAAACGAGCTCCGGCGAATAACGAAAAACCACGGGCAGTCATTCCTTGACTTCGGCGCGGGCGGACCGGATGATGAATCGCCTTTGTTAATCAGGGTTGTCGGTGCAATCCTGTTCGATTGAGTCCCATGAAACGAAAAGAGGACGGGCCGGTTATCCCGTTGAGAACGGGGTGGGTGATCTTGGCGGTCATCGTAGCGGTGGGCGCATTTTTCCGCCTTTACCTGCTCGGCATGTCCGCGTTCCGTGCCGATACGATCCTGCTGTGGAGCCTTGCGCAAAGACAAATCCCGCCTCTGCAGGTTTTTACCCATTGGTTTGACGTATCGGGTGCGGCGGGGCAGATGCCCATGCCTGCATGGATCATGCAGCAGTTCCTGGCGCTGACCGGCTGGAATGTGACCCCCTTCATGGTGCGTTTTCCTTTTGCGCTGGTCGGTATCCTGGCTGTTCCGGTCGCTTTTTTCGCCGGAAGGCGATTGGGCGGGGTGGGGGTGGGCCTGACGCTTTCCGCGCTTCTCGCGGTAAATTCGTTTCACATCGCGACTTCGCGGGAGGCCTATTTCTACTCAACGCTGCTTCTGGGCTATTTCCTTTACTTGTGGGCAGTCTGGATTATCAGCGATGAACTCTGGAGGAAGCAATGGCTCAGCAACGGTGGTATCGCCGTCCTTGCCGCGGCGCTTTTCTTCACCGGTTACAGCCAGATCACAGGGTTGATTCTTGTGGCGTCCGTCGCGCTTCTGTTCTTCAGCCTGTTGCTCATCCGGTGTCGCAAGCGCGAGTGTTTCAAGCGCAACCTCTGGATGCTTGTGGGGGTGCATGCGATCGTACTCCTCCCGGTGGCGCTGGCGAGCTGGGGCTTGCGCCCGATCCTTTCTCAAATCGGCGCCAGCGGCGATGTCGCCAAAAAAGCGGTGGAACTCACAGAAGGAAATATCTTCTCCGCAACCGTGGATGCGTTGTTGCATTTCGGATGGGGAAAACTTGCGTACGGATGGGTGTTGCTGGCTTTGTCGCTGATCGGCGGGGCCGTGGTCTTTGCGCGCGAGCGTGACATTCGCGGATTGTGGATTCTGCTTGTTGTGGTTGTTCAAATCGCGCTGTTCGCTGTTGTGAGGTCAGCCGCGAGCGCGCTGTATGAGGCGCGGTATCTCACCGGGATTCTTCCCTTCTACCTGGCTTTTGCGGCGGTGGGACTGACCCGGTTGCCCCACGTACTGCCGGGCATTTCCGGAGATGCCAGGCGTACTCGAATTCTTGCGAGCCTGCTGGTCGTTGCCGGTGTGGGTTTGTGCGTTTATCCGGCTTATCTACAGACCCAGTTGACTGGCAAGCCGACACCCTATTGGGAGTTGGTGCGATGGACGGATTCCAATCTGCCGCCGGGCACGCCGGTCCTCGTGGATCGCTGGTTCGAGCCGTGGAACGAGTTGGCCGCGCATCCGTCCACCAACGTCCAGTTCACGTTCACGGTGCCCAATGAGCCTGTGGATGTTTTCGTGCGCAACCGGTGGCGCGACAGTGCTCGCGCGTTCCTGGAAAAATATCCTGACGCGGTTTACGCCGAGATTGCAAAGACCTATTGGGAAGCGCCGGGCGTGGGGCCGTGGGATTGGCCAAGGCAGTATTTTGCGCGTCATGTGAGTATTCGAAACGAGGCGGGCTTGAAGTTGCGGCGACTGGGATTGGCGAATCGCGGCGATTTCTATACGCCGACAACGAACCGCGTGATCGTGGAGGTGTTTTACAATACACCGGAGGATGTCATTTCCAAGGCCCGTGCGCGCGGCGATCGGTTGATACTCCTTTATGCGGATGGATGGGATTACGCGAAACCCTGGCAACAGACTCGTGACTTTCGCGATTGGCGGGTTGTCCGCAGGGAGGCGGCGGTGGAAATCTGGAACCTGACAGAGCAGCCAATGCGGGCCGCGCTTCGGATGCGCGCCGTGGCCGTCCCGGGCTCGAAGAAGATCAGAATTTCTGAACAGGATCGCACCTTTGCGGCCGGGCAGCTGTCCGTTCATGAGGTGCGCGGCCTGGAGTTGGCGCCGGGGTCGAACCGGTTGGTCTTGCGCGATGTGATGCCGGCAACGGAATCGTCGCTGCTGGTGTCCGATCTGGAAGTCGTGCCGGAAGGAGGGCCTTGATGATATCGAAGCGGGCGAGTTTCTTCTTCCAGACCGCTCTTGTTGTTGCGCTTCTTGCCCTCGCTCCAGGTTGCCGGCGCGCAGGGGTGCATGTGAAAGCCGATTTCACATGGGAGCAGGCCGTGCGGGACCTGGTGAGCCCGTCGCGGTTGGCGCGATTGGACGGCGCCACTGTTCTGATGCGTTCTTCTTTTGATCCAGCAGGAGGTAATAACGATTTCAATAATTTTCTGAGCCGCGGAACCGATCCGGGATGGGTGGTGATCGCGAATGAAACGGGGCCGGGTTGCGTGAGACGATTGTGGATGACGGGCACCGATCCCGGACACCCGATCCGCATTTATTTCGACGGGGAAAGCACTCCGCGCATCGAAGGTCCGCTGGAAACAATTTTCGGGAAGAAACATCCCTGGGTGCCGCCGCTTGCCCAATACAACAACATGTGCTTTTTCAGTTACGTGCCGCTGACGTTCAACCGGGCGATCCGAATTGAAACGCGCGAACCCAACGTGCATCCCATCTGGGGCCCGCGCCGCTTGTTCTACCAGGTGAGCGTGGAAAAATTCCCGACCGCGGTGCGTGTTGAAACTTACCCGACCGAGCCGTCCACCTCAGCCCGCGAGGCTGTTGATGCCGTGCTGCAGTCGTGGACAAAGACCATGAACGACCGGACGATCCGGCTGCCCGGCGCGGAAGAGCAAGTGGTCGAAGCCGGACAGAAGAAGGTTGTTTTTGAACTCGATGGACCGGGGGCTTTGTCGTGCTGGAGCATCCGGGTTGAGCCGCGCATCCCCGGCGAATGGACCCTGTTGGATCGTGAGCACCTGATGCAGGATGCGATTCTGCGCGTGTATTATGATCGCGCGACATTTCCGAGTATCGAAGCGCCTCTCGGCGATTTCTTCGGCAACGCGTGGCGGAAACGAGAGTACGGATCGTTTTTATTGACCAGCGGTGCGGACGGTTACGAATGCCGCTTCTCGATGCCGTTCAGGGAGCATATTCGCTTCGAGGTGGAAAACGGAGCGGATCGCGAAATCGTGGTCGCAATGGCAGGCGAGCGTGCCGCATGGCCGGGTGAAGACGCCGGTTACCTGCATGCCGAATGGCGCAGGTCGGGCCCGGAAGGAGGCTCTCATGTCGTCGCCGACATTAGTGGACGCGGAAAGTTCGCCGGATGTTTCCTCGGTGTGACTGGGCTCGACCCTTCGTGGTGGATACTCGAAGGCGATGAGAGTATGTGGGTTGATAAGGACATGCAGCCTTCCTGGAAAGGCACGGGGTTGGAGGACTATTTCAATGGCGGGTGGTATTACCGGGGCGCCGTTTTTCACGCGCTGAGCGCCAGTTATGACCGTTCGCCTTTTCGGGTTGCCCAGTTCCGGCACCAGTTGCCCGATCCCGTTTCCTTCAATGAACGATTTCGAATGGAATTCGAGCGGATGACCGGAGAGCAAAGCGCTGCGCCTGTGCGTGGATATTTTCAGAGCACCGCCTACTTTTATCTCGATCGTCCCACCGCTGTGCATTCGGTTCCTGCCGAGCGTGCCGCCCGCCGCGCCGTCGAGGATCCGAACCACAGAACAACGTTCATGCTGCAACTGGTCGAGTTGGAGCGCATGAACGATTTCCGGTCCGCCGCCCGCGCGACCGAAGAATACATTGAGCGTTATTCCGATGCCGAAGAGAACGGCGTGTACCGCCTGCGGCAATTGGAATACCGGCGCCTGCTGGGCGAGGAGGTTTCCGATCGCGATTATCAACCCTTCCTCGAAGGGACACACGGTCAGGAAGCGCAACGGCAGGCGCGTCTGCTCAACTGGTTCTACCAGTCCACGAACCGCGTGCTCGCCGGCATGAACGTCAACGGAAAGGGCACGCTGTATCTCAACGGGCTGCAGGTGTTGGCCGGCGATCATCCCTATATGCTTTATGTCACCGGTCTTGAATTGACGGACACAATCTGCGCAATGGCCGCGGAAGTGGAATGGCAGAGGCAGGACCCGTGGGTTCAGGCGGGGATTCGCACACATTCCGGCGTGGCGGGCACGGGGCCTGGAACCTATTCCACGAGAACGCCGGGGCCGCATTGGAAGACCGGCTCGGTGGTCGCGCCGCCCTGGCACGTCACAGGCATTCGCGATGTGCCGCGCGGAGTTCCCGACGCGCCGTATCTCGGCGGTATTCCCAATGCTTTCATTCTCCTCCAATCGAAATCCTATCCTGTTCGGGGCCTCGATTGGATGTACTATCGAGGCGCAACATATTATCGCGAGGACGCGCGTTTGCCGTTAAAGGGCTGGCCGGCTTTTTCCATCGAAATGACAGGATTGCTGGAGTGAAACGGTGCAGAAGGTCCAGTGGTGAGCAACCGTTGAAGCGATCGCGAATGAATGAAGGTGTGCGTATATGAATAAAGTCACGGTGGCGATATGTACGGGAATGGATCAAGACCTGAGCTTATTGTTCCAGAGCCTGGTGCAAACCGATTGTGAAGAGATCCTGGTTATTGGTACGGAAGGGCGTGTATTTGCGCCATGCGATTATTCCAACGATTCTAGAATTCGCACGCTGTATGCACCCCATCCTCTTAATGCCAAGCGAAATGTGGCGCTTCGCGAGGCGAAGGGCGATTTGATTGCGTTTGTGGATGATGACGCCGTGGTTTGTCCTTCGTGGATGCAGGCGATACGAAACGGGTTCCTTTCGGAAAAAGTAGGCATTGTGACGGGACCCTCTCTGCTTCCGCCCCATGCCACGCTTTGGCAACGTGTGGCTCAAATGGCTATGGCGTCTTCTCCGTATTCCATTCGACGTTACAACCCTTTTGCGGAAGGATTGGTGGAGTGGCATAATGTCATAGGCGCTAATTTCGCCTTTCGCAAACAGGCGCTGATGGAGGCGGGCGGATGTCCCGACCAATTTCTTGCGCAAGGGGACGATATGGCCATGGCGCACAACGTAGCCAAAAAAGGCTGGCAGGTCTATTATTCACCCCGTGCCTGTGTTCATCACCCGCCCCACGGGTTTTGCAGGCAGGTCAGGCAGATTTATAAATTTGGCCAGGCGGCTGAACGTCTGAAAAGGGCGGGGATTTATCATCCGAAAATAGACAGAGCGTACTTTTTCTATGTTCCCGTGCTCATGCTTTTTTCGGTCTCTTATCTGGTGGGCGAGGCGGTCGAATGGTTGTCTCGGGATCGGTCGCCGCGGGGGCTTGAACAACAAAAGAATGGGGCGGATGTTGCGTGATCAACCCGCGGGATGTCGCGAAAGGTGGTCATTCATAGCGGTCCATCCTTCGGGCGTTCCCATGTCGAGTAAGGGCCCTTCGCAGGGACAGGCTCGCAGCAGTTTCTTTTCCGCAAGCGCCGGGAAAACATCTGTTTCGATTGAAACGTTCCGTCCGGGCTCGATGGTTTGGAGCACCTTTTTGCTGACCAAATATATTCCGGCGTTAATCCAGCCTTCGGATCGCGAAGCTTTTTCGCGGAAGGCGTTGATCGTGCCGTCCGCGCCGAATTCGACCGTACCGTAGCGGCCCGATTCGCTCATGTGCGCGACCAGGATCGTTATCCAGGCATTGGAAAAATCGGCATGGCACTTTTCCAATGATTGGAAATTCGCGTTGGGCAGCAGCGTGTCGCCGTTGATCACAAGGAAGGGATCGCTTCGCAGATGCGGTTCGACGAATTTGATCGCGCCCGCGGTGCCCAGCGGGGACGGTTCACGGGAAACGGTCAGGCCGACATCGTTTTGGCCGCCTGCCCATGCCTCGATCGCGTCAGCCATGTGGCCCGCAGCGAGATGTATGTTTCGTATGCCGCCGCGATGCAGGAAGTCCATCTGCCACTCGATGAACGGCCGCCCGGCAACCGGCACGAGCGCTTTGGGCCGGTCGGGATAGAGCGCGCTGAGCCGCGTTCCGCGTCCGCCCAGCAGGATGACGGCTTGCCGGCTCATGCCGACGGCTCCCCGCGAATGAATTGAACGAGGGCCTTGACGGTAGCATCGGTCACGCGCTCCATATCGAACAGGTCGCGCGCCCGCGCGAGCGCCGCTTCGCCGCATCGGGCGCGAAGCCCGGCGTCGCCTCGCAGTTGAAGCAATCGCGTTTGAAATTCTTCCATATCGTTCGGATCAAACAACAGGCCGTGCGTTCCATCTTCCATCACTTCGGCGATTCCTTTCAAGCGGGCCGAAAGCACCGGCAGGCCGCAGGCCATGCTGTGGACGAGCGCGCCCGTGACGTGAAAGTGATCCGACGGCTGTCCGATGCGCATGACCAATCCGATATCGCCCGCATTCAGCGCGATGTTCACGTCTTCGAGCCGCGGAATCCAGCCGGTGAATCGGACAAGTTCTTCCATCTTCAGTTCGGCGGTCAGCGCGCGCAGTTGCGGCATGTCCGGGCCGTCGCCGATCAGCAGGTATTTGACCGGCTGTCCCTTTTCGCGCAAGGCGGCGAGCGCACGGATAATGCGGTCATTTCCCTTGTTGGGATGCAGGATGCCATGATGCACGAGCACGCAATCCTGGTCCGTATAGCCGTAGAGGCGGCGGGCGGAATGCCGGTCCGTTGGACGGTACAGGGTGAGATCGCAGGGATCGTGAATCGGTATAATACGAAAGGCTTTGCAGCCATGCTCCTCGAGATATCGCTTGGTTGCCTGGACACGCGTGAAGATAAGAGGGAGGTGACGCCAGGCCGCAAGATCAAGAGAACGGATAATGTAAAGCAGAGGACGAAGTATGCGATATTTCTCCCAATACACTTCGGGGAAAAAATCGGCAATCGTCATGGCCACATGCGGACCGAAGAACAGGCGGGCGATGGTGCCGGTCAGCGGCACCGTTTCATCAATGAATACACCCGTGATTCCCATGCGCCGACATTTCAACCCCACCCACGGCAGGCTCAAAACCCATAGCGCGGTCTTGAGGAACTTGTCGCGTGTGGAGGTTCGGTCCACCGAAAAGGGGAGCAGGTGAATATGCGCATTTTCGCGGATCGCCGCGGGCGGGGGCTTGGCGGTGCGCGGCGCGAAGTAATGCACTTCACAATGCCGCGCGAGCCGGGCAATCACTTCCGGAAGCGCGTGAAACAGTTCCGTGTGTTCCGCCGGTCCGTACCGGAACCAGAAAGCGATACGGGGTTGGGGGGGGGATGGGTTCATTCCGCTGCTTTGAAGATGATGCGACTTCCTTCCATGCTGAACCGGAAGTTGACTTCCCGCAACTTCGGCAGCGCGGTGCGAATGGCGTCATGCGCCTCCGTCCGGGCGAAGAGCAGCAGGAATCCGCGTCCGCCCGCGCCCAGCAGTTTGCCCCCGAGCGCGCCCGCCTTGCGAGCCGCCGCGTAGGACTCGTCCACCAGCGGATTCGATATTCCGGACGACAAAGTCTTTTTCTGCTCCCACGACTCGTGCAACAGGCGGCCGAAATCTTCCAGCGATCCTTCGCCGCACAGGGACTCCGTCGCCTGGTCCACCATGTCACGCATTTTCATCAAGGCCGCTTCGTTTTGAGAGGTCCGCTTCTTTTGTTCGCTCAGAATCTGCTCGGCCGACTGCTCAACGCCCGTGTAAAAAAGCATCAACTGGTTTTCGAGCGCGTTAAGGCGCTCGATATTCAGCGGTAATCGGCGAATTGCGACGGAATTCCGTCCGGCAAAATCTATTCGGATCAGCCCGCCGTAAGCCGCTGCATACTGGTCCTGGTGCCCGCCTGCGTCTCCGACGCGTTCCCGCTCGATCAGGATTGCCTCGCGTGCAAGATCCTCGGCGGTTACCCGTCCTCCCTCCATCGCGTGCAGCGCGTGGAGCAATCCGACGGTGAAAGACGACGAGGTGCCAAGTCCTGTGCGGCCCGGGAGGTCGGACACGTGCGCGATTTCCAGCCCTTCGGTCGGCGGCAGATGCAGCAGGCATTCGCGGATCAGCGGGTGCTGGAACTCGGAGGGTTCCTGAACCATTTCCGTCCGGGCATAGCTGGCGCGGAAGCGATGCGCGAAGAAGGCGCTGAGCTTGTGAATGGAGATGTAGCAATACTTGTTGATCGTGGTGAGCAGCACGGCACCGCCATGGCGCTCGTAGAATTCGGGGAAGTCGGTGCCTCCGCCGAAAAAGCTGACGCGAAAGGGGGTTCGCGAAATAATCATGCCATTACCTCTCTTCCGGCCTGCACCGCCCGGATGAAATCCTCGACGGTTTTTCGCGTGGGCTTTACCGCGCAGCGCGCTTTCAGCCGGTCCAGGTTAACTTCGTAGCGTTCGGGCGACGGACTGGCGGGTTGTTCCGGCAGTACGCAGCCCGGAATCATGGCGGCCGCTTCGCGCACGGTAATAACGCCATCGCCCGCCACGTTGAAGACTTCGCCCCAGGTGTCCTGGTCTGCCAGTTCGAAAATGATTCGTGCGGCGTCTCCCGTGTGCTGATACTGGTACGCGGAGTCGGGATGAACACGCAGGGGTTGTCCGCGCAAGAGGTCGTAGATGGAATTCTTGCGCAGGCCCGGCCCGACGAATCCCCCCATGCGCAGGATCAGCCATGAGTCGGCGTTGAAGCGCACGAGTTGTTCGGCCAGCCACTTGTGATGGCCATAACGGGAAATGCGCGAGGGATCATCAACAGGGGCGTTTTCCTTGTTGGCGGACGGCTCGTCTTTTACCGGGTAAACGTCAATGCTCGAAAGATAGACGTAATGACGGAAGCGGAAGTCGTGAAGGGATTGCGCCACCGAACGAACGGAAAGGTCGAAATCCTCCATCGGTTTTTCATCGGAAAGATATTTCTTTGAGTTGCCGTTCGCATTCAGGAGGATATCGCACGAGGCGCCGACGGCGGCCGCGTAATCTTCGTGGTCAACGGATTGTACGTTGTGTCCGAGTGCGGTGGCATGCCGGACCAGCGCGCTGCCGATAAAACCTTTGCCGCCCAGCACGAGAACCTTCAGGCGGGCATTGCTCACAGGCGCACCGAGCCTTCCTTGCGCGCCTTCAGGAACCATTCAACGGTTCGCCGGATCCCGGCTTCGAGCGGAGTATCGCAGCGCAGGCCGAGCTGATGGAGCCGGTCTACGGCAAATATCTTGTCCATCTGGCCATCGGTCTTGCTGGTATCCCACGAGATCCGGCCCTCGTAACCGGCGATTCTTTTCACCGTTTCGGTGAGTTCGCGGATGGAGATGCGCGTGCCGGTGGAGATGTTGACCGGCTCGCTGCTGTCGTAATTGGCGAGGAACCAGGGGATGGTTGCCGCCACATCGCCCGCGTAAACAAAATCGCGCGTCGGTTTTCCGGTTCCGTAAGCCGTCACTTCGGGCAGATCCTGCTCGCGCGCTTCGACCATGCGGCGGATCAACGCGGGGATGACGTGCGCCTGTTCGACATTGAAATTATCCCACTCACCGTACATGTTGCCCGGAACGAGCACGATGGAGTTGAATCCGTGCTGCTGGCGGTAAGCCCAGGACTGCACCAGCAACATCTTCTTGGCGGTCGAGTATCCCGCGCTGTCAATTTGCGGGAACCCGTTCCACATCTGGTCCTCGCCGATGGGAGAGACGGCCTTTGCCGGATAGGAGCAGCCGCCCATGAAAGCGACCATTTTTTTGACACCATGATGAAGGGCCGACTGAAAGACCGCGGTGTTCATCCAGAGGTTTTCGTACACGTAATCCGCGGGGCGCTTGCGGTTGTCCATGATGCCGCCCGACTTTGCGGCAAGGTGAATCACCGCGTCTGGTTTCGTCTCCTTGAACATGCGCTCGACTTCATCCGGTTTGAGCAGGTTAAAATCGCTGCTCCCGACGCATGCCAGTTCCGAACCCGCGCATTGCTCGCGCAGCCGGGGAACAAGATGATGTCCGAGGAAGCCGGTCGAACCGGTTACAAGGATTCGCTGGAATTTAGATGTCATACATTCGCAAACTGATTTCTTCGGATGACCTGATATCCTTTGACCAGTTCGGTTATTCCGCGTTGAAGCGAAACATCCGGTTTATAACCCGTCTTCTCCAGTTTTTCGTTGCTGACGATGTAATTCCGCTTGTCCGGATCTTCGCCGACGGCCGATTCCATGATGTGGAAATCCGGCACTTGTTTCTTGATCTCAAGGCACAGTTCCATCTTCGAAAGGTTCGCGTCGCTCAGGCCGACATTGTAAGCGTTGTTTTTCATCAGGTCGAACTGGTCCATCGCGTGCATGAATGCTTTTGCCACGTCTCTTACATGAATATAATTCCTTTTGAAGTGCGCTTCAAACAGGACAATGAAACGGTCCGTGACGGCGCGGAAAGTGAAGTCGTTCACCAGCAGGTCCAGGCGCATGCGCGGGCTCACTCCGAACGCAGTGGCGAGGCGCAGCGATATCGCGTGTCCGGTCGCCAGCAGGTAATCCTCGAGTTCCACCTTGAGCTTGCCGTAGAGCGAGATCGGCCGCATGGGCGTTTCCTCGGTGCAGAACATGCCCTCCTGCCCGATGCCGTATCCGCTGTTGGTGGTGGGTGAAAGAATCATCTGATTCGCGCTGGTCATATCCACAAGCATTTTAACCGCATCGAGATTGATGGACCGCGCTTCGAGCGGTTTCTGGGCGCAGAGCGGCGCGCCGACGAGGCAGGCCAGGGGAATGATCACGTCGGCTTTCGCGGCCAGGGGCTTCAAAAGGCGCTCGTCCCGCACATCACCGCGAACAACAGTGAGCTTTTCATCGTTACAGCAATCGAGCAGCGACGTCTGGTTATAGATAAAGCTGTCCACGGCAATCACGCGATGCCCGGCGCGAAGCAGGGTGGGGGTCAGGACGGATCCAATGTAACCGGCGGCGCCGGTCACGAGAACGGTTTTAGGGGTGATGTTCATAAGAGCGTAAACTAGCGGTGCGCCGGATGAGTGTCAATCGCGCGGTCGGTGTGAGCCGTTGACTTTATGGGCGGCGCGAAATAGAGTCCGCATAAGATGAGAACGAAATTGCCGGTGCGAATAGCGGTTTGTCTTTCTTTTTGCCTGGCAACAATTCTACTGTCCGGCTGTCTGCGCGAAAAAAGAGCGCCACTGACCTGGGCCGATTTCCTGGGTGCGGTGACAAACCTGGATCATGTGGCGCGATTGGATGTGCCTTCCTCGACATTGACTTCCTCCGCCGATCCATCAGGCGGCAACGAGGATTACAATCAGTTTGTGCGGAAGGGGCCGCGCGGCTGGGTGGTGATTGCCGACCTGAAAGGGCCCGGGGTGGTGACGCGACTCTGGCTGACCGGGGTGTCCGATGGGTCGCAACGCGTCCGCTTTCATGTTGACGGGAGCTGGCGTCCGACTCTTGAGCTTACCCTTAACGAACTGGCCGGCGGCCGTGAACCTTTTGTCGCGCCGCTCGCGGCATATGAGAATGGAGCGTGGTACAGCCTCGTGCCGATGCCGTATCGAAAGCGGTTGGTGATCCTGGTCGAGGACACCCGGGGCCGGGATTCCGGTTGGGCGAGACTTTCATGGCAGGTCAACCATACGGCGCTTCCCCGCGAAGTCAGGCTCCAGAGTTTCACGGGTGTGGTAACGGAAAGAGATCGTCTTGCGTTGAAGGAGCTGGCGCAGGCGTGGCGTTCTTTTGACCGGTTGGAAAATTCATCCGGCATGCGCATTGCGGTGGGAAGCCTGGCGCTGCAGCCGGGGGAGAGCCGTTGGATGGATCCGATTCGCGGTCCGGGTATTATCCGCCGTCTGACCATCATGCCGAAGTATGCCCGGATGCCCAGTGCGATGGATCGCCAGAATCTTCTTCGCGATGTCTTGTTGAAAATCAAGTGGGATAAATCCACCGCCCCGAGTGTCGTGGCGCCCGTTGGTGATTTTTTCGGGAGCATGTGGAATCCTCTTCGTTTTCGCTCTGCGTTTTTTGGATTAACGAACAACACATGGCTTTGTTCTTTCCCCATGCCTTTTTCCGCCGAGGCGGAGATCACGCTTGAAAACCAGGGAATTAACACGGTCGAGTTGGAGATTGAAGTGTTGTGGGAGCCTGTGCCGGCGCGTCATGCAAGCGCGGGCTATTTTCACGCGGCATGGTCCGGATCTCTGCCCGAGGATGCCGGGACACCTCATACTGTGCTGGATGTGAAAGGGCGCGGCAAGTTCGTCGGGTGCGTGATCGGCACCTGCTCCAGGGACAGGGATTGGAGGGTCCAGGAGGGAGACGAATACATGCTGGTGGACGGTGGTGCCGGTCCGGGGTGGAGGGGCACGGCGCTCGATCACTATTTCGGTATGGGCCGGACTTTCCAGGGTCCGATCACCCGGCCGTTTCACGGAACGGTTTTTCGAACCTTTTTCGGCACAGTCCAATATCGGCTGCATGCAACGGATGCTGTACGCTTCGATAATTCGTTCCGGTTTCTTGTGGAGCGCGGGCCGCTGAATGAAAGCGGCGCATGGATGCAAAGCGTGGCCTTTTATTATATGAGCGAGCCGACCCCGGCGTCGCCCGCGGAGAAAACGGCGGCTCTCCGCCCATTTCCAGTCAATCCTGTCGCCGAAGCTGCGATCATGTCCGAGCTGCTGAATTTCGAGCGGATGGGTGATTTCCAGGGCGCGCGGGAACATATCGCACGGTACCTGGATCGCTTCCCTGCCAGCCGGTATGGTCCTGTTTTGAGGCTTCGGCAGATTGCCTATGTCGAAGTCGTTTCCGGTTTTGATGCCGCATGGCCGCTCTATCAGCAGTTTATCACTGATGAAACGGACGAAATAGCCCTGGCGCAGGCGCGACTGCTTGCGTGGTTCCTTGAAAACCCGGAAAACGCCCTTGTTTGCCTTTACAGTTCCGGGCGGGGTGTGGTGTTGCTGAATGGCACTGCGGTATGCACGGTGGATGGGCCGGATCGCATTTCGGTGGTGGGCGTGAAAGTGAAGCCCGGCCGTCACTGCATGGCCGTTCAAGCCGTGGGGCAGCCCCAGCCGAACTGGGTGCAGGCGTGTCTAAAGATGCGGCGAAGCACGGTTTCGACACAAGCCGGCTGGAAATACGCCTTTGATGATGGAGGGAATTGGGGTGTGCCCGGTTACGACGACAACCATTGGAAGACGATTGATAGAACCGGCACCATGGCGCCGCCCGAGGAGCCCTTTATCTGGATTGAGCCGAACGCGTTTGTCGGATTGCAGGCCGTCGGCTTGCGGCCCGGCGACCGGGAGTGGCCGGATCGTCAAAGCACGGTGACCTTCAGGAAAGAATTCGACGTGCGATAGCGCCGGTGAAAAGTTGCATGATCGCTGTCGCGAGAAGGTTGATTTATTGCGCGTGGAGTGCTAGGGAGAGAGCATGCAATCAAGGAAATACATCCACTTTTTCGGGGTGCTGCTTTGTTGCGCCGGCTTGCTTGCGAGCATCGGTTGCGCGGGTGGGGCCGGGGATATCGAGCGACGCGAGGAAAACGATCCGTTGTTCCGGCGCGCGATGACGCAGAAGAACGTGGACGATGTGGATGGTGCGATAGATCTTTTCAACAAGGTGCTTGAGCGCAAGCCGCACATTGCGCGCGCCCACCTGGAGCTCGGGCTGCTCTTCGACATGAAGAAGCAGGATTATGTTCGTGCCCTTTATCATTACGAACGCTATCTTGAGCTGAGACCGAAGGCCGAGAAGAGAGAGTTGATTGAAGGGTTGATCCGTCAGGCTCGTTTGTCGTTTGCCGCCTCGCTGCCGCACCAGCCGCCCGGCGCGATCGAGGAAATTGCGATGCTGAAAAAGGAGATCGCCTTGCTGCGTGGCCAGTTGGATGCGAAGCCACCGGCAGAACGCGCCCGCGCGACGGTTGCTCCGGCAGCACCCGCAAAGCCGGCCGCGGCGTTGCAGCCGCCTCCCGTTCCTAAACCGGAGCCTGCGCAACCCGCGATGCAGCAATATGTCGTGCAGTCCGGCGATACCCTCTCGAGAATTGCATCCAAGATGTACGGCGATCCGAACAAGTGGAGAATGATCTATGACGCGAACCGGGGCACTCTTTCGAGCCCGGAGAGCGTCCGCGTGGGGCAGACCCTGCTGATCCCGCGTTGAGCGTGCGGTGTCGCGCCGCCGAAAGAACAGGAGGAGAAGCAGCCATGGCCAATACAGATTTCTTCGATGATGATCTTGGGCGCCAGCGGGATGCCGCGCGCCGAATCAAACTTTCGGATGAGCCACTGACCACGCTCAGCGATATGTCGTCCGATGACGTGCCCGTGCGTCCGCTTTCCGATCTGAGCCTCACGCGAATGGCCAAGCATAAGCAGGATGTGGATGAAAATGTTGTTCAGGCCGCACAGGAGTTGGAGCGCTTGCGCAAGCGGCAGGAGACGCTTGAGCGTGAAAAGCGTGAGCTGGAGGAGATCAGGCGCAAGCAGGAAGAATATGAGCGTGGAAAGCGTGATGTCATCGAGCGGCTCGGGCAAAGCCTTATCACCATGGAAAAGGATGAGCTGCAGGCGGAGCGCATGGCCGAGTTGCTCAACGCGACGCGCAAGCAGTTCAAGGAAATGCTCGCCGAGGTTGAGAAATTGAACGAGGCTCTGTGGCCGGAAGAGCGCTTTGGCGAGGAATTGACCAAGGCGCTGGCGTTGGTGGAAGACACGCGCATGGAGTACAACAAGTCCTTGTCGAAAATCGAGGCAGCGGGCGGCACCGAGGTGCGGATCGCGTCGAGCGTGTCGGCCATGGGTGAGCCTCCGCGCCTGAATTATGACGAGGAACGTCCGTTCGGTTACTGGCTGAAGGTTGGAATGGCCGTCAGCCTTCCGTTGATTGTCTTTATTTTACTGGTAGTGATTCTTTTTATCGTGATGCGTCTGACCTATGTCGTTTGACGCAGATTGAATGGGTTGCCATGGCTTCGTCGTTCAGCAGCAGGTCTCGCCTGGATCGTCGCATCCGCCAGCTTCGCAAGGAGTCGGAGGTGGTGCGCGAAGATATTCGAACCTTGAGCCGTGCGCTGAAAAACAGGGACGAACTGGACCGTCTGCCGAAGCTCAAGTCCGGCAAGTATGTTGAGGCGCCCGCGATTCCGCCCCCTACGAGAGGGGATCCGGTGCGGAAACCCGTGGCGGGCGTGCCCGCCATGCCGCCGAAGATGATTGAGCCGGCCGTGGATGAGGGCGCGCAACCGGCAGGAGCGGCGTTTCCGCAACGCGAACCGAAGGCGGGCGTTCCTCCCATATCGTTGCCCGGCGCGGGCCCGGTACGTTCGCAACCGCCCGTGAAAGACGAACGGTTCGCGAATTTATTTTCGAGCGGGGGATTCCTCGGCTCGGTGAATGTACGCCAGGAGCGCAACGTGCAGAAGAACAAGGCCATCTTCATGCTGCTCGTGGTGATCGTGGTTTTCTTCGTCGTATATAAACTGGTGTTCTGATGAAAAGCAGGAAGTCGGCGGCAGCGGAAAAACCGTCTTTATGTGTGCGCACGTCGTGGGGCTCGATAAGGGTTGAGGCTGAAAATGCCCACGTGAAGGCGTGTTCACTTCCGGAATTGAAATCGGAGCCTCGAAGTCCGTTTGCATGGAAAGGCGCCAGCGTCCGCGCAACGGGCAAGGCAGACCGCCAGGTGTTGAAGCGAGCGGAACGATT
>CAZTYH010000001.1:88553-126818 GCA_964617565.1 uncultured Verrucomicrobiota bacterium
TCCAGCGGATTGCCATGGAAGCGGCTGCTGCTCGAGCGGGAAAACGGCAGGAAGGCTTTACATTGAAAATCGCAATTGCCTGTGGAGGAACGGGCGGCCACATCTTTCCCGGTGTTGCGACAGCCGGGGTGTTGCGTAGCCGCGGGCATGACGTAAAACTCTGGCTGGCGGGAAAGGATATCGAAGCGCCGGCGTTACGCGACTGGCCCGGCGAAATGCTCACCGTGCCCGCCGAAGGGTTGCCGACCGGTGTTTCCCTGCGGAGTGTTCGTGCGCTGTGGCGCTTGTCCATGGCCGTGTTTGCGTGCCGGGGGCTGATGAAATCCGATCGCCCCGACGTGCTGTTGGGAATGGGAAGCTACGCCTGTGTCGGGCCGGTCGGCGCCGCGCTGACTTTGCGCGTGCCCATTGTATTGCATGAAGCGAATGTGTTGCCCGGCCGCGCGGTCTCCTTGTTTTCCCGCTGGGCGACTGCCGTGGCGGGCAGTTTTGAAGAAACAAGACATTATCTCCGGCGCAAGCATATCGAGATCACAGGCATGCCGCTCCGGCGCGACCTGGAGCGCGCCGCGCAACGGGCGATGCAGAATGCCGAAAGGCATGATCAATGGACCGTCCTGGTGATGGGCGGCAGCCGTGGAGCGCATGCGTTGAACGACGTCGTCTCCGCCTCGCTCGTGCGGTTGCATCGTCACGGGCACCGATTGCGCGCAATCCATTTGACCGGCGCAGCCGACGAGAAATCGGTGCGCGAAATTTACGAGAAGGCGGGCCTTCCACACGATGTACGCGCTTTTGCGAGCGATATGGCGCCGCTGTTTGCCGCGGCTGATCTGGCGATCTGCCGTTCCGGGGCGGCGACCTGCGCGGAATTGGCGGTGTTTGCTCTGCCGGCCTTGCTGGTGCCGTATCCGCACGCGGCAAACAACCACCAGATGTTCAATGCGCGGGCGCTGGAGAAACTCGGCGCGGCCGATGTTGTGCCGGAGAGCGACTTGGGCGAAGACTGGCTGGTGGATTACGTCGCGGGGTGCATGCGGGCTCCCGAACGGCTGGCCCGCATGAGCGCGGCGTCGCGAGGGCTTGCGAAGCGCAGCGCTTCGGAAATGCTGGCGGACCTTGTGGAGCGAACGGGGAGGGCGGGCCGTGCTGCTGGTGCCTGATGTGGGGTCCGGCCGGCGCCGGGTCGAAGAGGTGAAAGCCCTCATCCGCCGCGGCTGTGGCCATGTGCATCTGCTCGGTATCGGCGGGTTCGGCATGGCCGGCCTCGCGGTGCATCTGCGCGCGCGGGGAATGACCGTCAGCGGTTGCGAATTGACGCCCGGGCGTATCAGTGAATGGGTGGCGGCCCGGAATATTCCAGTTGCCACGGGGCACAATCCCGCGCATCTCGCTTCCGGCGTTGATTGGCTCGTACGAAGCACGGCTGTTGCGGATGATAACACGGAAGTGTGCGAAGCACGGGAACGTGGGATTCCCGTTTTTCATAGAGGTTTCGTTTTGCCCGCGCTTCTTGAAGGCCGAACGTCCATCGCGGTTTCTGGAACCCACGGCAAAACAACCACCTCGGCAATGATTGCGCATATTCTTGCTTCCGCGGGCCTGGAGCCGGGCTATTGCATCGGCGGGGAAGTGGACTCCCTGGGTGGAGTGGCTGTGCCGGGAGCGGGGAGCATCCTGGTCGCAGAAGCGGATGAGAGCGATGGGACGGTTACGCTTTATGAACCGGACATTGCCGTCATCACGAACATCGAATACGACCACATGGAGCATTTTGAAACGGAAGAAACGCTCTTCCGCTGCTTCGATGTATTTGCCCGGAGCGCGCGGAAGCGGCTTGTTTATTGTGCAGATGATTTCCGGGCGGCCCGTATCGGCTCGCAGGTGCCGGGCGCAGTGTCTTACGGTTTCAGTGATGGAGCGGACGTGCGGGGGACGCCTGTCGAAACGGCCGCCGGCAGCAGCAGGTTTCGCGTGGATATAAAAGAGCGCGAGAGCGTGGAGCTGTGTTTGCCGGTCGGTGGCGAACACAACGCGCTGAATGCGCTCGGGGCGTGTGCCGTTGCGATTGAGCATGGGTTGGAGCCAGGCAGAGTGGCAGTGGCCTGCGCGACGTTTCGGCCGGTGCGGCGGCGATACGAAAAAGTTGCGGAGCGGGACGGGATCGTGGTGATCTCGGATTATGCGCATCATCCCACTGAGATCAAGGCGCTGGTCGCCACCGCCCTGCGGCAACCACGCAAAAGATTGCGCGTCGTGTTTCAACCGCACCGGTTCAGCAGGACAAAAGCGTTGGGCCCGGATTTTCCATCGGCCTTCCAGGGCGTTGACGAGGTGGTTCTGGTTCCCGTTTACGCCGCTTCGGAAAGTCCATTGTCAGGCGGCACATCCGATGATCTTCTTGCTCTCTTCAAGGAATACGGCAATACCTCCGTTCGTTTGCTTGCGTCGCTCGACGCGGCGTGGGAATATCTGCGCGCGACGTTGCTTCCGGGCGATCTCCTCCTCATTGTCGGGGCGGGGGACGTGGAGCACCTCGCGTATCGTGCAAAGGATTTTCCGGGAGTGTTAACCTTGTCATGACAGCAGCGCATAAATTTCGAAAAGTGGGTGTTCTTATGGGCGGCCCATCGGCGGAGCGGCCGGTGTCGCTTCGCTCGGGTGCGGCGGTCGCGAAAGGACTGCGCGCGTGCGGGTACGAGGTGGTGGAAGTAGATATCACCACGCCGACCGTTGATGTTCCTGCGGGCGTCGAGGCGGTTTTTATCGCTCTGCATGGTGAGTTCGGCGAGGACGGAGGGGTCCAGACGTTCCTCCGAGAGCGTGGTATTCCTTACACGGGCGCGGGGCCGGAGGCCAGCCGGGTTTGTTTTGATAAAGCGTTGAGCAAGAAGTTGTTCGTCGAACATGCGTTACCCACGCCGGCGTACGAAATCCTGAAAAAAGGCGATTCGCGCACGATTCCGCTGCCGCTCGTGGTAAAACCAGTGCGGCAGGGGTCCAGCATCGGCGTTCACATGGTTTTTGACGAGGCGTTGTGGGATTTTTCTCTTCAGGATGCATTGAAATATGACACGGAAGTAATCGTGGAGTCGTTTATCCCGGGCACCGAGTTGACGGTGGGGGTTGTCGGCGACGCCGTACTGCCGGTGATCGAAATACGCGCGCCACAAGGTTTTTATAATTATGACGCCAAGTACACGCAGGGCAGGACGGAATATCTCGTGCCCGCGCCGATTTCCGCAGCCCATGCGGATCGGTGCGGACAGCTTGCGCGAAAGACATTCAACGTGCTGGGTTGCCGCGACCTCGGCCGCGTGGATTTCCGGATGGATCCGGAAGGCGGTCTCTTTGTGCTCGAGCTGAACAGCATTCCGGGCTTCACGGAGACCAGTCTTCTGCCCAAAGCTGCGCGCGCGGCGGGCATCGAGTTTCCTGAGCTTTGTGATCGTATTATCCGCATGGCCTCTGTACACTGAGCGGATAGAGATTGTTTTCTGCGCCCATGGAGGATTTTGAAGCATGTGGTTCAAGGATGATAAAGGCTATTCGAAGCGGCGGTATTCAAACCGCAGGTTCGCAGACACGCGCAATTCCATACTCATGGTCAGCGCCCGGGTGAGCGATCAGAAAAAGAAAATCCGCTACAAGCTCGGAGCCATCGTATTGCTTCTCGTCGTGCTGGCCGGCACCGCGTTCGCGGTCGTACAGGGCGCGCAACGGATGTATGAAAAACTTTTTGCGGACAATGAACGTTTCCTCATCGAAAGGCTGGATGTCGTGTCCGACGGCAAGCTGCGCGTGGAACATGTGCGGCAATTCGCGCACATCGAGGAGGGAATGAATCTGTTTGCGGTGGATCTGCAGCAGGTCCGCGACAGCCTCGCGGCGGTGCCGCTGGTGGCCGACGTGGAAGTCCGCCGGCGGTTGCCGGATACTTTGGAGGTCCGCATTTCCGAGCGCGTCGCGATTGCGCGGCTGGGTGACGAGAGCACCGGGTATCCCATGGCGATGGATCGTGAAGGCGTCGTGCTCGGTCCGGGCGCCGTCTCGGCACATCTGCCGTTTATCTCCGGGTTTCGTATGGCGGGACTTCGTCCGGGTGTGCAGGTGGATCATCCAGCCGTGAAAACGGCGCTCGAGATCGTCGAATTATGCGATACGCCTCAATACAGCCGCTTTCTCAAGGTCGCGCGAATTGATGTCGGCGGAACGGATCACCTGGATTTGAGGTTGGCGCAGGGGGAGCGGGTCCTGATGCCGAAGGCGAACCTGCCTTACAAGATTGAAAAGCTTTGCGACATCATCAAGATGTCCGCGGATATGGGGCAAGCTGTCGCTTCAGTGGATATGACCGTGGACCGCAATTTCCCCGTCAAGTATCGCTGAGGCGGTTGTTTACAAGATGAATAACATTCCGCCTATAGTTGCGCTTGAAATCGGAACCAGCACCGTGCGCGCCGTCATCGGGGAAGCCCGCGACGACGGGCACTTGATGATCACCGGTCTGGGGGAGTGCCAGTCGCGCGGGGTGCGAAAAGGCGAGATCGTTGATTTTGACAACGCGCTCGCATGCGTTCGCCATGCCTTGCAGCTCGCGGAGGAAAACGGACAAGTCATTATTCACCGCGTTCATCTTGTCGTGAGCGGCGGGCATATCGCAAGCGTGATCAATAGCGGTAGCGTCCCGGTGCTGAATCCGCGCCGAGAAATTACGTCCGAGGAAGTGGATCACGTCATGACCACCGCGCGCGCCGTCGGGCTATCCGCCGACCGGCAGGTTCTCCACACCATCTGCCAGCATTTCCGGGTGGACGACCAGGATGGGGTGATTCATCCGGAGGGCATGGAAGGTTCGAAACTTTCGTTGGATATGCTGATCGTTCACGGCGTGCTGAGCCGCTTGCGCAATGTCGTGAAAGTGGTGCGCAGCGCGGATATGGATGTCGAAGACGTGGCGTTCGGCGGGCTTTGCTCGGCGCTTGCGGTTCTGACGCCGGAGGAAAAAGAAGCGGGCGTGGGAGTGGTGGATCTCGGCGGCGGCACCACGGATTATGTCGTCTATGCCGATAATGCCATTGCGCTGGCGGGCGCGCTGGCGGTGGGCGGCGACCATCTCACAAACGATGTGGCGCGGGGGCTTCATATTTCCACGCACGATGCGGAACGTCTGAAAGAGGAAATGGGCAGCGCGGTGGTCGAGATGGCGGCGCGATCGCAGCGGGTGCCGTTACCGGCCGATGCGGGCGGATATGAGCGGGCCGTGCGGATGGTGGATCTGCATACCATCCTGCATGTGCGGCTGGAGGAAACGTTGACGTTGGTAAAGCGTCGCATCGAAGAAACCAAATCGCTGCGTTCGCTGGGTGGCGGAATCGTGCTGACCGGTGGCGGCGCTCACATGAAGAACATCGTGAAGCTCGCGGAACGGATTTTCGGATTGCCCTGTCGCATCGGCATGCCTCGAGGCGTGGCCGGGCTCGCGGTGGTGACGGAAGGCCCTCAATATGCGGCTACGGTGGGGATGGTGCGGTATGGCTATCGTGCCGCCGCGCAGAACGAAGGGGGCGGACTCGCAGGGATCCTGAAGAAGATTCTTCGGAGATAATGTGGAGCGGCAATGACAATGGATTTCAACGGCAATAGCAGGCCGGGCTCGAACGCGGAGCGTATCCTTGTGATGGGCGTAGGCGGCGGTGGCTGCAACGCTTTGTCACGGATGGCCCGCGAATGGCGGGAAGGACCGACCCTTGTCGCGGTGGATACCGATTCGCAGGTGCTTGCCGGCGCCGCCGTGGAAAACCGGATTTCTCTCGGCAGAAATCTGACGCGTGGATTGAGTACCGGTGGCGATTGCGCTGCGGGCAAACTCGCCGCCGAAGAGGATACCGATGCGCTTCGTGAATTGATTTCGCAGCACGACATCCTTTTTATGGTGACCGCGCTCGGCGGCGGCACCGGCGGCGGCGCGGCGCCGGTCGTGGCGAGGATCGCCCGAGAGGAAGGCGCGCTCACGATTGCGTTTGCGACTTTGCCATTCGACTTCGAGGGTGAGCGCAAGCAGCGGCAGGCTGATGAATCGCTGCGCGCGCTGCGGCTCGTGGCCGATGTAGTGGTTGTCCTGCCGAACAGTTCGTTGCCGGAGGTGGTCGGCGAGGACACGAGCCTGTTGGATGCGTTTGCCAAGGCGGATGCCATGATCGGGCTTTCGATCCGTTCCATCTGGCGGCTGCTGTCGCAGGCAGGGATCATCAACCTGGATTTTGCCGACCTGCGGCAACTCGTGGAAAGCAGTCACGGCGCATGCCGCTTCGGATACGGTGAGGGAACCGGACCGAACAAGGTGACCGAGGCGATGGCTTCGGTGTTGAAGAGTCCAACGCTGGACAAGGGACGCGCTTTGAGTGAGTCGCCGGCGTTGCTGGTGAACCTGGTCGGCGGCGCGGACATGGCGCTGCTTGATGTCCGGCGCGTGATGTCCCTGGTGAAGGATCATTCCGCCGCGGATGCCCGCTTGCTCATGGGCGCGACGGTGGAGGAGGGATGGCGTGACCGGCTTGCGGTGATCGTTCTGGCCGCCGAAAGCTGGCACGAGCCTGCCATGATGCCGGAGCCCGCGGAACCAGCTCCCGCCAAGGCGACGCGGAACGGCTTGCCGCCCAAAGTGGAGCCCGTTGTTGCGCCACAGCCTGAAACCCGTGTCGTGCAGGCAACGCTCACGTTCGAGCCCGTGGACAAGGGCAGCCGTTTCAGGAACGTCGAGCCCACCATCCTCGACGGCGAGGACCTGGATTTGCCCACATTCATCCGCCGCGGCATCAAGCTTTCGTTTGATCGGTAGGCTTGTTGTGTTCTGACTGTGATATGCAGCGCTTTGGGGATTTCGAATCATGACGACTGCCGGCAAGGCCTTGTTCGTCGCCTTCTCCGTTTGGGCGATTTCTCCATCTCAGGATGTCCTTGCTCAGACCTGCGTGTGGAGTAGGGCCGAGGTTTGGGCTGGGGTGGACGAATATTCTTTGGACGGGGGTTCGATCTCATGGCCGTGCTTTTTCTATGCGTACTATACATATAATGATTGGACAGTCGTAAGCGGTAAAACGGTTACGATCAGATGTATAGCTGAGTGTGAAAGCGGTTATACAAATATCAAGGTGAGTGCAGGGATTCTATTCCGCGACAACTCTTTCCCGTATCAATATGCTCGAGCATCAGGCGGTTTCACCAATCCCATTGGAGTTGCAGGACCCTTGGGGACGGGTAGTGTGGTTTATACAGTTAAATATGATGAAATGTTTTTCGGGTTCTCTCCAGGTGTATCGTGTGCCAACTCCCTGTCCGTTAAGCATAATGGCGATCCCGTTGAGTTCCTTTCCTTGAATGTGGACTGGCCTCAGCCTGGGGTCTATGAAAGCGAGCCGATACCGCTTGTGTTCGGGCAGGTATTCACACAAGAAGCATTTCTCACCTCGCAACTCGGAATTTATGAGCAGCTTGAAATTCCCGGAGACGTTGCGTCTGCATGCAGGGCGAGCATCGAGATCGGCATGAAAGTGTTGGATTCCTTCTGGAATGAGATCACGGACGAATCCGTGATCACCATAACATCACTGGGCGGATCTCCGTATCCGCAGGGACCCAGGCTTTTTTTCAACCAGAGCGCGAGCGACGACCCGAAACTCTCCTGGCACTCTCTGCTGGATCAGGATTACCAGTTGCAGAAACTGGCCGATCACAGCGGAATTTTATGGAGCAATTTGGGGGCAGTGGTCAGTGGGGTCGGATCAACCAACAGACTTGATATCGAAACATCGGAGCATCCGATCGGGTTGTATAGGATAGCTGTTTCAGACGGCGAATAAGCGATGTGACGATGCGTGTGGCACCGAAAGAATCGCTTTTACTGTCTGTTGAGGATGTGAGGTCATTACGTCGGCCGAAAAGAACAGTGTCTTCAGTCTCGTGATAAGCGGGTTCCTCGTTGCGCTCGGGGCGCTTCCGATGACTTGGTGGTTCTGGCTATGGACGTTTGCATGGCGCGTGAGGCTTTACCTCGGCCGCTGGCCGTATTACGGACATCCCGATCCGAAAAACCTGCCCGACCGTTTTCAGCCTCAAACGGAAATCCTCGAATACCTTATTCCATGGGGCGCATTCCTGTTGCTGGTTTTCGTCGTGACTCGACTGGTCGGGCGAGTGCCGAACTACAAGGTCAGAATGCTTGTGGCATCCCTGCTTTCTGTCGCGGGGTGGGCTATCGCATTCGGCCTTCTGTTCCTTGACCCGGGCGACTTTTTTGAATGGATAATTGATTAAAAAAAAACGATTCTCCTGTCCCGAAGGGCGGACAAATGATTGGAATGAATCGGCGGTATGATATCAGGAACGCGGAGTTTCGGGCCGGAGCGTGCGATCCGAACGCCCGATTTTCGATCCTGATTCCCACATGGAATAATTTGGATCTCGTAAAGCTCTGCGTTGCCAGCATCCGGCGGAATTCCACGTTTCCGCACCAGGTTGTGTTGCACATCAATGAGGGGTCGGATGGAACCCTCGAATGGGCCCGGGAAGAAAATCTGGCCTACACCTATAGTCCGGGTAATATCGGCATATGCTACGCGGTGAATTTTGCCCGGACGCTGGCCCGGACCGATTACATCGTTTTCATGAACGATGATATGTATGTATGCCCCGGTTGGGATGCGGCGTTATGGGAAGAGATAAGCAGGCTGGGCCACAACAATTTCTTTTTGTCGGCCACGATGTTCGAGCCTTATCCGACGCGCAGCACGCCCGTCATTGCGCCGCGGAATTATGGTGTGAGCGTTGAGACCTTTGAAGAGGAGCGTCTGCTCCGCGAGTATGACAAACCTGAAAAACCCGATTGGTCGGGTGCGACGCGGCCGCCGAACATCGTCCATAAATCCCTGTGGGACATGGTGGGTGGATACAGTGTGGATTTCTCTCCGGGTTCTTATTCCGATCCTGACTTCTCGATGAAGCTTTGGAAGGCGGGTGTCCGTCATTTCCGCGGCATCGGGCGCAGCCGCGTTTATCATTTCACTTCAAAGAGTATCAAGCGAACCAAAATGAATGTCGGGCGGAAACATTTTCTGCGGAAGTGGGGCATTACTTCCTCTACGCTGGAGAAGCATTTGCTGCATCTCGGAGAGCCCTTCAAGGGCGATCTGCCAGACCATCCCGAAGGGCCTCTTTACGGGATGTTGTTCCTCAAAAACAGAATTCAGGCTTTTTGGGAACGAACGCGATTCAGAATTTCGGGTGTATGAGCCGTTCCGTCTATCCGCATGGCCTTGGGCTTGATGATTGAAATGATCATGACTAAGCTGTCTTTCGTTAAGTGAAAACACATAACAAGGGGTGAGTGTTATGATCAGGATTGTTCTTGTTGCCTGCCTGTTGATGTCGCTTGGTGTTACCGGCGTGTTTGCGGACGATGATAATTGCCTGAAAAACGGCGATTTCGAGAAGGGCAAGTCGGGATGGGTCATGGAGCCCGGCGTACGGGTCGTGGAGCAGGAAGAGCCCGGAAGGGGAATGAATAACGTGGTGGAAGTCCAGCTGCACAAAACGCGCAACAGGGAATTGACCACTCGGATTCAACCGAAAAGCAAGACCAAGGCTCTGATCATCAGCATGCGCGTGAAGGCGGGTGATGACTTCGAAAGCGCCACGCCGTCGGCCGATCAGATGACCCTGCGCATGGAACGTTCCGACAGGAGCGCGACGTTTACCTCCCGCAAGATCGAGAAGAAAGAGGGATGGCAGGACGTCACGTGGACTTTCGCGGAGATCAGGGGATCAACCGCTCTGAAATTCCTGGTCATTTTCCACCCGGGACAGGGCAGTGTGTTTCTCGACGATGTGGTCGTTAAAATGGAGTAACCCGCCGGATTTTTATCCCGAATTCGGCGTGTGCAGACCATTGGCTTTGCCGGCACATCCATATACCCCGGCCGCTTAATACGCTATTCTCCTCAGAGGCAATGGGGTTTCCCTCATGGCAGGAGAATGTGAGCGTTTATTTGCCAGGCATCGGGTCATTGCGGCCGGTCGCGAAAGTCGTGGCCTCGGCGGTTTTAACATGTTGCCTGGTGCTTTCAGGCGCCCGGGGAGAGATCGTCATCTCCGAGTTCATGGCAGCGAATCGTGACACGCTGCTGGACGAGGATGGCGACGCATCGGATTGGATTGAACTGCATAACAGCGGGACCCAGACGGCAAGCTTGGCCGGCTGGTATTTGACCGACAAGAGCAATGATCTCACCCAGTGGGCGCTTCCCGCCACCAATCTTGCAGCGGGCGGTTTCATGATTGTCTTCGCCTCCGGGAAAAACCGGACCGAGCCGGGTTTCGAACTTCACGCAAACTTCAGCCTGAAAGCGTCGGGCGAATATCTCGCGCTGACGATGCCGGACGGCGTAACCGTGGGCACCGAGTATTCGCCCTCTTTTCCGCCCCAGTTCGAGAATGTGTCGTATGGTTTCTCGTTCCTTTCCGGAACCGCTATTTTAGTCGCGGCGGGCGCGCCCTGCCGGGCGCATGTTCCAATGGACGATACCCTTGGTTCGAATTGGATATTCCGGACGGGATTTGATGACTCGTCGTGGATTCTGGGAACGACCGGCGTGGGGTTCGACACGACACCCGATTATCTCCCTCTGATCGGCACCGATGTTTTCAGCGAGATGTATAATATTCACCCGGCCGTCTATATCCGTATCCCCTTTGTCGTGGACAATGCCGCCGGCTTTTCCGGGCTGACGCTGAAGATGAAATATGACGACGGTTTCTTCGCGTATCTCAACGGCGAGGAGATTGCACGGCAATACGCGCCGGAAAGCCCCGCATGGAATGCCGCGGCCACGAATTTTCATCCCGATGAAGAGGCTCTTGTCTATGAGCATTTTTCCGTTCCGGATGGCGAAGAACTTCTAACGGTTGGTACCAACATTCTCGCGATCATCGGCATGAACAATGTCGTGTCGAGTTCCGACCTGTTGTTCCTGCCCGAATTGGGAGGGGCGCGCGGCGTTCCGGTGCTTACCGATGAGATGCGATACTTCTCGGTTCCGACGCCCGGCGTGGAAAATGGCGCCGGCACGGCGGATCTCGGCCCCCTCCTCAGTGGAATCACGCATCTGCCCGCGGAGCCCGGAGAGAATGATGATCTGTTGATTCTCGCGGAGGTGTCCGCCGCCGGCCGTCCTGTAGCCGCGGTTCAACTGCATTATCGCGTCATGTATTCCAACGAGGTGATGGCGGCCATGCTCGATGATGGAATCCAGGATGACGGCCTTGCGAGTAACGGCATCTATGGAGCGGTCATTCCCGCAGCAGCCTACACGCCGGGGCAGATGGTCCGTTTCCGTGTCACGGCAACCGACGATCAATCCAATGTGTCGCGTTGGCCGGTCGCCAACGATCCAACCGAATATGAAGGGACCGTGGTCGCCGATCCGACGCTGACCAATGCGCTGCCTGTATTGCATTGGTTCGTGCCGATTCCCGGGTGGCATATCGAGCCGTGGGGCAATAATCGCAACGAGTCGCCGGCCTGCCTGTTCTACCGCGGAAAATTCTACGACAACATTCGTGTGCGGATCAGGGGGCAGACCGCGGCCGGATGGGACAAGCCGCCGTACAAGTTCGAGTTCAACAAAGGGCGCTATTTCGACTTCCGCGATGGCTTCGATCCTGTTGAGGAGATCAACCTGAACTCGACGCTGGGCGATAAGGCTTTTGTACGGCCGGTCCTGTCGTTCGAATCCTATCGCGACGGCGGCTCGTTCTGGTGCGAGACGTTTCCCGTCCGCGTTCAACAGAATGCGGAGTTCCATAGCGTGGCTTTGTTTATCGAGCAACCGAGCGCGCGCGCACTTGAGCATCGCCAACTCGATTCGCGCGGGGCTTTATACAAGGTTAACGGGGGTAACCCCGTCGTCAGCGCCAGTGATTGGGTTGTGAAGGTGTTACGCAAGAACGAGCCGAATGATGATCTTCAGGCTCTTGTGGATGGAGTGAGCGAAACCAATTCGAGTGCCGCGCGAACACTTTTTGTGTTCGATCATGTGGACGTGGCCTCGGTCCTCAACTACCTCGCGATTACAATGATCATGCACGACCGCGATTGCTTCTGGAAAAATTTTTATCTCTACCGCGATACGGAGGGCTCGGGCGAATGGTCTTTTCTTCCCTGGGACAAGGACCTGACCTTCGGAAGAAACTGGACGCAGGATGTGGGGGTGCTGAACGACAACATGACTTTCGATGATCCGCCCGACCAGGGCCAGTTCAACCGGCTGGTCGGGGCCGTGCTTGGAAATGCGCGCCTGATGGAAATGTATGGCAGACGGTGCCGCACCTTGATGGATCAGTTTTTGCAGGCGCCCGGAACGCCGGCGGAGAATCTGTATTTCGAAAAGAGGATCGCCGATCTCGCGGCTGAGATGGACGCGGATGTCTCGCTGGACCGGGCGAAGTGGCCTTATGATTATGGGGTGGAGCAAAGCCTGGCCGAAGGGATACAGGCTCTCACGAATCAGTACCTGGAGCCCCGCCGCGATCATTTATATGTCACCAATCATGTCAGCCGGGGAGGCATCATCCCGGATGCGCAGACCGGCACGCCGATCCTTCTGTTCGGGGCCATTGAATTCAGCCCGGCTTCAGGCAACCAGGACGAAGAATATATCGAATTGATCAATACCAATGCGGTGGCCGTGGATGTCTCGGGATGGGCTCTCTCCAATGCGGTGCGATACGTATTCAAGCCCGGCACGGTGATTGAGGCCGGTGGCGCTCTTTATGTTTCGCCCAACGCGGCGGCGTTTCGCGCGCGCGCATCGAGCCCGAAAGGCGGCGAGGGCCGTTACGTGGTCGGCCCTTACAGTGGACATCTTTCCGCGTGGGGAGAAACGCTGGAGCTTTACGATGCCGTGGGAGCGCTGGCGGCCGTGACGAACTACGACGGCAATCCGAGCGACTTGCAGCGTCACCTTCGCATTACGGAAATCATGTATGATCCGCGAGACCCGCCGGAAGGCAATCCCTACGAGGACGGCTTCTTCGAGTTCGTCGAGTTTATTAATATTTCCTCCAACGTGCTCGATCTGTTCGGCGCGCGTTTTTCAGCCGGATTTACTTTTGCCTTCACGAACGGCATCACCACGCTCGATCCGGGATCGCTTCTGGTTCTTGTGCGCAATCGCGAAGCGTTTGCGTCCCGTTACGACACGAATGGGATGTTGGTCGTCGGCGAGTATGACGGACGCCTGAGCAACAGCGGTGAAAGGCTGAAGCTGGAAGATCCGCAAAACGAAACGATTCTTGAATTCCGTTACAGCGACCAATGGCATCCCGAAACGGATGGAGGAGGCTATTCCCTGACCGTGCGCGATGCGCGGATGGATCATCAAATGTGGGGCGACTCCAACTACTGGCGCGCGAGCGTTGTTTATGACGGGACGCCGGGGTGGGACGACTCGGGCCTGGTGGATGAGGATGGAGACGGGTTGCCCGACTCGTTGGAGATCCGATGTTTCGGTGGAACCGATGTTTTCAGGGGAGGTCCCGGCGATGATTTTGACGACGATGGTCAGAGCAATCTGGATGAGTATATCGCTGGAACAAATCCTGCCGATCCGGACAGCCGCTTCGCGCTGGAGATTCGCGGTGAAGATGATCGGGTGATTGTGGATATTGATGGCTTGAGCGCGGCGGGAAACAACTATGTTCGCATGAAAAGATACTACTTTCTCGAATCGGCCCCGGTAATCGAAGAAGCCCCGTGGATGCCCGTCGCCGGCTATACGAATCGGCTCGGAATGGATGCGGTAATTTCATGGACGAATCAGCCGGGTGTTGTTCATGAATATTTCCGTGCAGGCGTATGGATGGAAGAGGACTTTGGCCGGTAAATAGACGATGCGTGGATGCGACGCGATCGCTTGACTTGCCGGATTGCTCTTCCGATTATGGTGAACATGAAAACCTTCCTTCAAACTGTTCTTGCTGTCGTTCTTGTTTCCGCCTTCGCCGTCGTTGATTCTTCCGCCTGCACGGTCTTCAAGGTCACGGCGAAAGACGGAGCCATCGTCTCTCCACGTACCATGGAGTTCGGGCACGATGTGAATTCTCGCGTGTTGGCTGTGCCGCGCGGGAAAGCCTATGTCAGTCCGGCCCCGAACGGAGGCAATGGGGTTGCGTGGGAGGGCCGGTACGGGTTCGTGGGCATGTCCGGCCTGGGCGACGACAACGCGATCTTCGATGGATTGAACGAGGCGGGCCTTGCGTTCAGCGCGCTCTGGTATGACGCCGATATGACGTGGCCGTCCGTGCCGGCGGGCGAGGAGGGCAAGGCGCTCGCGCACGCGATGATCGGTTCGTGGATATTGAGCAATTTCAGCACGGTGGACGAGGTTCGCGAAGGTCTGAAGGGCGTTCGTCTTTACGGCATTCTGATCGAGGCGATGAAGCAGGTCCCACCCATGCATTTTGCCGTTTACGATGCAGCGGGTGGATCCATTGTCATTGAATGCGACAACGGCGAACTGCATGTTTACGACAACAAGCCCGGCGTGATGACCAACGCGCCCGAGCTGCCGTGGCACTTGACCAACCTGCGCAACTACCTCCGCATGTCGCCGCAGATGGCCGAGGCCGCGAATTTCGGAGGGATTGAATTAAGGGCAATGGGACACGGCAGCGGCATGATCGGGCTGCCCGGCGATATCACGCCCGCAAGCCGGTTCATCAAGATGTCGGTACTGCTTCGCTATGCCGATCAGCCGGCGGACAGCTCGGGCGCGCTCAGCATGGCGCGGCATATCATGAACAATGTGGATATCCCGAAGGGCATTGCGGTGGATCTCGACAAGGACGGCAACGTGGCGGCCAGCGAGTGGACGCAATGGACGACGTATCGCGATCTGACGGGCCGCGTGTTCTACTTCCACACGTATGAGAATCCGACGTTGCGAAAAATTGATCTCAAGCAGCTCGATTTTCAGGCGCAGCGGGAGTTTCCCCTGAATGCGGAAGAGGTCGTGATTGATCTGTTGAAGTGAGTCAAAACGACGGCAGTATCCCGTCAGGCAACGCCACTCCCTACGCCATGCCGCGAAGGAAGTAGTTGGTTTTCTTCTCCATGGCGATGGTCGTCGAGGGGCCGTGGCCGGGGTAAACGCGCGTACTGTCCGGCAGTGTCGCAAGTTTTCGAAGGGAAAGTGACAACGTCTTCGCGCTGCCGCCGGGCAGATCGGTTCGCCCGACCGAACCCTGGAAAAGCGTGTCGCCGGCGAACAGCACGCCATCCTCCTCAAAATGAAAACAGATTCCGCCCGGAGAGTGGCCGGGCGTCGTGATCACGCGGCATTCCATGCCGCCGTATTCCAGTTCTTCGCCATCGGCCACAAGCCGGAGCTCCTCATGCGGCCTGCCGGGCGCGGGATAGTACGGCGGAAGCTGGTTGCGTTCGCTGAACATCCATCGGGCATCGTCGGCATGCGCCGCGATCGGCGCCGGATATTTCTTGTGCAGCGGCGCCAGCGCGCAAAGGTGATCGGTATGTCCGTGCGTGACCAGGTAGGCGCAAATGCGAAGGCCTTGCCGGGTGATGACCGCTTCAATCCGGTCCGCGTCATCGCCGGGATCCACGACGATAGCCCTGGCGTCTGGCATCCGCACGATATAACAATTCACTTCGTATGGACCGACGGGAATGGTTTCGATTTCCATGATGCTGCAATCTCCGCGAAGATCGTCCGGCCGTCAAGTCCGGGTTACGGATGTGTCGCGTCCACCGGCGCATCATTCAGGACCTGCAACTGGAGACGACCGTCGGCGCCGGGAGCGATTATGGACAGGGTTGCGTTTTGAAGGTAAAAGCGTTTCGGCGCATTTTCTGCCAGGGCACGGATGAGGCGTGTGCCTGTGTGGTAATGGGTCACGATCAGGATTGCCTTGTCCGTTTTGCCGAATCGTTCGAGGATCATGTTCACGGCCAGGCCGACCTGGTGTTCGCCTGTTTCGGGGGTGATGGCGTCGAAGAACCGCATCGAGCCCGGATCCCTGAAAGAAAAAAGCGCGAGATGTTCGTCCTCGATTTCGATGACCGGGCCGCGCGGCAGATCGCTGATCGTCATTTCCGTTTTGCGGTCCCAGCAGCATTCGTCCAGCTCGGGCCAGATCTCCGCGATGAGTCCGCGTTCCTTTAAATAGCGCAGGATTGTGTGCCGGGTGCGCCAGGCGGGACTGACGAGAATGGCGTCGAAAGAATGGGGCGCCAGCTTTGCGGAAATGCTTTCGACCTGTTCGAGACCGAGCGGGGAAAACGAACGCTGGTGCTCATCGGTATATTCGCGCGTGACATTCGCCAGGGTCTGGGCGTGGCGGAGGATGTAGATGTCCAGGGCGCCGGCGTCCGGCAGGAAAATGACCACAAACAAGAAAAAGAGGAAATGAAGTTTAGATATGACTTTCATGACTTCCGAGTATACAGAACCATGCCGCACATTCTCAACGCGTATGAAGAAGGGTTGAACCCTGAAAGGGTCAGGCAATTCAGCAAGGGGTGAAACCCCTTGAAAAGCAACTCCCCAAAAAAATGGAGCCTGAAGGGGTCCCTCAATCTGTTTGCGCAACCCTTCAGGGTTGATGAATATTGAAACTATCCTTAATCCCGGCGCGTTGCGCCGGGCTGAGTTGCGGCAGCCTTTCAGGCTGCAAGAGAATGCGGATACAAGATAGGGGTTCCCTTTGGGAAAGGCGGCCGGTAATCTGCAAAGGATTCAAGAAGGAAGACATGAAATGAAATGGTTGTTGACGAGAGGTCGCAAGTACGGGTCGGCGCAGCGTTATGAGGCTTGGCTGGCGCGGCTCGACATTCAGAGCACGGTGATTCAGCCGGGCGGGCACCTGCCGGGCACGCTTATCAATTATTCCGCGCTGCTGCTCACCGGCGGCGGGGATGTGAACCCGATGTTGTATGGAGCGAAACGCGCGCCGGAAACGGCCGATATTGACGATCGGCGGGATCAGACCGAGCTGAATTTGATCGGGATGTTCATTTCGGCGGGCAAACCTGTTTTTGCGGTTTGCCGCGGCATTCAGATCCTGAATGTCGCGCTGCGCGGGCGACTGATCCAGCATGTGCCCGGTTTGCCGGCTGTCGGCGATGAAGAGCACAGGAAAATCGGCGACACCGATTCCATGCATGGCCTCGACCTGGTGAAGGACACGCGGTTTGCCGCGGCGCTGGAAAGCATTCGTGATGTGAACAGTGCCCATCACCAGTCACTGGACCCGGATTTCGTCGGGAACAACCTGCGCGTGGCAGCGCGGAGTCCTTCGGGCGTCGTCGAGGCGGTCGAAAGCGTGGAGACATCGCCGGTCCTGCTGGGCGTGCAATGGCATCCTGAGCGCATGCCCTTCGAACACCCGGCCTCGTCCGGCCTGCTGCGCTACATGCAGGAGTTGGCGTCTCGGATCGGGGGGTGACAGGAAACATCAATGTTTGCAGTGCAAATTCGGTATGCGCGGCGGTTGAGATTAAAATATCAATATTGACAATAATGATATCAACTATATATTAATATTAGCAATAATGATATGAACACCATGCTTCTAGGCGATCTGGTGCAGGATCAGAGGGATGCTTTTCTGGCCCGCTCGCCGGGGGTGTCCCGCGAAGTGGATATAGCCGCGCATCTCAAGCATGGACGCGTAGTCGTTATTTCCGGGATTCGGCGCTGTGGAAAATCCACGTTGCTGCGGCAGATCGCGGAGCGTTTCAGGAAAAGGGATTTCCATTATCTCAACCTTGATGATGAGCGGTTATTCGAATTTGAGATATCCGATTTTGATCGGTTGATGCAGGTTTTTCACAAAAGGGCGGAATCCCGTGTTCTGCTTTTCGATGAAATTCAGAACGTGCCCGGATGGGAACGATTTGTACGCCGCATCCACGATGAAGGATACAAGGTCATATTGACGGGGTCCAATGCGCGCTTGCTCAGTTCCGAACTGGGGACCCATTTGACCGGCCGTTACAGTCGGATCAATCTGTATCCTTTTTCGTTGCGCGAAACATTGTTCTTCCATCGAATGAATCCCCGGGCTCTGAAGGCGAAATCAAGGCCGCGGGCTATGAGGGTTTTCGATGAATATCTTGAGCACGGAGGATTTCCTGAATATTTGAAGTTCAAGAACCGGGAGCTGCTGCAGAGGACCTACGAGGATATTCTGTTCCGGGATATCATCGCGCGGTTTAAAATACGGGAAGGCAAAGCGCTCCAGCATCTCGCGCATTATCTCTGCACAAACTTCACCGGCGAGATCAGCTATCACAGCCTTAAGAACATACTTCACATCAAAAGCGCCGTGTCCGTGCGGAATCACATCGCTTTTCTTGAGCAGGCCTACCTTCTTTTTGAAGTGTTCAAATATGACTTCAGCTTGAAAAAGCAGCACGTGAGCAACAAGAAGGTTTATGTGGTAGACACGGGGCTTCGAAATGCCGTGTCGTTTCAATTCTCAAGAGATGCAGGAAAGGCGCTCGAAAATTGTGTCTTCGTTGAACTCCTGCGCCGAGGCGAAAATGTCTATTTCTTCCGGGACCGCGGAGAATGTGACTTCGTGACGGTAAGCGGTCGCAAGGCGGTCTCAGCCATTCAGGTCTGCTTTGAGCTTCACGAGGGCAACCGCAAGAGAGAAATCGGCGGATTGCAGGAGGCGCTTGAAACGCTGCGTATTTCGAACGGGCTCCTCCTGACCTACGATCAGTATGAGGAGATTGCCTTGGAGTCGGGTGCTGCTATTCGCGTTATGCCCGTTTGGCGATGGCTCCTCGGAGCATCATGAAACCGATCGCCACGCGAATTCCGGGCCCTTGCTTGACACGGGCCCTTTGTTAACGCCTTAATGCTGCTGCCATGAACGAATCAAAAGGCAAAACCAAGATCGCGCTGGTGCAGATGACGGTCGGGACTGATCCGGCTGAAAACATGGCTCGCGCGGCGAAGAAAGTGGAGGAGGCCGCGCGCGCCGGGGCGCAGGTGGTCTGCCTGCCGGAGCTTTACCGCTCGCGCTATTTCTGCCAGACGGAAGACGCGGGATTTTTCGATCTGGCCGAGACGATTCCGGGCCCGTCCACGGAACACTTCCGCGAAATCGCATCCAAACTGGGCGTGGTTATCCTGCTGCCTCTTTTTGAGCGGCGCGCACCAGGTCTCTATCACAACACGGTGGTCGTGCTGGATGCGGATGGAAAGACCGCAGGCATCTACCGTAAAATGCATATTCCCGACGATCCCGGTTATTACGAAAAATATTATTTCACACCCGGCGATCTCGGCTTTTGTTCATTCAACACGAAGGCGGGACCAATCGGTGTGTTGATCTGCTGGGATCAGTGGTATCCGGAGGCCGCGCGCCTTACCGCACTGAAGGGCGCGCACGTTATTTTCTATCCGACCGCGATCGGCTGGCTGCCGGGCGAGAAGGAAGGCAACGGTCCGGCACAGCGCGAGGCCTGGATGACGGTTCAGCGCGGACATGCCGTGGCGAACGGGGTATATGTGGCCGCGGTGAATCGCGTGGGGCACGAAGATCAGCGCGGCGCGGAGGGAATTGATTTCTGGGGTTCGTCGTTTGTCGCCGATCCGCAGGGCATGATCGTGGCGCAGGCAGCGATGGACAGGGAAGAAATGCTCTATGCCGATGTGGATCCTGCCCGCATCGAGGAAGTCAGGCGGAACTGGCCGTTCCTGCGCGACCGCCGTGTGGATGCGTATGACGGTATTACGAGCCGGATGTTGGATAAATCCGAAGCACGAATATCGAAATCCTAAACAAATCCTAAGAACCAAAATGAAAAATACTCGCGGAAAACGGGCGGTTTCTGATTTTAGATTTCGAATTTCGAAATTGTTTTGGATTTCGGATTTAGAAATTCGGATTTGGGCAAGAGTCTCTTGAAATTGAACATTTGGAGCGAGCCGTGAATTTACCGCGCGAAAACCGGTCTGCGGTTCCAGCCGCGCTCGGATATCACATGCCCGCGGAGTGGGAGCGTCATGAAGCGACGTGGCTGGGGTGGCCGCATCATCCGACGGACTGGCCGGGGAAGCTGGAGGCGGCGCAGTGGGCCTACGGGGAAATGATTCGAAAGCTCGCGGTGGGGGAGAAGGTTCGGATCGCGGTTCAGGATGCGGCCATGCAGAAACGCGCCCTGCGTTTTATTCGCAGCACGGACGCGAATCTAGCCAACGTAGAATTTTTCAAGATTCCGACCAATCGCGGGTGGATGCGTGACAGCGGGCCGATTTTCGTTGTGCGCAAGCGCAAGCCGGCCGCGCGCGCCATCGTGCATTTTCATTTCAATGCATGGGCCAAATATCATGATTGGCGATTTGATCGGCGCGTGCCGGAACACGTTGCGGCGAAGATGGGGGTCAAATTGTTTGATGCGCAGCTTGGCAGGCGGCGCGTGGTGCTGGAGGGTGGGGCGATTGATGTGAACGGGCGCGGCACGCTGATCACCACGGAAGAATGTCTGCTGGACCAGCGGAAGCAGGTCCGTAATCCGGGCATGCCGCGAAAAGACGTGGAGAAAGTATTGGCCGAATACCTGGGCACGCGCAACGTCATCTGGCTGGGGTGGGGAATTGCCGGAGACGACACGCACGGGCACGTGGACGATCTGTGCCGCTTCGTCAATCCGCGTACACTGGTGCTGTGCGGCGAAAAGAATCGAAGCGACCTCAATTATCGAGTGCTGGCGGAGAATCGCGAACGACTCCAAAGCGCACGACTTGAAGATGGCTCCAAGCCGGAGGTCGTCATGCTGCCCATGCCTTCGCCGGTGGTGTTCAAAGGGACGCGGCTTCCGGCGAGTTATGCCAACTTCTATATCTCGAACGCCGCAGTGCTGGTCCCGACTTTCAATGATCCTGCGGATCGCGTGGCGCTCGGTATCCTGGGCGAGTTGTTCAAAGACAGGCCGGTGGTCGGCATTCACGCGGTGGATCTTGTGCTCGGTCTTGGAACGATCCATTGCCTGACCCAGCAACAGCCGGGGTAGCGGCCCAGCGGTGTGGCTGCCCGGCCGGGTTATTGCTGTTTCGTGTCGATGTTGTACTGCAGGCGCTTTTGGGCGTTCAGGCTCCAGTGGAGCGAATTTGTCAGCGCGGAAAATCGAGCGGGATCGTCCGCCGAAAGTTCCTCAAGAATCCGTTCCTGGAGTTGAATCTGGTCGGCCGTGGTCTGCGAGACGAACTTCAGCATCGTGGACCGTGAATAACCGACGAACCAGATGAAGATCAGGATAAGAACGATATTCAGAAGCACGGAGCCGAAAAGAAACGCCTGCCTGGTTTCCTGTGTCACGCTGACACCTCCATTTCGTCAAGCCATCGCCGCGGTACTGACTGCACATGATGTATACACGTAATTCGGCAGCGGCTCCAGCATGTTTTTACGTTCCGACTTTTCCGGGCGAAAGCGCTTTGCGGGAACGGTGGAAAGGGGGTAGTATGGGTCTGTGCCGTGTGGAGGAATTTAATCGTGCAGCATGCGCTTGAGATCAAGAGGGAGAAGGCGGGGGAAGTGGATGTCGTTTGCCTGGGGGGATCACTTGATACGGCAACCACGGATGTCTTCAGCAAGACGATGCAACCGCTCAGCTCGCAGGGCGCGCGCGTGGTCGTGGATTGCATGGGATTGACTTATGTGAACAGCATGTGTTTTGCATTGTTCAACAAGTACAACAAGGAATGCGAAGCGGCCGGGGGCAAGCTGGTGTATTGCTGCATTCCGCAGAAGATCGCTCAAATCATCCATTTGCTGGGCCTGCATGAGACGCTTCAAATCGCGATGTCCCGCGAGGAAGCCATCAAAATAGCCGGTGGTTAGACTGAATGACTGCCGGAACCAACAATATTCTTTTGCACGTGCAGGACCTGCGCACCCATTTTATCACGCGCGGCGGTGTGGTCCGCGCCGTGGATGGGGTTTCCTTTATTATCCGGGAGGGCGAAACCGTTGCGCTGGTTGGCGAGAGCGGCTGCGGGAAGAGTGTCACCGCGCTTTCGCTGGCGCGATTGATTCCACAACCGCCCGGACAATATGCAGGAGGGCAAGTCCTCTTTCGCGGGCGCGATGTTCTCCGGCTAGACGATGCGGAACTCAGGCAGCTTCGCGGGCGCGACATCTCTTATGTCTTCCAGGAGCCGGGCGAATCGCTGAACCCGGTGTTCACGGTGGGATACCAGATTGCGGAAGCGATACGGTTGCATCGTCCGAAAGTATCCGGGCGGGATGAAGTGTTGCGCCTGATGAACCTCGTGGGATTGCCCGATCCGGAGCGCCGTTTCGATGCTTATCCCCATCAACTGTCCGGGGGCATGCAGCAGCGGGCGATGATTGCGATGGCACTTGCCTGCAACCCGCGCCTGCTCGTGGCGGACGAGCCGACGACCGCGCTGGACGTGACGATCCAGGCGCAGATCATGGAATTGCTGGGCTCGCTGCAGAAACAGCTTGGAATGGCGGTTCTCCTGATCACGCATAACCTCGGGCTCGTGGCGGATGTGGCGCATTGGCTCAACGTGATGTATGCCGGGCGCATCGTGGAGTCGGGGCCGACGGAAAAAGTGTTGCGCAATCCGCGGCATCCTTACACGCGCGGCTTGTTGGATGCCGTGCCGCGGCTGGAGGGCACGACGGGACGACTCAAGGGGATCGAGGGTGCGGTGCCGAATCCGCTGGCGCTTCCGTCCGGATGTCCATTTCACCCGCGTTGCCCGAAAGCACAGCCGCGCTGCCGCGCCGAAGAACCTGTTATCGAAAAATGCGAAGAGGAGCACGAAGCGCGATGTCACTTCTGGAGAACATGAAAAACGGAACGCTCATTGAGGTTCGCGATCTCCGGGTGTACTTCGGTGACCGGAAGAACCCGGTCCGCGCCGTGGATGGCGTGAGCCTTGAAGTGCGTCGCGGTGAGACGCTGGGCCTGGTGGGCGAGAGCGGTTGTGGCAAAAGCACGCTCGGCCGCACGATCCTGCGGCTTGAGGAGCCACATTCGGGAACAATACGGTTTGACGGCGAAGAGGTCAGTCTCTTCCGCGGGACAAGGCTTCAATCATTTCGGCGGGAGGCGCAAATGGTGTTCCAGGATCCGTTTGCTTCGCTTAATCCGAGAATGACCGTCGGAAGCGCCATTGACGAGGTCTTGCGTGTGCACAAGCGGGTGCTTGGCGCGGCGGAAAGGCGGCAAAGGGCCGTGGAGTTGTTTCAGGCGGTGGGATTGGATCCGGGTTATCTCGACCGGTATCCGCACGAATTCAGCGGCGGTCAGCGCCAGCGCATCGGCATCGCCCGCGCGCTGGCCGTGGAGCCGCGTCTCCTGATTGCCGATGAACCGGTCTCGGCGCTCGATGTCTCAGTGCAAGTGCAGATTCTCAACCTGCTCAAGGATCTCAAGGAGCGCATGGACCTTTCATACATTTTCGTGGCGCACGATCTTGCGGTGGTTCGCTATGTGAGCGATCGCGTGATGGTGATGTATCTCGGGCGGATTGTTGAGAGTGCGCCTGCCTCGGCGCTGTATGTCGCGCCGGCGCACCCTTACACGGAGGCCTTGCTTTCGGCCGTGCCCGATGTGGATCGTGGTTTGCGCTCGCGATCCGAGGGGTCTCAGCGGGTGGTTTTGCAGGGCGATATTCCCTCGGCGGCGCGTATCATTCCCGGCTGTCCGTTTCATCCTCGCTGTCCCCGCGTACGGGAGCGCTGTTGTGTTGAGGTGCCTCCGTTGCGCGAAGTCGGGGCCGGGCGTCACAGCGCCTGTCATTTCGCCGAAGAATTGCTGGGGGCATCGTGAGCAAGGTCGGCGATTTCGAGATTCTTCATAAGGATGCATCCACCGGGGCGCGTTTGGGGCGACTGACTACGGCGCACGGGGTGGTGGATACCCCAGTCTTCATGCCGGTCGGTACGCAGGCAACGGTCAAGGCAATGACGCCCGCCGAATTGCTGGAATTGGACACGCAGATTGTGCTGGGCAATACCTACCACCTGCACATCCGCCCCGGCGATGAAACGGTCGAGAAGTGCGGGGGCTTGCACAAGTTCATGGCGTGGCCGCGCGCGATTCTGACGGACAGCGGCGGCTACCAGGTGTTCAGCCTCGCCAAGCTGAACCGGATTGGGGACAACGGGGTTGAATTTCAGTCGCATTTCGACGGCGCGCGCCTTTTCCTCGGGCCGGTGGAAGTCATGGCCATCCAGCGGCGCCTGGGCTCGGATATCGCGATGGTTTTGGACGAATGCACACCATATCCCTGCGACCGGAATTACGCTTGCAAAGCCGTAGATCGAACCCTAGCATGGGCGGCCTTATGTGCTCGGCAGCCGCGTGCTGACGGGCAATTGGTCTTTGGCATTGTACAGGGCAGTGTGTTTGAGGATTTGCGGGATCGTTGCGCCCGGGAACTGGTCGGCATGGGCTTTGACGGCTATGCCATCGGTGGCGTCAGCGTCGGCGAGCCGGATGAGCTGATTATCAAGGGAATTGACGACAGCATCGGGCGGCTTCCGGCGGATAAGCCGCGGTACCTGATGGGTGTCGGCACGATGCATCACATGATCGAGGCCGTCGCGCGAGGGGTGGACATGTTCGATTGCGTCATTCCCACGCGGTTGGCGCGGCATGGGACGGCGTTCACGAGGCAGGGGCGATATCCCGTGAAGGCGGCGGTTTACCGCGAGGATACGCGGCCGGTCGAAGAAGGATGCGGTTGTTATGCATGCCGGAACTTCTCGCGGGCGTATATCCGCCACCTGATGAATACGGGTGAGATCCTTGGCATCCGGCTCCTGAGCATGCACAACCTGTTTCGATACAGGGAGTTCATGAATGAAATCCGCACGGCCATCGCGGAGGACCGCCTGGATGAGTACAGGCGGCAGGTGCGATTCGGAGAACGGGATCGGGGAATTCTGGAAAAGGAAGAAATGAAATGAACAGTCTGTTTACAGTATTGGCAATGGCGCCCACGCAGGGCCAGGAACAGCAGTCGCCGGTTTTCATGTTCGGGTGGCTCGGTATCATGGTCGTGATTTTCTACTTCATGCTGATCCGGCCGCAGCAGCGCCGTGAAAAAGAACGCCGCGCCTTGCTGGAAGCCGTGAAGAGCGGTGATCGCGTCCTCTTCAGCGGTGGAATCATCGGCATTGTCTCAAACGTGAAGGAGCGGACTTTCACGATCAAGGTGGCCGACGGTGTGAAGCTCGAGGTCAGCCGCGCGGCGGTGACCCAGGTGCTCGACAAGGGAGAAGCGCCTTCGGATTCGCCGGCGTCGTGACAAGCCGGATGCAAGGCGAGGAAACCCCCGGATTTTCAAAAAAATCGGAGCGGATGAATCATGGATAAGAATGCATTGTGGAAATGGTTGTTGCTCATCGTGCTGGTGTGCTGGTCGCTGGTGCTGGTCACGCCCGTTAAAGAAAAGGTCAAGCTGGGCCTGGACCTGCGCGGAGGCACAAGCTATGTGCTGGAGGTGGACGTCTCGGAGCTGGATGACGACGCCAAGCGCGATGCGCAGCCTCGTGCACTGGAAGTCCTTCGCAACCGCGTGGACAGCATGGGTGTAGCGGAACCAATCATTTACCCGGAGCCGGGCAACAATCGTATCATCGTCCAGATCCCGGGCTTGCGCGCGGAGGACCGCGAACGCGCAATCAAAAACCTGCAGAGCGCCGCATATCTGGAGTTTCGCATGGTGCATCCGAAGAACGACGAATTGGCGGAAGAGCTTTTTGAAAAGAACCTTGCGCCTCCGGGCTACAGGATCGTATCCATTGACGAACAGACCTTTAACGGGCAGTGGCGCGCGGTCAAGTATATGAAGCGCGAAAAGAGGGAAGGCGAACCCGACCTTTCCCCTGAAGAATCCCGCCGCCGTCTCCGCACGTTCCAGGCTCCAGCCGGCTACGACTTCATGCTGATGAAAGAAGAACGGCAAGGGCAGGAGGTGTTCCGGCCTTACTTCGTCAGTCGCCGCGCGGAATTGAAGGGCGAGGCCCTGAAGAATGCGGGTGTGGATTACCAGCAGTTCGGGCAGCCGATTGTGACGCTGCGTTTCGACGCGAAGGGCGCGAAGCGGTTTGCCGCGGTGACGTCCGACTATGCTCCTGGCGGCGCCAAGAATCCTAGTCTCGACGGGCGTCGCTACCTTGCGGTCGTTTTGGACGACACACTGTACTCGGCTCCGTTCATCAAGACGGCCATTCACGGCGGCTCTGCCATTATCGAGGGCAGTTTTTCCCTGAAGGAAGCGCAGGATCTGGCTATCGTTCTGCGCGCGGGTGCCTTGCCTGCCCCGGTTACTGTTGTGGAGGAGCGGACGGTTGATCCGACGCTCGGGCGTGATTCCATCGAGAGTGGTAAGCGCGCCGCGATCTACGGCCTCATCGTGGTTGTGCTGTTCATGGTAGGTTACTACTTTCTGTGCGGCGTCGTGGCCAATATGGCCCTGCTGCTCAACCTGATCCTGCTCCCGTTGGGTATGATGGCCGTATCCGGCGCGTTCAGCCTGATGGATGCGGGTGGATTGGGCAGCGCGATCAGCTTGCCGACCCTGACACTGCCCGGTATCGCCGGTATCGTCCTTGTACTCGGCATGGCTGTGGATGCCAATGTGCTCATCTTCGAGCGCATGCGTGAAGAGCAATTGCAGGGCAAGCGCTTTGCCGCCGTGGTGTCGTCGGGCTATGAAAAGGCGTGGAGCGCGATCTTCGACGCCAATATTACCACCGTGCTTGCGGCGGCGATCATGTTCTGGCTCGGTTCCGGCCCGGTGCGCGGCTATGCCGTCACCCTGACCGCCGGCATCCTGTGCAGCATGTACACGGCCATCGTGGTTACGCGCATGGTCTTCAATCTGCTGATCAAGCATTCGAAGATTGAGCGTCTGAAAATGCTGACGTTATTCCGCGAAACGAAGATAGATTTCGTCGGCAAGCGGTACATTGCGATAGGGCTTTCAGCCGTAGTGATTATCGGGTCCATGGTGATGTTTGCGCAGCGTGGAATGGCGAACTTCAACGTGGACTTCACCGGCGGCGCGACGGTGTCCTTTGAGTTCAAGAATCGCGTGACCGTTGAGGATATCCGCTCGGCAATCGAGGGCGCCGGCGTGAAGAGCCCGACGATTCAATACCAGCGAGTGGCCGGCATTGAAGGCGAGGACCAGATACGCGAGTACCTCGAGATCAAGTCTTCGTTCGAGGACGGCGACAAGGTCGTGGATTCCATAACCGCAGCCTGGCCGGACTACAAGGTGCTCAAGAAGGACAGTGTGGGTCCGCAGATCGGCCGCGAGTTGCAGAAGAAGGGAATCACAGCCATGCTGGTCGCGCTGATCGGTATGATTCTGTATATCTCGTGGAGGTTTGAGTTCGGTTTTTCCGTGGGCGCCGTCGTGGCGCTGTTCCATGATGCCCTGATCACTATCGGCATCTTCTGCTTGATGGGACGCCAGCTCAGCATGACCAGTATTGCGGCGTTGCTGACCATCATCGGTTATTCCGTCAACGATACAATCGTCGTTTTCGACCGTATTCGTGAAGATCTGAAACTGTATCGGGGCAAGAGCTTCAGGGAAATTGCCAATCTCGGCATCAATCAGACGCTGAGCCGAACCGTGCTGACAACGGTTACAACCTTGTTCACCGTTGTGGCCCTCTTGTTGTTCGGTGGCGGCGCCATTTATGACTTCGCGCTGGCGCTGTTCATCGGCATGGTGGCGGGTACCTATTCCACGATCTTCATTGCAACGCCCGTCGCGATGATCTGGCACCCGGAGAAGAAGATTCGGGCACAGGCCGATCGCTGAAATAAGGAACCGCGAATTATCGCGAATTAACGCGAATCAGAGATGGGTCATTTTGAGTTGCAGACTCAATTTGACAAATCTCCAATTAGCGTTAATTCGCGTTGATTCGCGGTTCTATTCTTTTTGTGTGGATGCGGATATGCAAGGGTAGGCAGATATGAAGCGCTGGAAGACGCTGGATTACAATTTATCAATCGCCGAGATCGTTGCGAAAGGTCTCGGTTTACCTCCGGCCGTGGCGGGTCTTCTCGTTTCACGCGGCTATGAAAGCCCGGAAACGGCGTCCCGATTCTTGAATCCCCGCTTAAGCGAGCTTGCCGATCCGTTTGCGCTTCCGGCGATGGAGCAGGCCGTGGAACGAATCTGGCGCGCGGTGGAGCAGGGGGAGCGAATCGTTGTTTATGGTGATTACGATGCGGATGGCATCACGGCCACGGCGCTGATGGTCAAAGTATTACGCGCGCTCGGCGCCCATGTTTTTCCTTTCCTGCCGCACCGGGTGGATGACGGTTATGGTCTTGCCGTGGATACCTTGCAGCGATGTGCCGACCTGTTGAAGCCGCAACTCTTGGTGACCGTGGATTGCGGGACTTCCTCGGCCGAGGCTGCCGGGTTGGCTCGGACACTGGGGTTTGACCTTGTCGTTACGGATCATCACGAACCCTCGGGCCCGAATGCACCGGTGGTTGCGCTGGTGAATCCGAAACTGGGCGGGGACCCGGATGCGCGCAATCTTGCCGGTGTAGGAGTTGCATTCAAATTGTGCCATGCGCTCCTGAAACATGCCCGGAACGGCAAACACGCGGCCGCAGGCAGCTTGGATTTGCGTACACATCTCGATCTCGTAGCCGTGGGGACGATTGCGGATATTGTGCCCCTGATCGGCGAAAATCGAGTACTTGCCCGCTTCGGCCTTCAGCAGTTGAGCCGCGCTCCGTGCATCGGGCTCAGCGCATTATCGGCTGTCAGCGGGATACAGAAAGAAGTAGATTCCTATCACGTGGGCTTCATGCTCGGCCCCCGGCTGAATGCGGCAGGGCGAATGGGCACCGCCGAGGCCGCGCTGGAATTGCTTTTGACGGACGATTACGAGAAGGCTCTTGCCATTGCCCGCGAGCTAGATGCGGCGAACCGAGAGCGCCAGGAAACGGAATCCCGGATATTCGACGAAGCGGTGGCGCAGGTGGACTCGCATTTCGACGCGACAAACGATTTTGCAATCGTGGCGGCAGGGCAGGGCTGGCATCCGGGCGTAATCGGGATCGTGGCGTCCCGTCTTTGTTCCCGGTATTTCAGGCCCGCGATTGTGATCGCATTCGACGAATCGGATGTCGGCCGCGGCTCATGCCGGTCCATTGAGGGATTCAACATCGTGGAACACTTGGAAAAGTGCTCGGACTTGCTCGGCGGTCATGGCGGTCATGCGATGGCGGCGGGCTTGGATATCGAGCGCAAAAACCTGGAGTCTTTTAGAAAACGCTTCAACGAGGTGGCGGCAGAAACATTGAGCGGAACAGAATTGCGGCCCGTGCAGAAAATTGATGGATGGCTAAGCCTGGGTGAATTGGATGAGTCGTTTTACAGCCATCTCCAGGCGATGAAGCCGTTCGGAATGGGCAATGCCACGCCGGTATGGGGTGTGCGGGGCGCAAGAGTTCTTGGTCCTCCGCGGATTCTGAAAGGTAAGCATTTGAAGATGCTGGTTGCTGAAGGCGGGCGCCAGTTTGACGCGATAGGCTTTGGACTGGGTGAGCGTGAAGTGCCGGATGGCGCCGTTGACCTGGCATTTCAATTGAAAAAAAACGAGTTCAACGGGGTGACAACCCTGCAGTTGCAGGTTCAGGATTTCCGGCCGGCCGAGCGCTAGCAGGCCCTGATGAATACAGCGCCACGCCTTTCCCGTCGCGGCTGCCGGGTTTTCTTGGACTTTGCACTTGCCATGCGCGTTTGCCTCACCTATAGTGCGCGAGCTTTTTCGTTTAGGAGTGGTTATGGCTAACAAATGTGAAATCTGCGGCAAAGGCGTTTCAACAGGTAATCGGATTGTCCGGCACGGGCTGGCCAAGAAGAAGGGTGGAATTGGTCTGCACACGACAGGCATAAGCAGGCGTCGTTTCAAGCCCAACATCCAGAAGATTCGCGTTCGCAAGGGTGGGGGCGTATCTTCGATGCGCGTGTGCACGTCGTGCATCAAAGCCGGTAAAGTCGTCAAGGCTTAGCCGCTCATTGCAGTGTCGAAAGCCCGACCATTCCCGGTCGGGCTTTTCTTTTATTGTGGGATGGTTTTGACAGATTGAAATATCGCAATATAATGCGGACGCAAGGCACGATTACGGGTTGCATACGGATGAAGGAGAGAGTATGAGCGCACCGGCAGAAGCCAAAATGGCTGAACTAACCGTCGAGGGGAAGACGTTCAAGTTTCCCATGCGTAAGGATAATATCGGCCAGGAAGCCATGGATATCCGGTCGCTCCGAAAAGATACCGGCTTGATAACCTATGATCCGGGGTTTGCCAATACAGGTTCGTGCAGCAGCACGATCAGTTTTGTGGATGGCGAGCGGGGTCGCCTTATCTATCGTGGTTTCACGGTCGAGGATCTTGCGGAGAATTGCACGTTCATCGAGGTGGCATACCTGCTGCTTCACGGAAAATTGCCGACACGCACGGAGTTGGAAAAGTTTTCCAAGCTTCTCAACCGGCATTCGATGATTCATGAGGACATGCTGACCTTCTTCGCGAAGTACCCGGAGCATGCGCACCCGATGGCGGTTCTTTCCGCGATGGTGGTTTCTCTTTCCAGTTTCTACCCGGAACTTGAACACGCCGAGGAAACGGAAGAGCTGGACATTACAGCGACGCGCCTTCTCTCCAAGCTGCGCACGATCGCCGCGTTCTCATACAAGAAAGCGGTCGGGGAGCCGTTCGTTTACCCGAGCCATCGTTACTCTTATTGCGCGAACTTCCTGAACATGATGTTCTCGTCGCCTGTGGCAGATTACGAAATTGATCCGTTGCTGGTACGGGCCATGAACAAGCTGCTCATTCTGCATGCCGATCACGATCAGAATTGCAGCACTTCGACCGTGCGGCAGGTCGGCAGCTCGGGCGCGAATCTGTACGCCTGTATTGCGGCGGGTATCTGTGCCTTGTGGGGGCCGTTGCACGGCGGCGCCAACCAGGCGGTGATCGAAATGCTCGAACGGATCAAGGCCGAGGGCGGTGATGTGGACAAGGTGGTCGAACGCGCCAAGGACAAGAAAGATCCCTTCAAGTTGATGGGCTTCGGCCACCGGATCTACAAGACGTACGACCCCCGCGCGCGCGTGGCCAAGAAGATTTGCATGGAAGTCCTGGGCAAGCTGGGGATTAAGGATCCGTTGCTCGATATCGCGATGAAGCTTGAGGAAAAGGCTCTTGCCGATTCCTATTTCGTCGAGCGGAATCTATATCCCAACGTGGATTTCTATACCGGTATAACATACCGGGCCATGGGCTTCCCGACGGACATGTATACGGTGCTGTTTGCGCTCGGGCGGTTGCCCGGATGGGTCTCGCAATGGCAGGAGTTGCGGCGGGATCCGGAGCAGAAGATCTGGCGGCCGCGCCAGTTGTACATGGGGCCGGAACACCTGGATTATGTGCCGATCGAAAAGCGAAGCTGAGATTCTACTCATCCTCGTCGAGTTGATCCATGGGAGCAAGGAGGCCGCCGTCATTCGGCAGGCCGATTAACCGGTTGGCTTCCTGCTGCTCTCTTTTCTCCCGGTTCTTCTGGTCTAGAAGTTCTTCCGCCTCACCGCGGAGTGGTTCAAGGTCAACCCCGTGGGAGGTCAGTTTTTCCGCAATGGTCTTGTTTTCCGGGTCCAGCACGAATGAACGCTTCCAGTGTGGGATGGCCTGTTCCTCGTCGCCCAACTTGAAGAAAACGTCTCCCAGGTGATCCAGGATCGTCGGATCGTCGGGGATCAGCTCGGCGGCACGATTGATCTCGGCTAACGCTTTTTCGTACTCGCCCTGCATGTAATAGATCCATCCGAGCGTGTCTATGAAGGCGCCGCTCGTCGGGTTGATTTTCAATGCGCGCTGCACGAGATCCATTGCGCGCTCCAATTCCATGCCCTGCTCGGCCCACATATAAGCGAGATAATTGAGCGCTTCGGAATGTTGCGGATCGAGTTCGATGCATTTCAGAAACAACTGTTCAGCGCGTTTGTATTGTTTTTCCCGTTCGCATGCGGCGCCGTACCAGAAATAGAACGCGGCATCGAGAATCACCGCCTGCTGTGGCGAATCCTGGACCAGCCGCTCGACTTTTTCGAAAGCCAAAATGGCGGCGGCATAGGATTTCAGGTAGCTGTTCAGAAGGCCGAGATAGAGGTAAACGTTCGGCTCGCCGGGCTGCAGTTCGCCCATTTTTTCGAGAACCGTGATGGAGTCGCGCTTCAGTGTTTCGTCTTCCTGGCGGAAAGCGACCTGTAGATAGGCGTCTAAGAATGCCGGATTCAGTGATACGGCACGGTTAAGCATGGTCGCGGCACGATCGAAATCGTCCGCCCGCTGCGCGGCGATCCCATAATTGAAGATGAAAAGGGCATTGACCTCTATGTCGGGATCGCCGTCGGCCTGCTTCAGCGCGGCTTCAAAGTATTCCAGCGATTCGGAGAACTTCTCCTGGCTGTAATGGAAGAGGGCCAGCATTTCCATCAAGCGGATGTTCCCGGGAAGCGCGTCCAATCCCTTGAGAAGAATGGTAATGGCCTGATCCGGATCCTCTTCAGCTTTTCCTACAGCAAGTTTGACGAATGCCGCAGCCTGTGGCCGGTCTCCAGTGGTTGCGCGCTCATAGTACTCCGTGGCTTTTTCATCATCCTGGTCGGCCGTGTAAATGTCGCCCAGATAATAATAGATGCGCTGCGGTACGGGGGATGTTACCGCGGCCGCTTCCAATTGCGTGATCACGGCGTCACGCTCACCGCTTTTCATAAGCGCCAGTGCCAGCCGCTGCTTGATCGGCAGGTTGTCCGGCGCCGCGTCCTCGATGCGGAAGAAGTAGCGAAGCGCTGTTCCGAGGTCGCCTTGTTTCGCGTAAACATCGCCGAGCTGATAAAGCAGCGCGGTGTCCTGTGGCGTAATCGCGAGCGCCCGCTCGAAAGCGCTTAACGCCGCATTCAGATTGCGATTCGTATCCGCAGTTTTTGCCTGTTCGAGATAGATCGTGCCGAGAGCGCGCAAAAGGTCTCCGGGCTTTGGCACGCGCCGGCTCGCCTTTTCCAGGAGCGCGGTGGCATCGCCGATGCGCGCCTGTCGAAGATAGAGTCCAGCGAGCTCGACGTACGCATCCTGTTTGTCAGGATACGCTTTGATGATCCGTTGATAGATATGCTCTGCACGCGGCAGATTCTCGGCCGCCCGGTAAATGATGGCCAGCAGCGTCAGGGCTCTCTCCGATTTAGGGGCTCTCTTTACATAACGCTCCAGGAGTTCCACGGCCTCATCCTGTCGCTTCTGCTGTAGCATGAGCACGGCGATGCGGATTTGCAGGCCTTCGTGATCGGGATCCAGTTCGGCCGCACGGATGAAGTTGGTGAGCGCTCCTTCGACATTGCGATCGGATTCATAGAGCAGCCCCTGGCTGTAGTGTGCGAGCGCCTCGGCGCGTGCCCGTGCATCCAGTGAAAGTCCCGGCATTTCATCCGGTGATGCGGAAGGACGAGCCGCGCGCGGCCCGGCGCATCCGGAGGCCCATAAAGCCATCAGTGTGGCAATCCCTATTGTCCGATGGAGACGAAAAAACCATTGAATGCTGGATATCCAGTTCATTGCCAATTCTCCCGGCGACAAAAAAACAAAGGCCCGCGGGCCGAACCGCGGGCCTTCGACCGCTCGCGGCGGCGTCAGCGCTTCTTGTGCCGCATGGCACGCAGACGTTTTCTGCGTTTATGCTTTGCCATCTTCGTGCGGCGTTTCTTTTTGACCGAACCCATGTCTGTCTCCTTTTGCGGCGCCCGCAGGTCTTTGACGTTCAGGGCACTACTTTGTTAAGACCGATCTCGATAATACCTTCTGCTCCAGCGGTCTTCAATTGCGGAATGATCTCGCGAACCACGCGCTCCTCCACGACGGACTCGATGGAGTACCAGCCGTCGGAGCTGAGGCTGTTGATGGTGGGGGCGTGCAGTGCGGGCATGAGCCGCAAGACCTTCTTCAGATTCCTCTCGCCCACATTCATCTTCAACAGTACACGGCCCTCGGCGGCCAGCGCACCGGTGAGCAACATGGAAAGCTGTTCGATCTTGCGGCGCTTCCAGGGGTCTTTCCACGCCTTCTTATTGGCGATCAGGCGGGTGGTGGATTCGAGAATCGTTTCAACGATTCGCAGGTTGTTCGCCCGCAGCGACGATCCGGTTTCCGTGATTTCAACAATGGCATCCACCAATTCCGGTGCCTTTACTTCCGTGGCGCCCCACGAGAACTCGACTTCGGCATTGATCTTGTTCTTCTTCAGGTAGCGCCGGGTCAGGCCCACGGCTTCGGTTGCAATGCGCTTGCCCTCGAGGTCCTTGACCGATTTGATCTTCGACTCGTTGGGAACGGCGAGGACCCAGCGAACCGGACGAAGCCCCTGCTTGGCGTAAATGAGCTCGGTGACTTCAACGACATCGGACCCGTTTTCAAGAATCCAGTCATAGCCCGTGATACCTGCGTCCAGCATGCCATGTTCGACATAGCGGCTGATTTCCTGTGCGCGAATGAGACGGCCCTTCAGTTCCGGATCGTCAATGCTCGGCATGTAAGAACGCGAGCCGACGGAAACCGAGAATCCGGCCTTCTTCATCATTAAAAAGGTCGCTTCCTGCAGACTTCCCTTGGGCAATCCGAGGACCAGTGTCTTTGTGCTTTCCTTCTTTGTCTTCATAAAACCTTCCGTTTTCGGGGCGTATAGTACGGAAATAAGGTCCTTACGTCTATTGCGAATCCTTATGCTTCCGCCCAAATGCACACTGTTTTGCCAGGCTGCACTCCGCGCAGAGCGGGTGCTGTGCTTTGCAGGTTTTACGCCCATGCCAGACCAGGTAGATGTGCATGGATAGGATCTGCTTATCGGGCAAGTGGTGTTCCAGAACGGGACCGATATCGTCCGGCCTGGCTTTCTCCGGCACCCAACCGAGCCGACGTGTGACGCGGTGGACGTGAGTATCCACCGGCATGACGGGGCGGCCCAAAGCAAAAAGTAATACGCATGCCGCTGTCTTCACGCCGACACCCTTGATGCTTGTGAGGTAGTCCATTGCTTCCGCATTGCGCATCCTCCTGATGCGGGCGAGGCTCAACCGGCCTTCGCGCTTGAGAATGATTCGAAGCGTTTCCTTGATGCGCGGCGCCTTGATGTTTGCCAGTCCGCGTTGCCGTATGCTGTCGGCAATCTGTCTCGTCGGCGCATTCATGACCGATTCCCATGTTGGGAATCGTTTACGCAGGCTTTTATAAGCGCGGTCGGAATTCACGTCCGACGTGTTCTGCGAAAGAATGGTTTGCACCAGTTGCGCGAGCGGATCACCACCGGGCTTGAATCCGATGGGGCCATACTGTTTGGCAAGCTTCGCGTGTGCGGACAAAAGAGCTCGACGATTCATAGAATTATACTTCGATGTTGGACGTTGAATGTTCAACGTTCAATGTTCGATAAAGACCCGCCGGCCCTCGATGCGCGTCCGTCCCGCAGCGATCAAACGCAACGCTTCCGGATATGCCATGTGCTCCTGCTCCTGGATACGGGCATGCAGGCTTTCCGGTGTGTCGTTTTCAAGCACCGGCACGGAGCGCTGCACAATGATTGGACCGGTATCCATTCCTTCGTCCACAAAATGGACCGTACAGCCTGCCACCTTGGCGCCGTAGTCGAGCGCCTGTTTCCACGACTGCAGGCCGGGGAACGCGGGGAGCAGGGCGGGGTGGATGTTGATTATGTGACCGGCGAACGCGCGAAGGAGGCCGGGTTTGACCATGCGCATGAATCCAGCCAGAACGATGAAGTCCGCGCCGTACCTGCGGAGCGTTTGAATAACCTTTTGCTCAGCATCGCCGTCGAGCTTGGTCTTGAACGGGGTGCAATCCATGTGTTCGGCGGGGATGTTCTCTTTGCGCGCGCGTTCGAGTATATAGGCGTCCGGCACATCAGACAGCACGCACACGATACGCGCATCCAGCGAGCCCTCTTTGATTGCGTCAATAATGGATTGGCAATTGCTGCCCTTTCCCGACCCCAGAATAGCGATGGATAACATGAATTGACCCTCGAACGCATGTTAGCGGGCTTATCGCCCAGCGCAAGCCTTACCCGTGTCTCTATGCTTTTCTTGCCGAGATGTTCAGGCTTGTAATGTAATCACCGATTTGCTCGCCAGGAGGAAGCAATTCGATGATTTTGAGATAAAGAGGATCCTGCCACTCGCTCATGGCGTTCACATAATCCGTCTTCATCTCAAGTTGAACGGCTGTGAATCCGGCTTCAGCCAGCATGGCCTCCGTTTCTGACACAAGAACCGCGCCTGCGATGCATCCGACAAGCGCCTCGATGGATTTTCGAATGCTTTCAGGAATCGGCTTCAGCAATGCGAGGTCGGATACAGCTACGCGTCCGCCCGGCTTCAGGACCCGAAAAGCGTCGCGCCACACCTGTGGCTTGTCAGGCGACAAGTTGATCACACAATTCGATATCACGACATCCACGCTTGCGTCCGCTACGGGCAAGTGTTCGATTTCGCCAAGCCGGAACTCCACATTGCGTAATCCTGTCCGCTCGCCGAACGCGACAGCGTTCCGTCGCGCCTTGCTGACCATCTCCGGCGTCATGTCCACACCGATCACGCGTCCTGACGCTCCGACGCGCTGAGCGACGAGGAACGCGTCGAATCCACCACCAGCACCCAGATCGAGCACAACTTCACCCCCGCGCAATTCTGCAAGCGCCGAGGGATTCCCGCAGGAGAGCCCCATATCGGCGCCTTCCGGGAGCGTGGCCAGTTCGGCTTCGGAGTAGCCGACGGCCTTGGCCACATTGCCGGATGCGGCTGAACCGCAGCAGCTTTTTGAAGGGCCGCAACATGAACCGCTACCGGCGGCAATTTCGGAGTACCCCTTGCGAACATCTTCCCGAACGCGTTCCTGATCCATGCTCATGTTGCTTTTTCTCCTGTCGCAAACCAGTGTTCCGTGCGGGTGCAAATCTTCACCAACCACAACATCACCGGCACTTCGATCAGCACACCCACTACCGTGGCAAGTGCCGCCCCGGAGGAGAGACCGAAAAGCATCGTCGCCGTGGCGATGGCGACCTCGAAGTGATTCGATGCGCCGATCATTGCGGCAGGGGCGGCATCCTGATAGGAGAGTTTCAGCGCACGCGCGGCGCCGTAACCCAGCCAGAAAATGAGCATGGTCTGGATGAAAAGCGGAATGGCGATCCAGAGAATAGTGAGCGGATTGGAAAGGATTACATCGCCCTTGAAGCTGAAAAGAAGCACCAGCGTGATGAGCAGGGCGGTTATGGTGACCGGCGTCAGCACGTGAAGGAACCTCTCTTTGAACCATATCTCGCCTTTTGTCGCGAAAATCCATTTGCGGGTGAGGAAGCCCGCGACCAGTGGCAGGGCCACATAGATGGCGATGGAAAGCAACAGCGCCTGCCAAGGCACGGGCAATCGGCCGACACCGAGCAGGAATCCGCCCAGCACGCCGTAAAGAACGAGCATGGTCAACGAGTTGATCGCCACCATCACGAGAGTCAGTCCATCGTTCCCGCGCGCCAAATAGCCCCAGACCAATACCATGGCGGTGCAGGGGGCGATGCCGAGCAGGATGCAGCCTGCAAGATAACTGCGCCAGAGCGGAACCTGCAGCATCTTGACCCCATCCATCAATACAACCGTGCCTGCACCGTGTTCTGCGCCGACAGCCAAATCGAGCCCGAACGGCATTTTCACCAAATCTACTGCTTCCGTGCCGATAAGACCGCGGAAGAGGTAGCCGAGGAAGAGCAGGGCGATGGCATACATCGTGAACGGCTTGACAGCCCAGTTCACAAATAGCGTTAAGAAGACCGGCTTGCCGCTTTTGCCTGCCTTGACGACCGACGCGAAATCGATTTTTACCATGATAGGGTACATCATGAAGAATAGACAGATTGCGATGGGGATGGACACGACGGGCGCGTCGTTGACGTAGATCGCCATCCCGTCCAGCGCCTTCGCCAATCCTGGCGCGACCTTGCCCAGCAAGATGCCGCCGACGATGCATAGCCCGACCCAGATGGTCAGGTAACGCTCGAATACGTTGGTCAGCTTGCGG
>CAZTYH010000002.1:0-39106 GCA_964617565.1 uncultured Verrucomicrobiota bacterium
GTGGTTATAGCGATCTCGGTCATCGGCATCTACAACGCACTCGTTGCGATGCGCAACCAGGTGAAGAATGCCTGGTCGCAGATTGATGTTCAGCTTAAACGCCGGCACGATCTGATCCCGAACCTCGTCGAGACGGCCAAGGGATACGTCAAGCACGAGCGTGAAACGCTTGAGAACATCACGAAGGCCCGCAACCTCGCCGTGCAGGCGGGCGGCGCGGGCGCCGCCGCGGCCGGAAAGGCCGAGGGCGCGCTGGGCGACGCGCTCAGCAAATTCTTCCTGGTCGTGGAAAACTATCCCGACCTGAAAGCGAACCAGAATTTCCTCGCGCTGCAGGAAGAGCTGTCGTCCACGGAAAACAAGGTGGGCTTCGCGCGGCAGTTCTATAATGACGCGGTGATGAAATACAACACGAAGACCGAATCATTCCCGTCAAACATCATTGCGGGCATGTTCGGCTTCCAGAAGTCGGAATTTTTCGAGATCACGAGCGCCGCGGAACGCGAAGCGCCGAAGGTGCAGTTCTGAAGAGTTGGAGTGATGGAGTAGTGGAGTGATGGAGCGTTGGAGTGATGGAGATTATTCTTCAGCACCACTCCAACACTCCAGCACTCCATCTCTCCGATCTGTCTTATGTGGGAAGCGATACAGTCAAATAAACGCAAATCGGTCGTGCTGATTGGCCTGCTCGCGGGCGTGTTGATCGCGCTTGGCTATTTCGCCGGCGCGGCATTTGATCCCGAGGGCGGCGGCTTCGGCCTCCTGACCGCGGTCGGGCTCTGGTTCATCCTCATGGCCATTGCCTTCGCCGGCGGCAACCGCATCCTGCTCGCCACCTCCGGCGCGCGCGAAGTGACGCGCGAACAGGCTCCGCAGCTTTACAACATCGTGGAAGAAATGAAGATCGCCTCCGGCCTGCCCGCAATGCCGAAGGTGTTCATCATTGATTCCGACGCGCCGAACGCATTTGCCGTCGGATTGAAGCCCGAAAATTCCGCGGTGGCCGTGACCACCGGTCTGCTCGCGCGATTGAACCGTGATGAGTTGCAGGGCGTGGTCGCACACGAAATCGGGCACATCGCCAATCGCGACACGTTGTTCATGACCCTGGCCGGAATGACTGTCGGGGCGATCATCATCCTGGCCGACGTATTCCTGCGCGGCATGTGGATCTCGGGCGGCCGGCGGCGTTCGTCCTCCTCCAAGGGCGGCGGCCAAGCTGCGGCCATCATGGCTATTGTCGCGGTGGTCCTCGCCGTGATTGCTCCGCTGCTCGGGCAGATTCTTTACTTCGCCTGCTCGCGCAAGCGCGAATATCTTGCCGACGCCAGCGCAGCCCAGTTCACGCGCTATCCCGAGGGGCTGGCCTCCGCGCTTGAAAAAATTTCCGGTTACAAAGGCGCCAAAGTGCAGGTCAGCAAGGCGGTGGCGCCCATGTTCACCGTCAACCCATTGGCCGCGGCAGGTTCATCCAGCTCCGTTTTCAGCACGCACCCGCCGACCGCCGATCGCATTCAGGTGTTGCGCGCAATGGCGGGAGGTTCCCTGGCCGCCTACGACATGGCCTTCCGAAAACTGCACAGCGACAAGGGCGTTCTCGGGGCCCGAACCCTGGCCGCATCGAAGGAGATCGAAGTTCGCCCAGCGCGCGTCCAGAAGAAGGTCACGCAAGCCGAGCAGCTTCGCGCTGCGAAGGATATCCTCAACCAGGCGGCGCGGTTCGCAACCATCGCCTGCGCGTGCGGCCTTCGCATCAAGCTGCCGCCGGGATTCGAGGAAAAGTCGGTGCGCTGCCCTCGTTGCGGCCGACAACACACGACGCCGTCACCGGAACTGCTTGCCGGCGCGGCAGCCCTGCAAACCGTTCGTATCGTGCACACGGATGACTCCGCTGATGAGCAACCCCATCTACATTCGGGGGGGGCGGGTCGTTGACCCCCTTGCCGGGCGGAATGAAACCGCCGATTTGTTTATTCGGGACGGCTTGATCGCCCCGTTGCCGCCCTCTCCCCCGCCCGAGGCAGAACTTGTTGATGCACGCGGTTGCGTAGTCGCGCCCGGATTCATTGATCTGCACGTTCACCTGCGGGAGCCGGGCGGCGAAGAGGCGGAAAACATCGAAACGGGATCACGTGCCGCTGCGCGCGGGGGCTTCACCACGGTCGTCGCCATGCCGAATACGCGCCCGCCGCTGGATACGGCGGAACGCGTGGCCGCCGTCATTCAAAAAGCGGAATCGTTCGGCCTCGCCCGCGTCATCCCTTCCGCCTGCATAACCTCCGGCCGCGAAGGACAGGCGCTGACCAATTTTGCCGCGCTGATAGCCGCCGGCGCGCGGGCACTGACGGACGACGGCAGTACCGTTACATCCGATGCGCTGATGCAACAAGCCATGCGCCTCGCCTGGGAATTCGGCGTGGTGATCATGGATCACGCGCAGGATCACGCCCGCGAAATGGCCGGCGTAATGCACGAGGGACCGTATTCGCGGCAATTCAACCTGCCGGGTATCCCCGCCGAGGCCGAGGTCAATGTGATCCGCCGGGATATCGAACTGGCGGCCCGCACCGATTGCGCACTGCATATTCAGCATGTCTCCACGGCCGGCGGTTGCGACCTGATCCGCGCCGCGCGCGCGCGCGGCCTTCGCGTGACCGGCGAAGCTACGCCGCACCACCTGGCGTTATGCGACGCGGACATAGACCCGGCGAATGCTTCCTTTAAAATGAATCCTCCGCTCCGGTCCGCCGGTGACCGCGAAGCGTTGTTGCACGCCGTGTCGGACGGCACGCTCACGGTTCTTGCGACGGACCACGCGCCGCACACCGCGGAAGCGAAAGCGCGCGGATTTCTCAAGGCACCATTCGGCGTGGTGGGTCTCGAAACGGCCGTCGGCATCACGTACAGCCATCTTGTAAAAAGCGGCCTGATGAGCTTGTCCGACTGGATACACCGGTGGACCGTGGGCCCTGCCCGCGTGCTGAACATCGCGGAGCCGACACTGAAACCCGGCGCGACGGCCGACGTTGTTATTTTCGACCTGAAAACAGAATGGATTATTCGATCCGCCGACTTCTGTTCCCGCTCCCGCAATACACCGTTCGAGGGCCGGCGCGTGACCGGCCGCTGCATGCGAACCGTGTTGGAAGGCAAAACCGTATGGACCGGTTGAATCTCAATCGGTTTTACATCTTCAAAAGCTGCACTTCCCGCCGGTTGACAGTTTCACGGTCCCATGACAATATGCGTGCGCTGAGTATTCGGAGGACGCATTCATGGCTGCTTTGATCGGTATGTCCGGCGACGTCAAAGGCAAGACTTTCCAGCTTGACCGCGACGTAACAAGTCTGGGCCGTAGCAAGGATAATACGATTGTGATCGAAAACCCCACCGTTTCGGGGCATCACTGCAGCGTCATCCGGGAAGGCAACGCCTATACGCTTCGCGATCTCGAGTCCACCAACGGAACACGGCTGAATGCAAAAGAAGTCAGCGGCGAAGCCAAGCTGCGCCCGAAAGATCTTGTCCAGGTGGGCTCGGTCGAATTCCTTTTCGATGCCGAGCAGGTGGATGCCGTCGAAACTCACAGTTATGCCGAAGCGCACGTCGAAGTAACAGCCGGACCGGCCACGGCACCAAAATCGTTCGACAGCATTTCGCCGTTCGGCGCGCGCCGGAAGGAGACGAAGGGATTGTGGTTCCTCGTCATTACCATTGTTGGAATCCTGGCCCTGGTCGGTGTCGTAATGTTCTTCGTGCAGCTCGTCGCGGAATGAGCCGGAAAACGGGCACCACGCTTATCGAGCTGCTGCTGGCCATCGCCATCGCCCTGCTGGTGATCGGCGTTGTCTATTCCATGTATCACACAACAACCCGCATCATCGGCTCCCAGGATGCCCGGCAGGACGGCCCGGCCGCCGCCGCCCGGGCGCTGGACCTGCTGATCCGCGATCTTTCCTGCGCGGCCATACCGGACGAAAATTCCGACTGCGGCTTTTCGCTTGGCGCTCCGGAAACGGGCGATCCGGAAGAAGTGCTGGTTCGCTTCTGTACCGCCGGGATGCCGGTCGAAGATGACTTCCGCTGGTTTGAATTTGAGAACGTGTTGTACCGATTCCAGCCCGGATTCGAAAAGGATGGCGTACTCTCCAGGGAATCCGCAAAACTTTCAGGCCCCGGGTCCGGAGATTCCGTTATAACAAATATCCTGGCCACGCGAATCGAGCGGTTTGAATTGGAGGCGTTTGATGGCGGAGAATGGCACCGCGTATGGGATAAAGGCGGACTTCCCCGCGGGGCGCGGCTGACACTGGTGAGCGAAGGCCGAAGCTACACGGCCGAAGCGTTCATCCCGGCCGCAAACGTCATCACCTCTCCGATCATCCGCGCCGCCACAACCAGCCCTTGAGCATCTTGCATCCGGAACAACGATCGTGGCGCTGGATGCAAGATGGGCGTCAGCGGCCCACCACTTCGTGCAGAACGGACTCAAGCATGTCTATGCTGCGATCCCATGAAAATCGCTCCACCACCATGGACCGCGCATTGCAGGCAATTGCATTCCGCAACGCATCGTCACCCAGCAGAAGGCTGATGTGCTGGGCCATGATCGCCGGCGTGTCCGCGATAAAGCCCGTATCCCCGATCTGCACCGGGATTCCTTCCGCGCCCAGCGTGGTGGCCGCCACGGGCACCCCGCTCGCCATCGCCTGAAGAATTTTTCCGCGCATGCCCGAACCCAGCCGGTTAGGGCAGACAAAAACCTTCGCGCGCGCGAGGTAAGGGCGTATGTCTTCCACCCATCCGGTCACCACGATGCCGGGATCGCGATGCGCAAGATCCAGCATGGCCCGGGACGGATTCGGCCCCACCACGTAAAAAGTCAGGTGGGGATGCCTTTGCCTCAGCAGCGGCCAGACGGTCCGACTGAACCACAGCACCGCATCACGGTTGGCCACATCGTCGTAATAACCCGTGATCACCACGGCCTCTTCCCGCACGGCAGCCGGGTCCGGCTTGAAATATTCCGTGTCCACGCCGCTGGGGATAACCGTCACGCGAAGATCCGGCGCATAACTCAACACACCGTACCGCTCCTCGGGCGAAAGAACGATCGTGTGATCCGCCGACCGGTACATGTTGAATTCGTAACGCTGCAGGCGCTGCAACGAAATCCACTCGGATACGACACGCGGCGAATGTTTCAACAGGTCCAGCGCCTTGCGGCAGGAAAGCGTGTGGCAATGATGGACAGAGACGACCTTGCGCACCGCGGGGAGATAGGGATTGTGATGAAGATACTGTCCCATCAGCCCGAACTCAGCGAGCGCGACATCATAGTGGGTGCGCTCGACCATGTCGCCGACACAGCGCAGCAACGCAGGCGAGTAACACGCCCGGAAACGGGACGGCCGCGTGGAGAGTACCGCATCGCATGTACGGCAGGCAAAGTTGCCGCGCAGCGGCCGTGTTTCAATCTCGCGGACCAGGCCGCGCAGCGATCCGATATGCTGGTCGTCATCACCGGTGGTGAGACACGCCAATCCGATTTCATGGCCACGCTCGGACAGCCTTCGGACGCGCTGGTGAACGATTTGATGACCGCTGATTACCTGCGCATGGGGAAGGCGGGACGAGATAACCAGAATCTTCATGCGCGGCCCTTATCCGCCGCCAACCTCCGAGATGAGATCCACAAACTCATCCCGCGAAAGGTCTTCGAGGCGCTTCCCCTTGGTGTCCAGCTTCTCGTTGATCTTGATGCACGTTTCCTGCAGACGATCATGCGTCTGCTCCGATCCGAACAATACCGCAAAATTTTCGCCCTGGGTAATACGCACATGCCCGTCTTCATTGTCGAGACCGAGCCCGAGAATCTGCGTTACGCGTTGTGTACGCCGGTCTGTCATCACGTGTTCACTTTCATGAATAATCTGTTGAAAAGGATAACCCGGCCGCCGGAAGGAAGCAAGAGAGGGGTGCGCCATTTTCAATTCGTTTCGCATCGCATAGGTCGAAGATAAGCTTGAGAAAATGCCGGGGGAGTGGCATTAGAACATTATGTTCAAGTGCTTCATGTTCAGGAAACCGGTCATGCGCGCGCTGATCATGGCGCTTGCCGTTGCCGGTTTCCTCCTGCCGGCCCTCGCGCAGGATTTAACCGATAACGCGGCGTTGTACTATTGGAAAGCCATCGGCGCAATGCGCAAACCCCTCACCGCGGCGCAGTTCGAGACCCTCACTTATATCCGCAACGATTTCGCTGCGCTTCCGCCGCGCGTGCTGGTGACCGATCCCGACATGTTACGCTGGCTGCTGAGCGAACAACCGATGCTGGCGGCGCTCGCGGACGGCGCGCGTATCACGGCATGCGTTTTTCCCATCGCCCGGCCCGATAGCCTGTCGCTTGACCTGCAGCATCTTCCGGAGATGCGTAACCTGACCCAGCGGGCGCTCGCAGCAGCCAAGGCGTATGAATTTGCGGGCAATCCTGTTGACGCAGGCAACATCTACGCCAACCTGCTCCGCATGATTCTTCACCTCAGCTACGACAAGACCCTCTACTCAGACGCGGCCGCCGCAGAACTGCTGCAACTGGTGGTGCGCGATCTTGAAGGTTTTATCGCGCGCGACCAACCGCGCGATGCGTTTGACGAGCTCCTGCGCTGTTTCGACGACGCGCGCGAATCCATTCTGCGCCCTTCCCTGGCTCTTCGCGAAGAGCGCGTCCGCTATACGGACTGGTTGCTCGCGAATCCCGCGCAGGCGGATCGCCGCCTGGATCCGCTTTACGGTGCAGCGCGCTCCAAGCCCGCCGTGGAGCGGTTAATGACGCTGGACCCTAAACGCAAGGAAGCCCGGCTCCGGGAATGGTTGACCGGATATGGCCGTTGGATGGACGAACTGGCCGACGCTTTTGATCAACCCTATCGCCGGGGCATGGCCAAGATACGCGAACTCGATGCGCAACGGCTGCGCCTCGCGCGCGACCCAACCGCAGGGGATAACCCCCTGATCCCGCTGCTGGGCCCCGACAGTCCGGCGCTTTATCAGAAACTGCTCCTCGCCGAAGCACAATTCGATATGGCCGACATTCTCTGCCTTGCGGCCGCCTACCGCGCCGAAACGCGAAATTGGCCGGACACCCTGGATGATATCCGCGCCCTCCTGCGCTTCAGGCACATCGCGCAGGATCCGTTCTCCGGCGGCGATTTTTCCTACCGGCTCGTGCGCGGCTCGCCCGTACTGATTACCCGCGTGCCAAAATGGATGGCTTCGGATAAAACACTCCTGTACGACTTCAACATCGGGCGGCGGATTGAACATGATCGCAAGCTTGCGGAGAACGCCATCAAGCAGCTCCAGCGTCGCATTCAATCCGATGTGAACCGGCCTGTTCCGATGCGGTAACGGCGCGTCACTCGGACACGATCGTCTGCCACGCCTCGGCATACCGCGCAGCGATCACGGGAGAATCCACAAACAGCATGTTCTCCCAGTTGGCCGAGCCGGCCGTCGTGGTGAAATTATGGCTTCCCGTGATCACATAGCGTTTGTCTATCACGAGAAACTTGTTGTGCATCGCCGAAAAATCCCCCTTCACCGAAATGAGCGTGACGGAAATTCCTCGTTCCTTGAGATACTCCAGCAGGCGAACGGCAGATGGATATTCCGCCTGTTGCGCATCCATCTTGATCTGCACATCCACGCCCCGGCGCTTTGCGTCCACCAGCGCGGAAGCGATGCGTGTTCGCGTAAAGGCATATGCGGCCATCCGAATGGACTCCCGGGCCAATTCGATTCCGCGAAGAATCATCGGCTCGCACTCCTCGTTGAACGCGCATTCGACGGTGGCCGTTGCCGTACGCCCTTCAATGACTCCGAAACGCTGACCGATGGATTCGCCCTTCACGCGTTCATATCGTGTGCGAATATTCTTTGTGTAGTAGGCACCAAGCGAATCGGCGTTTTTGAATTCGCGCCACACACTGACGGGAACATCCAGGTACGTGATGTCTTCGCCTTTAATTGTCACGGCCAGGCGGCCGGAATCACCGCCCTCATCCCTGTTGAAGGTCGCCCGCTCGATCCATGAACTCCTCCCGACATCAATAGCCTCTTCCTCGGCGGCTGAACCCGGACGATCCGTCTCTCCCGCCGAACAGCCGGCTTGCGGACCGGCCGCCAGGATGAGGAACAAAAGGGCCTGGGCACATCGAATCATGCATTTCATGGGAAATCACTATACACCCGGCATGGGTCGTGTGTTGACGCATCTTTATCCGGGTTATAGTATCCCTGAGAGTACTGGGAGGCAGAGAGGATGCTTTCTGCCGGAAAGATCGCATAGAAGGAGATTTTCTCATGCAACGCATCGCACCGGTTACGATCATCGCTCTGTGTATCGCCGCCTGCGTCCTCGCCGGTTGCGCTACGTACGATCCGCCCCCGGCCATGGTCGGTACAAGTTCCGCCGATCAACAACTGGCCAATGACGTCACCAGCCGGCTGTCCGAGGATTCCGTGACCGCCCGTTATACCTATGGCGTAACCGCGCAGAACGGCGTGGTCACCATCCAGGGTGCCGTACCGGACGAAACAACACGCAAGCGAATCCTGGGGATTGTTAGCGGGACGCCGGGGGTGCAGGGTGTCGTTGACCGTCTCTACCGCATGTAACTGCGCACGGCGGGGCGCGCTCCTTGTCCTGTTATTGATGGCCGGCTGCACAACGCCGGGCACCTATCGCGTCTTCAAGGAAAATATCCGGTCGCGCCCCGACGAAGCAGTCCTGGTCGAAGAAGTTCCCAACCTCAACGCGCGCGGCACATCCCCGGAAACAGTCCGCCTGCACGCCATGGTCATTCATCGCGGGCAGGGTTCTCAAAGATCCCTCGCCCGATGGCATCGGGCGAATGCGAATTTTTATGCGCCCCACGAATTGCCGTTCCGCCTCGGGTGGGCACACGGGCTCTTCGTGGTCAACACCAGCGGCAACATGGAACAGCTCAAGCGGTATCTTCGTGAAAACACTCCGGTCCTCGTCATCCTGCAACGAAGTGCCGTAAACCCCGCTTCGCGTCGGGACGTGCTCATCATCGGATACGATAACCACGACCGTGTCATGCTGTCCGCAAGCCGGGGCAACGATCCTTACACCTTGATTCCATACGATGATTTCGAACGCGAGTGGCGGGTGGCAAAGAACCGCACGACCGTCTTTCTGCCGCCCGGCTTTGATGCACGTCCATTGGATGCAATGGAACTTTTTGAACGGGCGCGATACCACGAAGATATACAGGCGCTGGGCGACGCCGTCGCTGACTATCGTTCCGCCGCCGAGGCGGGAATGGGACAAAGCGCGCTGCACGTGCGCCTCGGAAACACGCTTCGCAACATGGACAAACCCGACGAGGCCGCGGAAGCCTATCGAAAAGCCATTTCAGCCGATCCGCAAAACGCCCAGGGCTATAACAACCTGGCCTATCTGATGGCCGAGCAATCAAGCGAGCTGGCGGAGGCCGAACGGCTCGCGCGGCAAGCCATGATTCTCGATCCGGCCAACCCCGTGGTTCTGGACACGGTGGGCTTTGTTCTGTACCAGCAGGAAAGATATCGGGAGGCTGCCGATGTGCTTGAGCGCGCCCGCGGCCGCGCGCGCTGGCACCCTCCGGAAGTACAGGCGGAAATCGCGTTTCGCCTGGTACGGGCCCATTTGCGCAATGGCGATATGCATCTTGCGCGCGAAGTGTATCGGGACGCCGTACGTATCGCGCCCGCCGACCAGGTCCCTCCGGATCTCCGCGAACTGTTGAAGTAGGACCGCATCGCGCATCACGCCAAAGGTTCGATGTTGATGTCCCCTCGTCTTTCCGTTAGTAGTTTTCCCTCATGGAGCCCTTTCACGATATCTACCGGAAAGAAGAACCGCCTTTCCTGCTTCGTCGCCGCAAGAAAGCGCGGCCGCCGAGCGTGGAAGTTCCCAGCGCGCCCAAAGCTGAGGCCGGGGCCACCGAGACCGCACACGGCCACAGAACAAATTCCCCGGATTTTTACCGCAGCCGGCATCGCCGCTCGCGAAGATCCACCGGCGACGAAAACCGGAACAGCCGCCGTCTCTGGATATTGCTTTCCGTGGTGTTTGCCATCTACGCGGCGTTCCTCGCCGGAACCTTTCTGAAAGGCTTCCGGAAGCCCGCGGCGGCCGCGCCGGCCGGCGCGCCTTCCGAAACTCCGACGGCGGCGCCTGACACCGCCCCCGAAGCCGCCGTCGAGGCTGCGCGCCTGATCAAGGAGCGGATTGCGGCGTGGAGCCGAATTCCGGACGCCATACTTGAAGCCCAGACTCTCTTTGAGCGAGGACACCCGGAGCAGGCGGAAGAGCGGCTGATTCGCGCACTCGAATCGTGTCCCGATGCTCTTCGCCTCAGGATGCGGCTCGCGCAACTGCATATCGACAGGAAAGACGCGACTCGCGCGGCAGAGTTGTTGATGGAAGTTCTCGAAGCTAATCCGGACGATTACTCCGCCCGGTTGTTACTGGGTGCCGCATACGAAAGCCAGACGAATCACGCAGCCGCACTCGCCGTCGCAAACTGGATTCTTGAAACCGATCCGGGCTCAAGCAGCGCCCACCAGATGGCCGCCAACGCCTATCTGAACACCGACAGGAAGGCGCTGGCCATCCAGCACCTTCGCCGTGTGACGCAAATGGACCGGGACAACATTATTGCGCAGAACAAGCTGGGCGTGGCTTATGCCGACCTGGGCGAATACGTAAAAGCCATCCAGATCTTCAACGAGGTGCTCGCGCGAAACAGCACGGACTCCATCACCTACTACAACCTCGCCGCGTGTTATGCGCGACAGGGAATGGCGGACCAGTCCGCGGAAGTGCTGAGCCGCGCCATCGCTTTATTCGGAGACAAGTTCGTCGCAAGCTGGATCAAGCAACCCGAGTTCGACTCGATTCGCAGCAACCGGATATTTGCAGCCTTGACGGAAAACCTGGAAAAGTCGGCCAGGGAGATGGCGACCCCAGGCCCCGCACCCGTGATCAAACCGTAAACGATCAGTCAGCTTTCTTTTCGTCTTCCGCGGCCTTGTCGGGAGCGGCGCCTTCTTTTTGTCCTTTTTTAAATTCGTTGATGCTACGGCCCAGCGCACGGGCAATCTCGGGTATGCGGCGCGCCCCGAAAATCAATAGCAGTACGGCCACGATCAATATGATCTCGCCGACCCCCATTCGCTCCAATCCAAGAAAGGCCACGTTCATTGCACGCTCCCATCCGTCGTTTCCACCGGCCGGGTTCGCATCACTCGCGCAAAATCCCCCGCCTCCGGCGTTCCTTCCAGAATATCCGCAATCGCAAAAGGCATGTTGATCGGCCCCGATATACGCAACCGCCCCACGCCCTGCTCATCTCGATATACTTTTGCTTCTTCTCCCGTTAATGGCAAGCTTGCACATTGAAGCACGACATAACCATGCTCGGGGCTCACGCGCAGAACGCGACCCACCACCACTTCAATCGCCACAAGCTTCTGTTCCGGGAAAGCCCCGCCCGGCGCGCGCGACGTGCGACAAGCGGGCAGGAACATCACCGCGAGCGCCACGGGCGCGAGCAATCGCATATTCCTGCCAAGGTTCATGCATCCCTCCGCGGGCCTCCGCGCGGCAGCAGGGGGTTGAGCGGACAATCCCTGCAATTCGGGCGCGGACGACACAGATTTTTTCCCAAGGCCACAATCACCGCATGATACTCGTTATAAAGCGGAATGTCGCGGGGCAGCGTTGTGGTGAATAGCTTCGCGATCCGATCGTAGGTATAACTTGTATCTATCCACCCATGCCTCAGCAGGAAACGACGGGTATACGCATCAACAACAAAAACCGGGCGGCCGGCCGCATAGAGCAAAATGCTGTCCGCCGTTTCCGGCCCGATGCCGTTTACGCCGAGCAGCACTTCCCGCAAAGCGCCGGTATCCAGCTTGAATAACTTTCGAAGATCCCCGTTGAATCGCTCCTGCACAAGCGTGGTGAACGCACGTAAACGACGCGCTTTCACCCGGAAGTAGCCGGCGGGCCGAATCCATTCCGCCAGCGTGGCCAGGTCCGCCCGGTGGAGTCTTTCCAGGTTCAGTGCGCGCGCGCGACGCAGCCGCGCGATCGCCTTCTCGACATTCGACCATGCCGTGTTCTGCGTAAGGATTGCGCCGACAACGATCTCAAGGCGGGTCCGCCCGGGCCACCAATGCTGCGGACCGAAAAAACCAAACAGCGCACGGTAAGCGCGCAGGAGCGGAATGGATTTTGTTCTTTTCCCTCTCATCGGCTTTTATTCATACCCGGTTGCTTTCGGGCTCGTACAACAATATGATGAGATGGACTACGGAGACAAAATGAAACTCCACTTTCTCGGAGCCGTGGACAATGTTACCGGCTCGATGCACATTCTTGAAGCGAATGGATCGCGGCTGTTGCGCGATTGCGGCCTTTTCCAGGGCCCGCGAAAGAAATCGCGCGAGCAAAACAGCCGGCTTCCCTTCGATCCATCTTCCATCACCGCCATGGTCCTGTCCCATGCCCATATTGACCACTGCGGCAACATTCCCACGCTCGCGCGCAACGGTTATCGCGGACCCATCCACGCCACGACGGCCACGGCCGATCTTTGTGAAATCATGCTGCGCGACTCCGCGTTTATTCAGGAACAGGATGCGGCCTACCTGAACCAGAAGACCAATCGCAAAGGCCTGGATCCGGTGGAGCCTTTATACACCTTGAAAGATGCGGAGGACGCACTGAGGTTGATGAAAGGGCATCGCTACCTTGAGCCCCTTTCCCCCGCGCCCGGTATTGACGTTGTTTTCCATGAAGCCGGGCACATCCTCGGGGCCGCGCTCACTACATTTGATGTGCAGGAGAAAGGACGGAAGGTCCGCATCGGGTTCGCCTTCGACCTTGGAAGGAAAAACCTGCCGCTCATCCGTGATCCCGAATTAATAAAGGATGTGGACGCCCTGGTCATCGAGAGCACGTATGGCGATCGCCTGCACGACGACGCCGCTGCCGCGGAGGACCAGCTTCTCGACGTCATCAAACGCACTATGGCACGGCGCGGAAAAGTGCTTATTCCCTCGTTCGCGCTCGAGCGCGCGCAGGAAATAATTTATCACCTGGCCTCGCTGGTCAGCGCGGGCAGGATGCCGCCTGTACCAACTTACGTGGATAGCCCGATGGCCACCGCGGTTTCCCGGCTCTTTGAGCAGCACAAGGACTATCTCGACGAGGAAACGCACCGGTTGAGCAGGAAAATCGGAAGCGTGATGAACCCGGATTGGCTCACGTACGTGGACAGTGTTGAGCAATCGAAGAAGATCACCGCATCGGATCGTCCCTGCATTGTCATTTCCGCCTCGGGCATGTGCGAACACGGACGCATTCTGCACCACCTCAAGCATGGCATTGAAAACCCGGACAACACGGTGGTCATTGTCGGCTTCCAGGCTTCCCATACGCTCGGACGACGCCTCGTGGAGGGGGAGAAGGAAGTTCGGATTTTCGGCGATCTGTTCAAGCGCAAGGCCGAAGTGGTGGTGCTCAATGCATTCAGCGCCCACGCCGATCGAAACGATCTCCTGGACTACGTGGCTCGCAGCCGGGCAAAAAAAGTTTTCCTGGTTCACGGCGAGCAATCGCAGAGAGAAGCGCTGGCCGAAGGGCTTCGGGCGCAAAGCGGCAAAACGGAAGTCTTCCTGCCGTCGCCCGGCGACGCGGTTGAAATTTCGTAGCGCGCGGAGAATTTACATGACGGACTCAACAACATCGCGTTGCGGAATGGTCGCCGTTGTGGGGCGCGCCAACGTGGGCAAATCCACGCTGCTCAACGCCATCCTGGGCGAAAAAGTCAGCATTGTAAGCCCCGTTGCCCAAACCACGCGCAACCTGGTCCGCGCCATTCTGACCGAGCCGCGCGGACAAATCGCTTTTCTCGACACGCCCGGCGTTCACAAGGCGGAATACGATCTCGGACGCCTGATGAACCAGGTAGCGCGATCCTCGATCGAGGGAACCGATATGGTCCTGCTGGTGCTGGACTCTTCTTCAAAACCAAAACAGGAAGATGAAGGTTGGATCAGAAGACTGGTCACGCAGGACATTCCGGTCGTGGTGGCGTTGAACAAGAGCGACCGCCCAAAACGGTATGCCAGCGACTACAAGGCATTCTGGTCGCGCGTGGCGGAAGAAAAGCAATCGGCCAGAACGGCCGCGTGGCTTGAGGTTTCGGGTCTGAGCGGAAACGGCATCCCCGAATTGACCGCGCACTTGTTTTCGAAATTGCCGGAGGGTCCGATGCTGTTTCCGGAGGACGTACTGACCGACTTTCCGCGCAAGCTCAACATGGCCGACGTCGTGCGGGAAAAATATTTTGCCGTATTGCGCGACGAGCTTCCGCACGCCATGGCAGTGGAAATTGAAGAGATCGAAGAACAGGAGAGCGGATGGACCGTACGCGGCACGATTTTCGTTGAAAAGAATTCCCAGAAGGGAATCGTGCTGGGCGCGAAGGGTCGGCTTTTGAAGAAGATTTCCCGGGAGGCCTCGGAAGAGCTTGCCGAAATTTATGGGCATCCGGTTGCGCTTGAGTTATGGGTTAAAACCGAACCCGGCTGGACAAAGAACTTCTGGATGCTGAAGCGCCTCGGTTATGCACCGTAGCCGACGCTGATAAACGGCAGCCTCAACTTGACTCTGCACGAAAACGGCGTATTTTCAGCCATTGTTCGGTCGCGGGGGAGCTTGCGATGCAGGCTGAGATTCCTTCGGAAGGGAAACCCCTTGAACCTGTTCGGGTAATACCGGCGAAGGGAAGCGGCGTGGAATCGGTCTCCGGTCGAGACTTCTGTGCCTTCCGCTGCAGCTTTCTCATCGCCATCGAATTGCGAGAGGAGCAGCAACATGGCAAACCTGGGAAAAATCACGGACGACTTCTTTCAGCGGGTGATCAAACCTCATCTCGGCGCAAAACGTCCCGAGGTTGCGGTCGGCCCCGAGCAAGGCGTGGACGTCGGCATCGTCGAAATCGGCGACTATGCGATGGCTATGACCGCCGATCCCGTATTCATTGTGCCCGAATATGGATACGAACGCTCCGCCTGGTTCGCCATCCATATTCTCGCAAGCGATGCTGTAACCTCCGGACTTGCACCTGCTTTTGTCTCAATTGATCTGAATCTACCGCCCGGATTACCGGATGCGGATCTTGAAACGATGTGGAAGATCATCCACCGCGAGTGCGAGAAGATGGGCGCAGCGATAGTCACGGGTCACACCGGCCGCTACGACAATTGCCAGTTTCCGATGGTTGGAGGCGCCACGTTCATGGCGCTTGGCCCGAAAGATGCATATTGCTCTCCGAAATTCTGCAAGGCGGGGGATAAGATCATCATCACGAAAGGCCCGGCGGTTGAGGCAACGGGCATATTTGCCGCCATGTTCCCCGACCGGATTGAGCGGCGTTTCGGCAAGGCGGTTCGAAAGCAGGCGGAAGATGTTTTCTACCAGATGTCCGTGGTGGAGGAAGCGCGCTTGTGCGCGGCGGTCGGCACGCGCGACCGCGGTGTGGCGGCCATGCACGACGCAACGGAGTATGGAATATGGGGCGGGCTTCACGAATTCGCCAGGGCGGCGAACCTGGGCCTGGTGGTGCATCGCGACGAAATCGTGTGGACGCCCGGAGTCAAAGAGGTTTGCGAAGAGTTCGGTATTGAACCCTTCAGCAGCATCAGCGAGGGTACACTGATCGCTGCCGTTCGTCCGCATGCGGCCACCGAGATCCTTCAGAAACTTGGAGACGCGGGCATTGCAGCCTCGGTTTGTGGCGAAATGACGGATGTCGGCGAGGGCATTCGTGTCGTGGAAGCCGGACGGACGCGCGAACTGCTCCATCCGGGCGTGGATCCCTTCTGGGCCGCATTCTACAATGCACTGAAACCGGCCTGACACGGAATCGCGACGAAAGAAAGGCGCTCTTTTGAGCGCCTTTCTTCAATACAAACCGCCTTGGAATCGTTTATTTATACTGGCGGCCGCCGACCCCTTTCGTGCTCTTGGTCACGGCATGCGCTTTCTCCGCCGGACGCAATGCGCGTACCGCCGCGCCGGCGCGCCACATCTCGGAATTACCGATCATCGCCAACTCCTTGCCAAGTTGCACCTGGTAATCCTTCCCGCCACAGGCCTTGATTACCCGCTCGGCTTCCTTGCCGCTTGAGACGCGCTTATACAATTCTTCGAACACAGGTAGAACCGCCTTTTTGAACTTCGGCTTCCAATCCAGCGCGCCGCGCTGCGCGGTTGCCGAGCAGTTCGAAAACATCCAATCCATGCCGCGCTCGTCCACGAGCCGAATCAAGCTCTGCGTCAACTCTTCAACTGTTTCGTTGAACGCTTCGCTCGGCGAATGCCCGTGCTTACGCAACGTGTCGTATTGAGCCTCCATGACTCCGGCCAGGCAGCCCATCAACACCCCGCGCTCGCCGGTCAGGTCGCTGTTTGTCTCATGCGGGAACGTGGTGGGGAACAGGTAGCCCGAACCGATTGCAATGCCGACCGCGATGCATCGTTCCTCAGCCTTACCCGTCGCATCCTGGTACACGGCATAGCTCGAGTTGATTCCCGCGCCGGAAAGGAAATTACGGCGAACGGATGTTCCCGATCCCTTGGGCGCCACCATGATCACGTCCACATCTTTCGGAGGCACCACGCCGGTCTTCTTGTTATAGGTGATGGAAAAACCGTGCGAGAAATACAGCGCTTTGCCCTTGGTCAGATATTTCTTCACCGTGGGCCAGACCATGCGCTGCGCTGCATCCGACACAAGCAGCTGGACAATCGTCGCTCGGCGACACGCCTCATCAATGTCAAACAATGTCTTGCCCGGCACCCATCCGTCTTTCACCGCGCGGTCCCAATCCTTCTTGAACAAAGGCGATTGTCCGATAATCACGTTGAAACCGTTGTCCTTCATGTTCAAGGACTGGGCAGGCCCCTGCACGCCATAACCAACGACGGCAATGATCTCTTTTTTCAGTACTTTTCGCGCCTTCGAAAGAGGAAACTCCTTGCGAGTAACCACCCTCTCCTTCACGCCGCCGAAATCAATAATAGCCATAACCTCTTTCTCCTTCCGTTTGAGCAAACGGGATACAGGTAGCCCCGACGCGCTCATAAATCAAGCTTAACCCATGCAGAACGGCTATTTGACCCACCCACCCCCTGACCACACTTTGCAAAGTGTGGTCAGGGCATATCCGGTCGTTTGGGATTGATTCACCCTCATCCAGCGCTTACCCTGATGCTCCACACCCGCGAAAAGCGGAATGGATTCAAGGTTGTTATGGCAGCAAAACATATAGGTCTTGGACGCGGGCTCGGAGCGCTGATCAAAGATGTGCCGGCCGAGGCACCCCCACCCCCACCCTCTTCCGGCGGAATACAGCAGGTCCCTGTCGAACAGGTGCACAAAAGCCCCTGGCAGCCACGGCACACGATGTCAACCGAGTCTCTGGAAGACCTGACCCACTCCGTGCGAGAGAGAGGCGTCATCCAACCCCTCCTCGTGCGGCGCGTGGAGGACCACTATGAACTGATTGCAGGCGAGAGACGCCTGCGGGCCGCACAAGCCGCCGAGTTGAAACAGGTCCCGGTAATCATTACGGACGTTTCCGACCGGGAGGCTCTCGAGCTTGCCCTGATCGAAAATCTTCAGCGCGAGGACCTGAACCTGATCGAAGAAGCGGAAGGATACCGTACGCTTTCCGACAAATTTGACATGACGCAGGAGCAGATCGCCCAGCGCGTCGGCAAGGCGCGCGCCACGGTGGCCAACGCGCTCCGCCTGCTCGAACTCCCGGACCCGGTGAAACAACTGCTGGCCGAAAACCGCCTTTCCGCCGGTCACGCCAAAGTGCTGCTGGGGTTGCCTTCCGCGCAGGAACAGGAACTGCTGGCCGTGCGCTGCGTAAAAGAGGATCTGTCGGTCCGCGCCCTGGAAACGGCCGTCGAGAAAGCGCGGCAGACAATCCGTAAGCGGCGCCCGGCAAAATCCGATGTTCCCGAAAACCATCTGCACTATCTTGCCGAACGCCTGCACGAACACCTGGGCACTACCGTACGCATCACGCCTTGCCGCACACTGGCAAACGGCAAAAAAGTTAAAGGCGGCATCGAAATAGATTACTTCTCCAGCGACGATCTTGATCGCTTGCTCGTCGTCCTGGGTGTCGCCGACGATTTGTAGGCCGCCATGCCGGAAGAACACATGCCCCCAGCCGAGCACGAGGTGCCAAGAAACAGGCAGGCCAGGGATTATGAGTCCACGCATAACCGATTGTTCCTGATCCGCCTCGCGCTCACCGTGTGTATCCTCGCGGCCTACCTGCTCAGCGGCGCATCAGCTCAACTTGCCGCCGGCTTGCGCACGCGGTTCGGCAACGCCTGGTTGCTGGTCAATGGTTTGTATACCATCGTGACCATTTTCGGGTTCGCCGCGTTCATGTTTCCGCTCAGCGTTTACTCCGAGCACACTCTTGAACACCGCTACGGACTTTCGCGCCAGAGCTTCGAGGGCTGGTTTTTCGACTACCTGAAATCGCTGTTGATCGAACTGGTGCTCGCCGTCCTCTTCGTCGAAGCCATCTATGTTTTTCTCCGTTACGCTCCAAATCTCTGGTGGATCTGGGCGACGATCTTCTACGTGGCCGTGGCCGTCGTTTTAACCGCCATCGCCCCGGTCCTCATCATGCCGCTCTTTCACAAATTCGAGCCACTGCAGAACGCCGCGCTCACCGATCGCGTCCGCACGTTTGCGGAATCCGCAGGGCTTCGAGTGATCGGTGTTTTCCGATGGGGTCTCGAAGAGAAAACGGCCACCGGCAACGCGGCAATCACAGGAATAGGCCGGACCCGAAGGATCGTCCTCGGCGACACGCTTCTGGAAGGGTACAGCGAAGACGAAATCCTGGCCATCCTGGCCCACGAGATCGGACACTACCGGCATCGCGACCTCGCACGGCTCATCCTCTCGGGGTCCATCACCGCGGCAGCAGGCTTTTACATCACGCATCGGGTACTGGGTTTCCTCGTGAACAGGTTCGGCTTCGCCGGCGTGGATGATATCGCTTCGTTTCCCCTGCTCGTCTTCTGCCTGCTCCTGTTTTCCCTGTTTACCATGCCCGTCTCCAACGGTTACTCCCGAAGGCGCGAATTTGCCGCCGATGCCTACGCGGTAGCGGCCATGGGCGGGCCGGAACCCCTTGTCAGCGCGCTCGAAAAACTGGCGGACCAGAACCTTTCCGACCGCGATCCGCCCCGCTGGATCGAATGGCTGCTGCACAGCCACCCGTCCATCGGCCGTCGCGTGGTTCGCGCCCGGAACCTGTCCGCGCCGCGCAGCGCATGACCACGATCCACACCGGACAGAAATACGTCTCGCCTTGCTTCCCGCCGACTTTGTCATAATATCTGGACAGCGGCAAATGGAGGCTTTTTCGTGTCCGAGTTTCTGGAGTTTGAAGACGTATCTAAATTTTACGGATCAGTCCGCGCGGTGGACCATGTTTCCGTTTCCGTCAAGCGCGGGGAATTCTTTTCCCTGCTCGGCCCCAGCGGCTGCGGGAAAACAACGCTGCTGCGAATCCTGGCGGGCTTTGAAGAACCCGACACAGGCCGCGTGCGGCTCGATGGGCGGGACATCACCGACCTCCCGCCCAATCAGCGCAAGGTCAATACGATCTTCCAGAGTTATGCGCTTTTCCCTCATCTATCCGTCTGGGAAAACATAGCTTTCGGGTTGCGTCTTCAGAAGCGGCCGCGGCAGGAGATTCATTCGGAGGTGGATCGCATGCTGCACCTTGTGCAACTGGCGGACCAGGCGCATAAAAAGCCTGCCATGCTCAGCGGCGGCCAGAAACAGCGCGTCGCCATCGCGCGCGCCTTGATCCTGAAACCGCAGGTGCTGCTGCTCGACGAGCCCTTGGCGGCGCTCGATCTGAAGCTTCGTCAACGCATGCTCATCGAGCTCGACCAGATCCATGACGAGGTCGGCATTACGTTCCTCTATGTTACGCATGACCAGGGCGAGGCCATGAGCCTGAGCGATCGCATCGCCGTGATGAATGGCGGCAAGGTCGAGCAGATCGGCACGCCGGCGCAAATTTACGAAGCGCCTCGCAGCAGTTTTGTAGCGGCTTTCATCGGCGATACAAATTTCTTCGAAGGACATGTCGCGGAAGTCGTCGGCGGGGATTACAGCCGCCTGTCCATTGACGGCTTTCCCGATGTTGTCTGCTTCAACGACAAGCAGATCAACACAGGAAACCACGTCTACCTCAGCGTCCGCCCGGAAAAAATCCGGATCTCGCGAAACAAACCGCTGGAGGACAACCTGCACAATGTCGTTCCGGCACGGGTGGAAGACGTCATCTATCTTGGCTCCAGCACCAAGTACCGCGTTCGCGCGCAGGACTACAGGATTTTTGTCTATCAACAACACAGCCGCTTCAGCCTCGACCAGCGCTCCATCACGTGGAATGACGACGTGTGGATCTGGTGGCACGCCGACGATGGATTCATGCTGGAGCGCTACAGCGAGTCGGACGAAAACCTGATGCAGCTGCCCCCCGAGGCAGTAGCTACAGCCGAAAATTCCGGGGTACTCGGACCCAAGCCAAATCGCATACCATGAAGGTCAACCGAAAGCGGAAGCTGCATGAGTGGTTCATCACGCTGCCATCTTTCAGCTGGCTGACTGTCCTGTTCGTCATTCCGACGCTCATCATCTTCGTCATCACCTTCAAACCCTCAGATCCTTACGGCGGTATCGGCGACGGGTGGACGCTCAACACGCTGATCAGCCTCGGCAATCCCAATTATCCGGCAATCATCTGGCGCACCCTCTGGCTAAGCGTGGTAACGACCCTCGTCAGCATCCTGCTTGCGGTTCCCATGGGTTACTTCATGGCCCGGGTGAGCGCAAAATGGCAGCAATTGCTGCTCCTGCTCGTGGTGGTGCCCTTCTGGACCAGCTTCCTCGTGCGCATTTTTGCGTGGAAGGTGCTTCTCCATCCAGAAGGCCCCCTGAAACAACTGCTGGTCCTGCTCTCGCTGGCGACGCCGGACACCTCTCTCCTTTATAATTCCGGCGCCATATTGCTTGTGCTGGTATATACCTACCTTCCGTTCGCCATTCTCCCAATTTATGCGGCGGCGGAAAAATTCGACTTTCGCCTCATCGAGGCGGCCCGCGACCTTGGAGCCCACCAGTTGCGCGCGTTTTTCAGCATCTTTCTTCCCGGAATCCGTCGCGGCCTGTTGACCGCGATCCTCGTCGTATTCATCCCCGCGCTTGGTTCCTATGTCATTCCCGACATCGTCGGCGGACCTCACAGTGAAATGATCGGCAACAAGATCGCGCAGCGCACGTTCGTGGATCGCAACCTGCCGCACGCAAGCGGCCTCTCCGCGTTCCTCACGCTGGCCGTGCTGGCGCCGCTGGCCGCCGTGCTGATGCTTCAAAAGAAGAAAGGCCCGGCCGGCGGACCGCTCATCGAGGAGGATGCATGAAACACAGCCGCCTCCCGCAGATCATCACCATTCTTGTCCTGGTTTTCTTCTATCTCCCGATCATCGTGCTCGTCATCAATTCTTTCAACGCGTCGCGATTCGGCGGAACGTGGGAAGGATTCAGCTTAAAGTGGTACGACCGGTTGTTTCATCAGCGCGACATCTGGTTTGCGCTGCGAAACACCCTGGTCATCGCGGTGGGCGCCACCGTGGTCTCCGCAGTACTCGGCACGACCGCCGCTTTTGCCCTGCATCGCTTCAGCACCCGCCTCCAGCGGGCGCATTACACGCTGATCTACACGCCGCTCGTCGTGCCGGACATCCTGATGGGTATGAGCCTTCTGCTCTTCTTCGTTGCGTCGGGCATTAAACTCGGCCTGTTCACCATCTTTCTCGCTCACACCACGTTCTGCATCAGTTACGTCGCCATGGTCGTGCTCGCGCGATTGCAGGATTTTGACTTCTCCGTGATCGAAGCCGCGCAGGATCTCGGAGCAGGCTGGTGGACCACAACCACCCGCGTCCTTCTCCCTCTCCTGGCACCCGGCATCGCCGCGGGAGCCTTGCTGGCTTTCACCCTCTCGATTGACGATTTCGTTATCTCGTTCTTCGTCGCAGGTCCCGGCTCGACAACGCTCCCCATTCGTATTTACAGTATGATCAAACATGGGTCTCCGCCGCTTATCAATGCGCTTTCGACCATTCTGCTGGTCGTGACGTTTACGGCGGTGGCCATCAGTCAACGCCTGACAAAGGAGAAGACATGAAAAGATTCGTTCGATCCGCCCTGGGCATGGTCGCGGTGGCCGCGTTGTTTTGCGGCTGCGGTCGAGGGAAGCCGGTTCTGCACCTCTACACGTGGGCCGATTACATCAAGCCGGAGCTGGTGCGGCAGTTCGAGCGCGAACAGGGCTGCCGGGTTGTGATTGATACCTTCGATTCGAACGAAGCGATGTATGCCAAGCTCAAGGCAGGCGCAACGGGATACGATGTGCTCGTTCCAAGCAGCTACATGGTCAAACTGCTGTTCGAACAGAACATGCTGCAGCCGATCCAGCACAACCTGATCCCGAACCTCGTGCACATTGACCAGGAATACCTGCGGATCGCCATGGACAAGAAGATGGATCACAGCGTTCCGTACATGCTCACCAACACCGGGTTTGCCTACCTCCAAAGCCGGGCAGGCGATGTGGAGCCAAGCTGGTCGGTCTTCGGTCGCGCGGATCTCGCGGGCCGCATGACCATGCTGAACGACATGCGTGAAACAATCGGCGCCGCGCTCAAATCGCTGGGGTTCAGCCTGAACACCCGCGACGAGCGCGAGCTGGCCGCCGCACGCGATGTCGTTATCGGCTGGAAAAAGAACCTTGCGAAATTCGAAAACGAACAATACAAGTCCGGCCTCGCCTCCGGTGAGTTCATCCTCGTGCACGGCTATAACGGCGACATTCTCCAGGTCATGGAAGAGAACGACGACATCGTGTTCATCGTGCCGCAGGAAGGAACTTCCATTTCCTGCGACGATATGGTCATTCCGAAGGACGCGCGCAATGTCGAGCTCGCGCACGCGTTCATCAATTTTCTCCACGACCCTGAAATCGCGGCGGAAAATACGGAATTCATTTACTTCCTGTGCCCCAACAGCAGCAGTTATCGCCACCTGAGCGACGAAATCCGCGATGACACCTCCATCTTCCTTCCGCCCGACGTCCGCGCCAAGAGCGAGATGATCGAGGATCTCGGAGAAGAGAATGTGAAGTACACCCGGATCTGGGATGAGATCAAAGCGGCGGAATAAAAACCTGACGCTTATCAGCGGCGGCTGCATGTCAAAATGTTGATGATGTCTAATCGAGGCTGCGCAGCCGCGCCCGGACGGGCGCGGCTGCGGTTTCGTGTGTTACTTCTGCTGATGTGCGCAATCCTTTTCAGCGGTTGCGGTCGAAGCACGACACCTCCTGCAACCCCGCCCGTGTTTGACCCTTCCGCGTTTGATCAACAACGCGCATATGACGAACTGGTTCGGTTTCTTGCCCTGGGCCTGCGCGATTCCGGCACACCCGGCGTCGAACAGGCCGCACACTACCTGGCAGACCGCCTCAAGGCGGACGGCATCGAAGCTCACGTGGACGAATTTGAGGACCCGACTCCGCGAGGACCCGTAACCTTCCGCAATGTCATTGGCCGTCTTCCGGGACAGGGAAATGGACTTATTATCATCGGATCGCATTACGACACGAAGGCGGGTATGCCCGAAGGCTTCGAGGGCGCCAACGATTCCGGCTCCAGTACGGCCGTTCTCCTCGAATTGGCGCGTATCATGGCGAAAAGCCCGGCCGTCGCGCCCGAGATCTGGTTCGCGTTCTTCGATGGCGAGGAATGTATGATTCGCTACAGTGCGATTGATGGCTTGCACGGAAGCCGGCGCATGGCCGGCGAAATCGTCAAAAGAAACCGCGCTTCCGAGGTCCTTGCCGTGATCATCCTCGACATGATCGGCGACCGCGACCTGACGATCACGATTCCGCGAAACACCACGTCGTGGCTTGTGACCTCCGCATTCGATGCCGCGCGCGACGAAAATGCGCGCGCCTCGTTTTCACTCTATCCTTTCGAGATCCTGGACGACCACGTGCCGTTCCTGCAGGCGGGCATGCCGGTTTTGAATCTCATTGATTTCCATTATGGCAGCGAGCCGGGCCGAAACGACCACTGGCACTCGGCCGGGGATACCCTGGATAAGATCAGCGCCGAGAGCCTCGGTCTCGTGGGCCGCGTGACGATCCGTGTCGTAAACCGGATTATTCTGCGCGATCGGTAAGCCCTTTTGAATCCGGCGCCCGGAAAACAATCCACGCCGCGGCCATCAGCACCAGGTTGCGAACCACATTCCACCAACCGGATGAAGCGGCTTCGTCGCTCACCGAAAAACATCCGCAACTCACGTTCACGCCGCGCAGAAGATTGAAAGTCATGGCCCCCGCGAAAACGGCCAGCAGCAGCAAGACAATCAGCGCTGCACCCCTGCGCCATCCCGGCACCAGCAAGGCAAGAGCCGTGACCAATTCCAGCCACGGCAAATAAACCGCCGCAATATTGATGAGCCCGTACGGAAGAACCTGGTAACGGAAAACAGCGACCGCAAAATCATGCGGCGACGCAATCTTCGGAATACACGCCACGAGAAAAACGACCGCCAGGAGGACAGCGCTGAGCAGAACGGCCGCGCGGCGCATCACGGCCCCCTTTCGGACGGATGGCCCGCTTCCACCCATTTTTCCATTCCACCCGCGTACAATACGATGTTCGTCATTCCCTGTTTGCGCAGCTCCACAGCAACAAGAAAGGACTCGTCGCAGGTTTCACCGGAGCAGTAAGTCACGATCGGAAAAGACGGCCCCAGTAGAAACTGCACTTCGGGCATTTTTTCCTCCATGGCCATAAAGGGAAGCGAGAAAGCTCCGGGAATACGTTCCTGGCGATACTCCGCATCTGACCGTGCATCGAGGAAGATGTGGGTTCCCCGCTGGAAATATTCCCAGGCTTCCGCGGTCGTAATGAGCGTCATGCCCTCCTGCAGCGCTCGCGCCTCTATGTAGTGGCTCCAGTCTTCGACCCAGGGAATACGGCGCGGCGAAATCACGTTGGCCGCCGTGCCGAGAACGGCCGCAATCGCGGCGATCGCAAACACGCTGGACAAGGTTTCGCGCAACCGGTTCCTGGCGTTTGGGCTATCCGTCATTGCTGAACGGCGGGTTGGGGAACAATACGCAATGGAATTGCGAATTCCTTCGCTCCTTCCAGCGTAGTGGTGATTCGCACAGCCTTTCCGTCGAGGTCCATTACCGGACGCATGTTTCGCACTTCGATGCGATAGGCGCTCGGGCCGGTCGGTTGAATGCGCGCCTCCATCGCCGGATCCGGAAGGTCAACGGACACTATCTGAAACGGGGTCTCTCCCTCGGAACGGCAAAGGATATAACGCACTTCCGAGCGATCGGGATTTTCAGGAAGAACAATCTCGTGAGGAGCAAACGTCAGTTCGCCCACGATAAATGCGGAAACGACAATCTCAAAAACGGGTTGCGAGGCGATATCCGTCTCGACGCGAATATTTCCGCGCAGCGCGCCTTTATCAAGGGGAGGCACCGTTGAAACAACGATCTGGTGCGATCCTCCACCCGCAACCGCGATGTTGGTGACCATGAGCTGGGGAATATTGGCTTCCAGCTTGCGCAGCTCGATGGTTTTTCCACTGCGCCCCACCAACTCCACAACGCCCGTCACCACGGCATCCGCCGTGATTCTTCCGAAGAAAAGCTGCCTCGGATTCACCTGGAATTCCGTCACCGCGGTGCCGTCGAAATAGAGGGTGTAGGTGGGCGTCTGCGGATCATTGGACTGAATCATGATCGCTTTCCGTTGGCGGCCCTGCCGTCCACGCAGGTCCAGCTTCGCTTTCAGGTCCGCCGTCTCGCCCGGTGCAATGAATTTGTGCGAAAGATCCGTCGCCGTACAACCGCAGGTGGCGCGCACACTGCTTATTTCGAGCGAAACATCTCCCTCATTGCGGATCACAAAGGTGTGCTCAATCACCTGGTTGTTGTCCGCCTCTCCGAAATCATAGGTCGGTTGGTCGCAGATAATTCGCGGGGCCGGTGCCGGCGCATCCTGTGCGCCCACCACGCCGGTCAAACAGACGAACAGCAGAAGGCCCACGAAGGAAAAAAGCGTTCTTTGCATGTTTTTATAACTCCGGTTTGCGTACTATCCGTAACGTTATTGCACCCCCACGAGGGGTTCAACTTGTTTTTTGACCCGTCGCGCTTCGCGTTGTTCAACCGCAAGCGCTGTTGACGCTGATGCATCCCGCGGGATACAGTCTGAGCATTAGTGTTAACCGGTCCGCCGGACTTGCGTGCTGAAGTTGTGCGGGTACCCATGGAACGCATCAAATCATTGCCCGGCTACGAGTTTCTTGGCCGAATTGCGGAAGGCGGCATGGCCGCTGTGTGGCTCGCGCGACAGGTGTCGCTCGACCGGCAGGTAGCCATTAAAATCCTTTCTCCCGATTTTGCACGCGAGGAAGAAGCCCGCCGCAACTTTCATCACGAAGCCCAGGCCGCGGCGCGCCTGAACCATCCCGGCATTGTCCAGGTGTATGATGCCGGCGAGCATCATGGCGCCATTTTCATGGTCATGGAATATGTAAACGGATGCACTGTCTCGGATCTCCTGGAGCGCAAGAAACGCATCAGCGAACGTCACGCTCTGCTTATCGCCGAAGGCATAGCGCTCGCGCTCGAATATGCATGGAACGAAGCGCAACTGATCCACTGCGACATCAAACCGGAGAATGTTCTCGTTGCACAGGATGGTTCCGTGAAGCTGGCCGATCTGAGCATCGCACGCTTTATCGGCGCCCATGCGGAGCCGGATATGATCGAGGGCACCCCGCACTATGCGTCCCCCGAACAGGTGCGCGGGGAACTGGACCTCGACTGCCGGACCGACATCTATTCTCTCGGCGCCATGCTTTATCATCTTGTCACCGGCCGATTGCCGTTCGCCGACAGCCAGGGCCTCCAGGCGATGAAAAGGCAACTGAACGATTACCTTCCCGACCCCACTGAAATGAATCACAGCCTTTCCTCGGGCACTCCTTGGCTTCTGGAAAAGATGATGGTTAAGGATCGGACCCAGCGTTACTCCTCGTGGGGCGATGTATTGCGCGACATCGAGCGGGTGAAATCGGATGAAATGCCGGCAGTCCAACCGCCCACCGCAGGTCAAAGCACGATAATGAGAAGCGAAGCCCGCACTTGGGCCGTCGCACGAAAAACAGCGGCGCCGGCCGCCGTGCAATCGGCACCTGAACCGATCAAGGAACCTTCCCCCGTCGCGGCTTCAGAGCCGGTCGCTGCCGATGCGAAGGCCGGCGGCAAGGCAAAGCAGAGAAAGATCATCCTGCCCAAGGATATGCGCCGACCGATTGCCGGTTCGCCGCGCCCCCCCACCGGGCGCGACCTTTCGCGCGAGGCACTCTCCCTGATCCTCATGTTGCTGGCCGTTATAGCCGCCTACGGCGCCCTGGTTTTCTTTCATGTGTTTCGCGACCGGCAGGAGCACGTCCAGACCCGATACTGGGAGCAAAAGGAAACCAGCGGCCCGAAAATCCATCGCAAGCCCCCCTCCTCAGCGCCCCGGAAATCGGCCGCGCCGCAAAGAATCGCCTCGCAGCCACGGTCGGTACAACCGGCAACCCCGGCCTCAAAGTCATCACAGGAAAATCCGGAAAACTGGCGCCACCCCACCTATCTTAAAGGTGCGCATCTTTTCAACGAAGCACTCGAGAAGTACACCCAGTATCAAAAAGACAAGCAGAACCCTGATGTTCTGAAAACCATCGAACAGCAGTGTCGCGAAGCGATTCGTGCCTTCGAATTTGTGAAGCCGTTCGCGCCGAAGGATCTAGACATCCAGCGTTTGATTGACCAGTGCTATCACCTGATTTCAGACACCCGGCACTCCACGCTGCTCCTGCCCGCCTCGACCGCCAAGGGCCCCCAATCGTCCATTACCCAGGCGCAGCCTCCCGCCATCGCCCAACTCGGAGGAGAAGTGGACAGCCTGATTCTTGCGCCGAGCTGGAATTCACCGCAAACAGGGGTAAGCGGGCGGGTGCTGGAAGATCTCGCCGCCATGCTCGATGGGAAAGCCGTGGCAAACGTGGATTTGAATGCGGACACGTCTCTTGTTGTCTTCGGACAAATTTTCTACCTCATGCCCGCACGCGAAGCCGCCCGAATCATCGGAAAACCGACAGGAGCCCGCCGGCGACTTACCACGCCGGGGTTCCCGAAGGACAGTTTTCATTACTACACGCTCGCCGGAAATTTCGGAAACGGCTTCGATCAAATTTATCTCATCACGGACAGCACGGATCGGATCGTCGCCGTGCAGTTGGTCCGCGAGCGCACCGACAAGGAATTGTGGCTGGATTCCCAGCTGTTCCAGGATCAGTGGAGTACCTACAATTTCGTGGAAGCAAAAACCAAGGGTAATCCCAAGTGGAAAGTGGCGCTCCGATCCGAAAAAACCGGGCGAATACTCCGCGTGGACAGCGAACTTGTGGCGGGCGATGCCAACGCTTATTTCGGCCTCGGCGATTCAAAATCGCGCGCTTCGCTTTACTTGCCGGAGCCGATCGCAAACCTCATCGCTTCCCGCGTTTCCGAGCTGCAGAAAAAGTAATTTTCCGGCCTAAACCCTTGCCAACCACCCGGCCGTTCGATACCGTCCGCAAGCAATGCAACGGGGGAGCTTCGCAGCCAATGAATAACAACCGTGTTTTAACGAAAATCCTTTTGTACGAGCGCGTCGGATTTTTACTGATTATCGCGCTTCTATGGTTGAATGAACTTCTCGATATCCCCCATCACGTGTTCGGCGCACCGAACACGCCGGTTAACTGGAGGGAAAGCCTGGTTGAATCCGTGCTGGTGGCAGCGCTCGCTGTCCTTGTTACGCGTTTCACCCGGTTTACAATGGCCCGCGTCAGCTATCTCGAGCGTTTCATCCTTGTCTGTGCTTCATGCCGTCGCGTTTGTTTTCACCAGCAATGGATCCCTTTCGATGTCTTTCTCAGGGATCACTCCGACACCCATGTATCACACGGGCTCTGCCCTTCCTGCGCCGCCGAAATGAGCCGGGGGGTCCTGACTCCATCAGGTTGACTTCTCAGCCAAATGTCCGAACGAGGTTCCCCGTCGGGCTGCGGTCTTGCATCGGAATCTCGCCGAACCAGGCCTTCACCGCAGCTCGCTGGCTGGCCAGCGATGCCGAGTGCGCGTTGATATAGGTGGGCAGCGCACTGAACTGGCGCAAATGGTATGGCGAGCCGAAAGACGTGAAGACCACTTTCGGGTGCGCCGTGTAGAAGCCGTTCATAAATGCTCGGTTCTGAGGTCCGATACACCGCACCGAGCCGACGCACCACGCCGCGCCAAAGGCAAAATTGACGAAGATGGCATCCACCCTGTCCACAAAAGGATCTATCGCTCCGTAAGCCGGCGCGGCAATGTGCTCCACGCGATAGCCCCGCTTCACCAGTTCGCGGTCCACCTCCGGAAGATCGAAATTTTCGCCCGAAAACGTCACGGTCAACACGCGCGCGCCCGGCTTCAAATCGCGCAGAGGAAGAATGCCATTCACATCCCGCACCCGGCAGATGGCTTGCTCGGAAATGGCCAGGGCCGCATCCTGAAACTCCCTGGTCTCGGCGTCCGTCGCGGGCGGCCTCGCTTTTGAAGTCTCGTTCAATCCAAGGCGCGCCTTCAGCTCCAATACTCGCCGCGCCGCTTCGCACACCCGCTCTTCCGACAATTCGCCGGACTGGACGGCCGCCAGCAGAAGGTTGTAAGCGTCCGGCATGCTCGGAAAGAGAAGCATATCGCACCCCGCACGAATGCACCCCACGGTCCGCTCCTTGAAGTTTGTATAGCCGGCCACACCGCCCATGTTCATGTCATCCGTAACAATCAAGCCGTCGAATCCCATCTCCTCGCGGAGCAGATCGTGGACGATCCTGCGATTCAATGTCGCGGGGCACAACGCCCCTCTCTTATCCGTGGCGCGATCCCAGGCAGGAAGCGCGATATGCCCGATCATCACCGAGTACACGTCCGCGGCAAACGCCGCCGCAAAAGTGCGGCCCGAAACCGCTTTCCATCGCTCCAGCGGAAGCACGTTCACGGAGGTCACCACATGCTGATCCACGTCATCCGTGCCGTCGCCGGGAAAGTGCTTGGCGCAAGCCGCAAGCCCGTGATCCTGCATGCCGCGAATGACCGCCGACGCCAGCCGGCCTACGCGCTCCGGATCATCGCCCAGACTGCGCGTATTGGCGATGGGGTTGTCCGGGTTGATATTCACGTCCACCACGGGGCCGAATGACCAGTGAATGCCGACAGACCGCCCGTCACGGCCGGCCGCCTTGCCCATGCTGTACGCAAGATCTTCGCTGTCCGCAGCGGCCACGGCCAGCAGGTCCGGGAATTGCGGCCTGCCCTGGATAACATAGCCCGATCCGTTCTCCAGGTCCGCGCACACCACAACAGGGACGGCGGAAGCATCCTGAATGCGCGAAAGGTTTTCCTGGTGCTGCCCGGCCGTCGCGCCCCAGACAAACAACCCGCCGAAAGGAATTTTTTCCATGTGCCGAAGCAGGGGCTCTATTCCTTCCGCCGTTTCGACCTTCGGAATGAGAAGTTGCGCGAGTTGCTGCTCCAGCGTCAATGACGCCAAGGTACGATCAACCCATTGTCTCTGCTCGGGATTCAAGGCAAACATCTCTCTCTCCGTTTGTTACAATCCGCCAATGGCGGACAAGTGTCTGGGGGAAAACGGCAAGCCGCTATCCTTTGATGCCGGTCATCGAAATGCCTTCGATGAATGTCTTCTGCGTGAAGAAGAACAGAATAATAATCGGGATGCCCACCAGCGTACTGGCCGCCATCAGGTAGTGCCATTCGGTTCCTCCGTGTTGGCTCTGGAAGAACTGCAGGCCCAACGCCAGTGTAAAATCTTTCTGATTGGTCAGGTAAATCAACGGGCCCAGAAAATCATTCCACGTGCCCATGAACTGGAAAAGTCCCACCACCATGAGCGAGGGCCGGCAAAGCGGGAGCATGATCTGCCAGAAAATCCGGAATTCGCTGCAGCCATCAATGCGCGCCGCGTCCGAAAGATCTTTCGGGATCGTCATGAAGAACTGGCGAAGGAGAAAAACGTTGAATGCACCCGCGCAAAACGACCCGACCCATAACGGCCGCAGCGTGCCGATCCATCCCAGCGAGCGGAACATACTGTAGATCGGCACCATGACCACGGGGAACGGGATCATCATCGTTGCGAGCGCAATCAGGAACACCTTGTTCCGCCCCCGCCACGGAATCCGCGAAAAACCGTAGGCCGCAATCGCGCTGGAGGAAACGGTGCCCACCACCGTCAGCAGGCAAAGGATCAGTGTGTTTCTGAGGTACTGCGGAAAATACTTCATCGCGCGGATGGCCTTGCCGAAATTCTCCCACCGAAAAGAAACCTCCCGCTCCACTTCGTCTTCAGGCACCACAAACCATGTAGCCCCGTAGTGACCCGCCGCGGCCCCCCCACTTTCTTCCATCGTTTCCGTCTCTGCTTTGACTTCCGGAATCACGCGCATCCACGGACGCTCTTCCGAACCCGGGATCTCGGCGCGTACGATCACGGGGATGCGAAGTTCTTCGTCCTCCGACGTTCGCTGGATTAAATGGCCTTCGCTGATCGAGGACTGCGCGACGATGTAGTCCATACCCAGGCGTTCATCGAACACCACCAGGGAAGGCTGCTCCACCAGTTCGCCACGCGTCACTTTGACCCGCTCGCCGTTCACCTGCGCATACAACTGGTACGGAAGCCACGAGGGCGGCATGGACATCGTTTGCTCAATCGGTTTGAGCGCAGTGGACATCATCCAGACCAGCGGAATGATGAAGAGTGCCGAGCCGGCGAGCAGCAATGCATACACCATCAGCTTGAACAGAAATTGCTTCAATCGGATGAGGAACATGTTCTCACTCTCCCGCGTAATAGATATGCTTCCGTGTGCCTTTGGTCGCAAGCCAGGTCAGGAAGAGAATGATGATGAACAGAACCCAGGCCATAGCGCATGCATATCCCATTTGATTATATTGAAAGGCGTTCTGGTAAAGATAAACGGCGTAAAACAGCGCCGAGCGGTTCGTTCCACCGCCGCCGAACATGATAAAAGGTTGGGCGAACACCTGCAGCGAGCCGATGATGCCCATGATGAGGTTGAAATAAAGCACAGGTGAGATCATCGGAACAGTGATATGCCGGAACTTGGTCCACGAGGACGCCCCGTCTATCTCGGCTGATTCATACAACTCGCGCGGCACGTCCTGCAACGCGGCGAGGTAAATCACCATGGAGCCGCCGACCCCCCATAGCGACATCAAAATGATGGACGGCTTGGTCCAATTCTCGTCCGAAAGCCAGTTGGGCCCTTCAACGCCGATGAAGCTGAGCGCATAGTTGAGCAGCCCGAAGCGGCCATTGAGAATCCATAGCCAGATCATCGAACTTGCAACAACGGGGACCAGCGAGGGAAGGAAATAAATCGTGCGGAAACCGGGCCGCATCTTGACTTTCTGGTTCAGCAGGATCGCCACGAGCAGCGCCAGCACCAGCCCGAAGGGCAGCGACACCGCGGCGAAATAAAGCGTGTTCCGGAGAGACTTCCAGAACACTTCATCCGTGAACATATCCTGGTAGTTCAGCGTGCCGATCCAGACCGGCCGCGTCAGCACGTCGTAATCGCAGAACGAATAATAAATGGAGGCGCCTACCGGGTAGAGGACAAACGCGAGAAAGCCGATGATCCACGGACTGATGAAGCCGAGTCCCGTGAAAAATTCTCTCCATTCTCTCTTCGTCATTGCTCGGCGCTCCACTCCTTCAAACGATCATCCTTAATCAGATCCCACCGGCGCAGGACACGATCAAACTTCCACTGCATGCGCGCCTGCACATCGCCCAGCGCAACTTCCGGCGTGGCCAGCAGGTTGAAAATCCGGTCCGCCGCAACGGACATTTCATCCACGTATTCGTTATAAACCGAAATGCGCGGAACCGGAATTGCGTTCGGGCTGCGCGCCAGCGCCAGGAACGTTTCGATATACCGGTTGGGATGGCTGCGTATGAAATCGTCGCTGGTGGTCGCCAGCGCGCTGAACTTGCGCTGCCCGAGGTTGAGTTTCTCCATGGCAGGCTGCGTGTTGACATACTTTATGAACTCGAACGCTTCGCGTTCATGGCGTGAGCCGCGCGGGATGACGAGGACATCGCATTCGACCATCGTCACGTTCGGCCACTTTTCGGGATCCCTGGACGGGAACGGAGCCACGGCCCATTCCAACTCCGGCGCGTATTTATCAATGAAATTGTACATCCAGACACCCTGCATCACCATCGCCACCTGCCCCGCGAGGAACGGGTTCTGAGGCGAGGCGAAGTTGCCGAATGCGGCGCCGAATTTGCGCAGGTTGTTCAGGCCATACTTTTTCGTATAGCCCTGAAACCAGGTGAACGCCTCGATATTTTCCGGGCTGTTGGCCGTGATTTTCCGGTCCTCATCCCACAAGCGACCACCGAACCAATATCCCCATACCGCGTTCCACCAACCCGGCTCGGATGGCGTATATCCCAGTGTAATGATATCGAAACTGTGCGATGCGCGCTCCTCGTCCGTTAATTCAGTGAAGCGAATGCGTTCCTTTTTCCCATTGCGCTTCACTTCGACGAGTGTGATCTGCTCTCCCATCCGGTCCAGCTCTTCGATCGTTCGCGGCGGTCGCTCGGGGTCAAGTCCCGCATCGCGAAACATCTTCTTGTTCCAGTGGAGCGCCACGCTCGCCGGAGTGGAAGGCAACGCCCACATGAAGCCGCGCAGTTGACACAAATCCCAGAAGACCGGAATGTAATCGTCGCGCGTGATGCCGGCTTCCTCAAGCAACCGGTTCAAAGGCGTGAGCGCACCCTTCTCCGCATACACGGGAATGTTGTGGGACCAGAGGCCGGCAAGATCAGGCGGGTTGCCGCCGGCAGTCGCAAGCATCATCTTGTGATCAATGTTGCTGACGGTCAGCTTGCGCACGAAAATGCGGTCTTGGGAGCGGTTGAAGTCATCCACAACCGCCTGCATCGCGTCGCCTTCAAAGCCCGTCCACTTCTCCCAATATTCGACGAGGATCCGCCCGTCTTCCGTCCGGTCGGACGGCGCACGCACACAACCGGTGCCACATACAAACGCGGCGACAAAGACCAGGAATGTCAGACAGGCAAGTTGGGCGTGTTTAGTTATCGAGCTCACTTCAAAATGGACTCCCTGATTCGAAGGGCAACTTATAGCGGCTCTGGCGGGCTATGGCAACGGATTTAAGCCGAAAACTACGAGCGCAGCTCGGCAGGAACCCTCGACAAACGGCATCCCGGGCTTGTCCAAACAGCAGATTTCAGCCCGACACTCAGCCGATCCGTCGGCGACGGAAATAAACAATCCCGATTCCCGCAAGGCCAATCAAGGCCAGGGCGGAAGGTTCAGGTATGCTTGTATAAATTACCTGGATATTGGCGATCGCCGTGGAAGGCGCGGTCTCAGAGTGCGTGCCGCCCTCTGTCCACGTGGACTGATGCTGCCATGCCTGGTAATTGAGCGTGTAGGTGCCCGCACCGATAAAATCGCTGAGATAAGCCGCATCAATATAAGCCGAAACGGTCACGAACTGGGCTATATTGCTGGCCGGACCGGGCAGGCTGACGTAGTCAACGTCGAATGTCCGGTTGAACTCACCCACGGGATCGCCGGTTGTCGGATCGAGCACGAAATTATCGGTTATGGTATTGAAGACGCTGGCAAACGGATTGCCGCTCCCATTGTCCACCCGCACCACTCCGGACGTGAGAGCCGAGCGAATGCCAAGCGTTCCTCCAACCGCTGCGGTCTCCCCGGAGTCATTATCCCATTCAAGCGATCCTTCATACATCCACGTGCTGAAGATAACCTGAACCGAAGCAAGCGGGCCGTTTACGCCTTCATCATAGCGATCGAACGTCAGCGCCGCCGTGTAGCCGGGCACATGATAGTCTATCTGTTCGGTCTGGATAATCGTACTTGCATAACCGCCGAAAGAGACAAAAAAGACAAACAACAACAAGGCCGCAAAAATAGCCGTAGACTTCACAGGAAAACCTCCTAACGCCGGGCTTGTACCCGCATGGAACAGACGGATATCGAAAACCCGTCTTCCGACCAACCCCTCCCAGAGTTGGCGCAGAGGCTACAAGAGGGGCTGTTTACAGTCAATGCGAAAAAAAGCAGCCCGAGTTAACGCAAGGGAATCCGCTTACCTGGGCGTGCAACAAGCATAGTGTCTGGCTGGTCCTATTGACGCGCGACCAGGCTTGCGAAGGCCGCCGGGCCGGGGAATCGGGTGCATTTCCACGCACAAATCGTCAACCCATATGGCCTGGGGCTGTCCCTTCAAACCCTGGCCCATGACAACAACAGAAACGCGCAAGCTCTTGGATTCGGGAGGTATTCGCCCATGAACCTCCACAAGATGCCAGGTGTCGGATGCATGAACGCCCGGATCCAGCGGCGGACTTACATAAACACAACCGGGGATCATACGCGTGCCTTCCGGATCCTCGAAATATTCAACGCGCAGGTGTGCCTGCGCACCCGGTTGCAGAGGCAGCACACTCGAACTGAAATAGAGCCATACGCCCGCCTGCACTTTTCGACGAAGATCGCATACAACCGTCTGCATGATGCCCGCCCATGCAACAGACTCCTTCGACCCATCGTCCCAAACCTCAAGCCGAACGGCCTGCTTCCCGCTACGCACAAAATCGCCCGCGCCACCTGCGACAAGGCGACCGCCCCCGCTGCCGCCATAAGCACCGCCGCCATAAGGTCCTTCAAAAGGAGCTTCTTCGCATTCCTCGAAACCAAAACGCAAAAGTTGGGCGGGACAGAAAAAGACGGCCAGCGTCACAAACGCCAGCGCCAGCGCCGGCAAGACCGCCCGGCGGCCTTGCTCATGCCATGTCGTCCGGTTCATATCACAGTGTTGTCCGGCCGCAGCCAGAATACAGCCATGCCGAAACAACCCCGCCGTTCAAACAGGACGCTGTTCGGCTGAGGTAATTATGATACCAAGCACCCCCGGCGGCTGCACGGCAAAAAAACAGGGCAACAGAAGCGTTGCCAAGAAAGGGATATATCTTAGAGTGACGGTCATGCCAACAAGCATCATCGCCCGACTGATATGCGGCGCGAAGAAGCACCCGGCCGCCGCAGGCTGGGGGTTGATCCTGCTCTCCCTGGCGGCGATGGTTCACTGGTCCTGGCTTACATGGCCCGATCCCATGATTGATTTCGGGCGCGAGGCCTATGTGCCCTGGAAATTATCGGAGGGCGCCGTCCTGTATCGTGACATCGCCTATCACAACGGGCCCCTCTCGCCTTATCTCAACGCTCTTTTTTTTCGACTTTTTCATCCGAGCCTTCACCTCCTGTTTTCAATCAACGGCATCCTGCTTCTCATCATGCTTGCCCTCGTTTACACCTGGGCGCTCAAAATCAGCGGTCGCATCGGAGCCCTCGCGTCTGCACTGGTTTTTATTCTGCTGTTTGCTTTCGAACGTTTCCTGCCTTATGGCAACTACAACTGGATGGCCCCTTATTCTCACGAAATGACACACGGCCTTCTCCTGGCCACCGCAAGCCTGCTTTGCCTCGTTTCCAACAACACGAAAAAGAGCCTTCGTTTCCTTGCCGCCGGAGCAATCGCAGGACTTGTATTCCTCACAAAGAGCGAGATATTTATCGCGCTCGCATGCGCCATCACCACCGTTTTTATCCTTCGTTTTGAACGCAGGGGCCTGTTGTTATTCATGTGTGGTTTCTTGGTTCCCGTCCTTTCCTCTTTTCTGCTCTTTCTGACTTTCCTGCCTGTTGCCGAATCGGCAGCGGCGACTTCCGGCGCATGGAGATATGTCATTGCGGGCGGCTTGAAATCCGTGTTCGCGCAAACCTACGCGGGCACGGACTCGCTTGGAGCCTCGCTGGCCCTTCTCTCGAGTTCCGTGCTGGGCGTTGCCGCGATGCTTGTGCTGCTGGCAGCCGTATCGTGGAAGTTGTTCAGCCACGCCGAACGCACAGGCGCCTTCACCATTTCGTTCCTGGTCACGGCCGGATTTCTTCTTCTGGCGGGCAAAACCGTGCAGGTGGATTATGCGTTCCTCGGCCTGCCGGCCTGGTGCGTCATGCTGATTGCTTTCAGCGCATTCCGCCTGAAAAAGTCGGATCGGGACGATGAAAGAATCCGGTGGCGCGCCGCGCTTGTCTTTGCCGTTTTTTCCCTCGTGCTTCTGCTGAAAGTTCTTTTGAGCACGCAAATCATCCATTACGGATTCGTCCTCGCGCTGCCCGCGACAATCCTGTGTGTGTGCGCGCTGCTGGATTGGCTGCCCGAACTGTTGTCCCGGCATCGTACAGGCGCCGAACAAATATTCCGTGCCGGCGCAGGCGGCCTCCTCGTCGGAACGATCGCCTGGTTCCTCCAAGTGATGCATACCAACCTCGCGCCGCAAACTCATTCCGTCGGCTGGAACGGTGATGTCTTCAGAGCCGACCTGCGCGGCGCATCGCTGCAGCAGGCAGCCGAAACAATGCGGGCGCGTTTTGCTCCATCCGACACGCTCGTAGTCGTTCCCGAATCGGAAATGTTGAACTACCTGCTGCGCGCAAAAAACCCGACCCCCTACGGAAATTTTAATCCGCACCAGCTGGAAATCTTCGGCGAAAATCGCGTCGTGGTCGCGCTGGCCGAATCGCCGCCGACCCATGTGATCTGGGTGGACCGAATCTACGATGAATACGACGCGGACTATCTCGGAAAAGATTACGGACGGCAGCTTGTGCGATGGCTCATGGAAAATTACGATGCAATCGAATCCCTTGCGCCGGGCAGCCGGTTGATGGAATCGCGTATGCCCATATTGCTCTTCAAGCGGAAGCCTTCTACAGTGGGAGCCGCGCCATGAAGAACACCGGTCTGCGTGTCTCGTTTTGCCTGCTGGTACTGGGCTTCGCCCTGTTCCATTTTGCGGATAACGTCGCGGACCCCGATCTCTGGGGTCATGTGCTTTTCGGCCAGCGCATGCTAAAGACGGGGGGCGTCGAAAAGTCCGAGCCGTTTTCATGGACCGCGCCCGGCGCTCCGTGGATCAACCACGAAGTGCTGGCGGAAATCGCGCTCGGCGCTTCCCACGCCTTCGCGGGCGGCGCAGGAATTCTGTTGCTGAAAACGCTCGTCGGCATGCTGACTTTCTGGATCGCCTTGCGGCTGGGCGCGGAACACCTGACGTGGCCATGGCGCAGCATTGCATGGATACTGGGCTTGATCGCGTCGGTCGAAATCTCTTTCGGATTCGCCGCGCGCCCGCAGATTTTCAGCGCGATGGGGCTGGCGGTATTGTTCTGGATTTTGCGCCGCGTTTTCGATGGCCGCAAAGCATGGGCGGTCTTGCTGCCACTTTTGTTTTTTATCTGGATCAACACGCACGGCGGCGCGCTGGCGGGATTGCTCCTGCTCGGCATCGGGTTTGCGGCCTGGTGTTTTGAGTCTCTGTTTGCCCGGCGGGAAAAAGGTTCTGCCTCAGGGCTTGTTGTTGTGGGTGTGGCCGTGGCTCTTTCCGCCGCCGCCATGCTGCTGAATCCGTGGGGCCTGCAACTGCCTGTATGGCTGATCGAAAGCGTGAGCTGGGTAAGGCCGGAAATTCACGAATGGAACCCGATCCGGCTGGATATCGAGCGCGCCCCGTTCTTCATGCTTCTCGGAATTTCGG
>CAZTYH010000002.1:39206-45347 GCA_964617565.1 uncultured Verrucomicrobiota bacterium
CGAAGCGGTTGAAGGCAGCGCCGCGTTTCCTTCGCGGCGCCCGGCAAGAGTGTTCCAGAAGTTCTGAGACACAATCACGCGGTCTCCAGACCGCTTTTCATCGGACGGATTCTTTGCATGGTTACTTCCGGGACACGACACTAGCCCGCTTATTGCACGGGTACTCGTGCAATATGCGGGCTAGCGTGAGATCACTTTGCTGCGGCCGCCGGTGGTGCGGGCTACAGCCTTGAAGAAGTCAATCGCCTGCTTGCCTCTCTCATTATCGTGCGGCTTGTAGAGGATCGGATTGATCTTCACCGCGCGGCCCGTCGTGCGCTCGATGTCTTTCGCGAAGGTCAGAATCTGGTCCTTGTGATCCGTGATTTCGATGCCCGTATGCGCATCGCCCTGCTTGAGATACGGCGGGTCGTCGGTCAGCACAAACATCGTGTCGCATCCCATTTCGACCGCCATGCGGATCGCTTCGGAAGGCGTACTGCCGGAATAGCCGCGGCGATTGCCCTCGCGGCGCGAATCAAAAGTCTTTCCAATATACGCAATTGCTTTCTGCTTGTTGTCTTCCGTCGCGAAGACCATTTCGGGCGCGAACGAGTCAGCACCATCCACGAAAACGATGATGTTGAATTTCGTGCCCGGATTCATTACCTGCATCATTTCCGCCGCCTGCTTTGCAACATCCTGCTGCACGCCTTTCGCCACCATGCTGGGGCTGATGTCCATCAGGATGCAGATCGCACGCGTACGCACATTCTCGCCGAAAAACTTCGTGTCGGAATAGCCGGTCCCCCCGGTCAAGCCGCGCCCCGCGCCGCCGCCCGCGCCGGTCAGTCCACCCAACCGTCCCGCCTGTGCGCCCATCAACGGCGTGTCGCGCATGCTCTTGATGTCCGGCGTCTTCAGATCGGGCATCGGGGGCAGCGCAACCTTGGACGGCGCCTCGGTCACCAGGCGTTGCAGCACCTGCGGCTTCCGCACCTGCTTCTGCATCTGTTTGACACGGATGCTGTGTTCCAGCTTGCGGGCGGGAATGGACGGATTCTTCTTCCCCTCGAACATGACCTTCTGCCGACTCTGGATTACAATGACCGTCAGGAACGCCGCTGACAGAACAAAAACGACATGTACCGCAATGCTGATTGCAATGGCTTGCGCGGTCATCTTGCGGACCTTGCCGCCGACCGTCTGGTTGTTCTGGACCGGTTCGGTCAAAGCCCTTCCTCCTCGACCGCGAATGTCACGCTCGCGATTTTAGCCGCCGCGCACACGTTCAGCACGTCCACGACCCGCTGGTGCTTCACGCGTTCCGCGGGGGCAATCGTGATCATCGCGGGCACCTTGTTTGCGTCCGCCGTCTGTTTGAAGCGAATCAATGTCTTCTGCAATTCCGGAAGGTCGGGATCTTCCGGATTGTCGTACTGCAGATCGTTCAGAAACACGCGCCCGTCTTCCGCGATTTCTATGACCTGCTCGTCCGGGATTTCCACGGAGTCCGACTGATCCGCCACGCCCGGCAAGGCAAAGCTGATATCCGCCTCCTGCCGGTAAAAGGTCGTGGACACCATGAAAAAGATGAGCAGCAGAAAGACGCAGTCAATCATCGGCGTCATCTGGATTTCCATCTTCTCTTCCGGCGCGCGGCGCAGTTTCATGAGCCACCTCCCGGGTTGCTCTGGAACGTGCCGAAGATGATGTCGAACACGCCCGCGCCCGCGCAGGAGCGGATCGCGCGGCGCACCAGGGCAAAATCGGCGTTGCGATCAATGCGCATATAAACGCGCAACTCCGGATCTTCGTTGCGTCGCGCGGAAATTGTCTTCTGCAAACCGGCGTCGTCGAGCAGGTCGCCGTAAACAAGGAAGGGGCGCTCTTCCGTCACCGATTCGCCGGTGCCCGTGACGGTGCCGACCGGAAGAATATTCACCACGCCGCGCCCGCGCAGATCCTCCGGCACCGCCGCTTTCGGCGCCACGGGCAATTGCACTTCCGGTATGAGGTCCACCTTCGACATTGTCGCGGCGCACATGAAGAAGATGAGCAGCAGGAAGACGCAATCAATCATCGGCGTCATATCCACGCCCAGCTCCACATCGTTTTGCCTGCGCAATTTCATGTGGCGGCGGGCGCCTCCTCTGCCGGTGCTTCATCCCCATACAACGGGGACCCCGTGAGATCCTCCAGCAGCAGGGAGTACTGCTCCTCTGCGCGCTGGACAATCCGGTTGAGCATGTTGCGGAAAAGGAAGTAGAAGAACATGGATGGAATCGCGATGATAAGGCCGGTCGCGGTCGTGATAAGCGCCTCGCCGATATTGCCGGCCAGCAACTCCGGTTTGCCCATGCCGCCGCCGGCTATCTTCTGGAATGCGCCGATCATGCCGCTGACCGTTCCAAGCAGGCCGACCATCGGCGACACCGCGGTGATCAGCGACAGGAAGTTGATCCAGAATCCAGCCTGCGCCTCCTCGCGCCCGACAGCCTCGGCAATCGCCGTCTCGACGGCCGGCTTCGATCCTTCCGGGTCGTCGGGATTCAGTTTCCTCAGGCCCATCAGCAAGGCATTGGTGAACAGGCTCGGCGAAGCCGTCGCGGCTGCAATCATCGTATCGAGATCCTTCTGCTTCGCCGCGGCGCGCAACTGCGCAATCGCCGCCTCGGGCAGCATTTTGCCGCGGCTGACCTGCCGGAAATTCAGCACGACCATGGTGATGAGCCCCACTGAACACAGTCCGAGCGGCCACATCGCCCAGCCGCCTGTTTTAATGAGGTCCCACAAGGTCATCCGCTTTGCCGCGGGCGCGGCCGCCGCCGGCTCATCCGCCGCCTGTGCGCGGGCCACGACCACCACGGCGGCCTGCATCACGACCGCCAGCATCATAATTCGAATCCAACGCGTTCTCATTTTTCCGCTCCTTGTTCCGTTCAATCCACTTCAATGTCATCAATCGTCGCCTCGCCGACATCCGGCCCGGCCCCGGTTTCATCCGCCGGCTCGGAAGTCGGGGGCCCAACATCGCCATCCACAAACTGTCCCGCAAGCTCCAGCTTCTTCCGATGTTCCGCGAAAAGCTCTTCCGCGCGCGCCGTTTCGCGCGAACCCGCGTGCTCGCGCCGCAGCCACTGGATCGTCTTGAGAAACGATTCCCAGTCCTCGATCTCCGCGTAGCAGGGGAGCGCCGCTTCCAGGCAGCGCGCCTCGTTGTTCTGAACGTACGGATGAAACACAACCAGGTAGAGATAATCCATCAACGCGCCCGGATAATCTTCGACGCCGGCGCGTGCCGAACCGCGCGCGAAGAGCGCCGACGAAAGAAGCTCGTCATCGTCCTGCGGCAAGGTCATTTCCTCGAGATGCTGCAACGCGGCTTCGTGCTCTCCTGCCAACTCGCAGGCAATCCCTGCGCGAATACGGGCCGGCTCCTTCTGCGCCGATTCGTAGGGTTGCTGAAGAATATCCTCGTAGTACCGCACCGCATCCCGCCAGAGCCCCTGCCGCGCCGAAAGCTGGCCCTTACGCAGCAGCGCTTCGTCGTACGGAATGCCGGGAAGCCCGCGAAACGGTTTCAGGCTCTGCATGACACGGTCGAGTCCATCGTTCGCCGCGCGAATCTGGTCCGCGGAAATGGCATGCTCCGCAGCGAGGAACGCGCGGGGCGTCGGCATTTCGATCATCTTCAGTTCGGCCAGAGGAACCCCCGCTTCGAACGTGCCGCCCGATGCGGAGTCTTTAATGACCCAGAGCGTATCCTTGTCCCTGCGCAACAGGCGCACGCTGAAATTGCCGCGCGTCGTCTGAAGCCCGAACGGCCCGATACCCGCGCCGGCACGCGCCTGCGCAAAGGCGGTCAAGCCGGAGCACAAGCCCGTCAACACAATCACAACGATCCATCTTTTCACATTCATCAAATCACGATCCCAGTTTTGCCAGGCGTTGCCGCGCTTCCAACGCTTCGGCCGTGGAAGACAAGGCCTCCTGATCCAGGAGCTCGCGGTACGTGCGCACCGCCGCTTCAATATCCTTGATCTGCTCAAAAGCTTTTCCGCTGCGCAGGTAGGCCCGCGCCACCGCCGAATCGTAGGCGCCGTAGAGAACATAGACCCGCTGGTAATAGGGAATCGCATGCCGGTGGCGGCCCTGCGCTTCGAGGCACGCCGCAATGCCGAGCAGCGCTTCCGGCTTCAGCGCGCGCGGGGCGGACCGGTTGGACAGGACGGTGTTGTAGTCGGTGATCGCATCGCTGAACCGCTGCAACCCCTCCAGGCTGCGCGCGCGAAGAAAGGTCGCTTCCATGATCAACCGAGGCTCTCCCGCAACAGCCAGCGCGGATTCGGCATGATCCAGCGACGCCTCGTAGTTCTCCTGCTCAAGCTTCCTCTCCGCGAGCTGCACATGCGCGCGCCCGGCGTAACGGGACTCGGGGCTCGTCTGCAATAATTGGACAAAGAACGCGAGCCCCTCTTCGAGCTTGCCGTTCTGCACATGCAGCTCACCCATCCACGCCAGCGTTTCGGCCCCCAGTTGCCCGCGCTTGAAACGGATCGCAATCGCCTGCGCCGCGCGCCACTGATCCTCCGGCGAACGGGTTTGCGCCTCGGCCCATGCAAGCCGCGCGGCAAGCGTCAGGCGTTTTTCCGCCACGGCCTTCTGCTGTTTCTCCTGGAGGTCGGCGGAATAGCTCTCCCGCTCCTCGTTACTGTACATGCCGGAAAGATCTTTCAGCATGGCGTCGAAGCCTTCCCAGGACGGGTTGTCGCCGTGGCGCTCGATCATCCGCCAGTACAAGCGGCGCGCTTCATCGGGACGTCCCGTCTGCCGCAATGCCCAACCGGCCTGGTAGGCCGCGTCAATGATGTTGTCAGACTGTGGATTGTCCTGGATGAACCGCGCGAACGCGGACGCCATATCCTGGAAATCGCGCTGTGTGCCGAGGGCCTTGAAAACGCGCGCCGCCTGGGTGAGCGCCATGTAGTAGAACGGGCCGGATTCCTTGCCGACGCTGAGATAGGCTTCTTTCGCGCGCTCCAGTTCGCCGATCGCCGCCAGCGCGTCACCCAGCGTCACCAGCGCTTCGCCGCGGAAATAGTGCTCCGGATTTGCCGCAACCCATGCGGCCAGGTTCTTCGCGCACGTTTCGTAATCTTCCATGGCGTAGCGGCACAATGCCGCGCGATACGCCGCCTCCGGCGCGTAAACGCTCATGGGATATTTGGCGGCAAAAGCTTCGAACAAGGGCAGCGCAGCCGGGTAGTCGCCGGCATAGAACATCGAGATCGGCAACCAGTATCCGACTTCCGGCGCCATGATATGATTCGGATGCTTCGCCTGCCATTCGCGAAAAAGAGCCACGGCTTCGGCAAACCGTTCCTGCATCGCCAGCGACAGCGCAAGATAGAATTCAATGCGGGGCAGCTGATTGTGGTCTGGGAACCGCTTCAGGAGCGCCCGCATTTCTTCTTCCGCTTCCTCGAAACGTTCCGTATTGATGAATGCTTCGGCTCGCAGGAAAGCCACCACCGGCACGTTGGCCCAGAGCACCGCAGGTGGCGGCTGTTCTTCTTCGGCAGGCGCCGCGCTTTCTTCTTCCGCATCCGCAACATCCTCGACCTTGCTCCATCCACCCGCCTTGCGCCGCTTCGCCCGCGCCTCCAACTGGCGCAACCGCTGGAAAAACGAATCTATGCTGGTTCCATCCGGCAGCGGAGTCGTTGCCCCGTAAACGCGCGCCAGGCCCTGCTCCACAAGGAGTTCAGAGAGGTCGTCTTTTCCCACCTTGACGATACCGTAGTAGCGCGGCAACTCGCTGGCCCCACCCGCGTCTTCCCACTGGGTGTACACGTTGAACCCGTTTTTCAGCGTTCGTTCGGTGAAACGGGTCGCGGTCCGTCCGAGCCGCGTCACGCGTGTTTCGGAAATATTCCAATAGGCTGCCTGTTCGGCAATGCGGTCATCGAGGCTGCGATCCGTCTCCGGCGCGTCCACAAAATAAAGACGGAAGATGTATGTCTTGTCGCCATGCCGGACGTGAAAGCTGTCGCCATCCATATACTTGCCGGGCACGAGCCGGCAGTTGTTGAGGCGCTGCCACTTCCCGGACGTCGCTTGCGCGCCGGATGGCGTCGCTTGCGCGCCGGATGGCGTCGC
>CAZTYH010000002.1:45447-51620 GCA_964617565.1 uncultured Verrucomicrobiota bacterium
TCCCGGACGTCGCTTGCGCGCCGGATGGCGTCGCTTGCGCGCCGGATGGCGTCGCTTGCGCGCCGGATGGCGTCGCCAGCATGGCAGCAGCTGCCGCCACGGCGATCATCCACGCGCACGATGCTGTAATCTTCCGCGCCATCTCATTCCCTCTTCCACTCGGGATCGTATATCGCCAGGTAAAGATCCGCCTCGGCAATCAGATCGTCGAACCGCCGCAACCGGGACAGGACAAGAATCAGGTCAAAGTGCGCGGTTTCGCGCATCGCTTCATCGGTCGCCACCTCCACCACCCGCGTGAACGCCACGCGCGCCTCCCAGTAGCGGTCCGTGTTGAAAAAGCATCGGCCGATGCGGTGAAACAACGTGGCGTCATAGTCCGGCAGTTCGTCCAGCTTCTTCTGAAGCTCTTCCGCCTGGGCCAGCGCGGACGTAAGCCGCCGCTCGCGTCGGAAGCGCAGCGCAAGCCGGTCGGGCGCGGGCCTCTCCCTGCGAAAGGCTTCGATTTCCGCCCGCAGCATTTGCACCGTTTCCTGCTGCCGCCGGAGCAGAACATCGCGCGTACGCACGCGGCGATAGGCCTTGAGGGCCAATTCGTAATCCGTGTCGTCGAATGCGGCATCGCCGATTTCGAACGCGAGAAAATTGCAATAGGTCACCACGCTCCAGCTGCGCGGCCGCTCCTCCATCTTTTTCAACATCTCAACGGCCTCGGCGCGCTTCCCGGAATCGAAAAGCGCCCGCGCGGAGAATGCCCCTGCTTGTCCCCAGTATTCGGACTCCGGAAAGCCGCGCATGAAATCGGCAAAAGCCTTGACCGCATCCGTATGGCGCTCCTGCAGCATGCGGCACATGCCGACCTGGTACGCGGCGTCCTCCGCGTATTCCGAGCGCGGGTATTGCGAGAGCAGGTCCTGATAGGCCGCGACGGCGGGATCATACGCCTCGAGAGCCTGGTGGGCCGCGGCGATGCGGAACAGCGCTTCATCCCTGTAACGCGCCTGCGGATAACGCTCCGAATACAGCTTGAACACCTCGATCGCGTCCGCAAAACGCCCGAGGTTATACAACGCGCACCCGTGCGCGTAATAGACGCCCTCCATCTGCTCCTGCAGCGATGGCTCGCGGCCGAAGTGGGTTATTAACTCGTTGAAGAATTTCGATGCCTCGGCGAAGTTTCCCGCCGCAAACTCACCGACCCCGTTCCGGTACAACGCGTCGGGCGCATCCGACTGAGCCCTCGCGATGGGCCGGGACACAAGAATCGCCAGCACCACGAACACCCGGCAGAGCCGGCGCCGACAGGCGGTCGGCCCTGCATTATTCTTTGTCGCGACAAAAGGTTTCACGCTGACGAAAAGAAATACCATATCCGGCGGAATCTGTCTAAGCGCCAGGTCAAAAGCTTCGATGTGGCGTTGACATCCGCGCCTCCCTTGCGCACACTGGCCGGCAATCGGCAACGGTTTCGAGTTGCCGTGCCAGGGGATTGAAGCATGCGCACTATTCTCGCGGTAGATGACGACACCAAGGTTCTCGCCGCTTTCGAAGCCGCCCTGCATCAACGCGGTTATCGCGTATTCGTCACCACCTCCCCGCTTGAAGTGGCCTCCATCCTCAAGCAGAACAAAATTGACCTGGTCATGCTCGATGTGCAAATGCCGGAAAAGAACGGTTTCGAAATTTTCGGCGAACTGAAAAAGAAATACGACAAGTTGCCCGTGCTTTTCGCAACAGCCTATCCGAAGTCGTTCACCATGCAATCGGATGAGCTGGTCAACATGTGGAAAAACAACTTCGCCGATGGAAACACGGACATCATGTACAAGCCATTCACGCTCGAGGCGCTTTATCAGAAGGTTGAGGGGTTGATCGGGGGGCCTGAAAGCGGGGGAACTCACAGTGGATCCAGTTGACAGGATGCGGCTTTACCGGGATGTCCGCGTCGTACTTGTGCGCCATTTTATTGACCTGGGCCGGATTTCCATCCAGATATCCATGAGCGCGGTGCATCTTCGCGGCACGCTTCAACGCCTTCACGGCAGCACGATTCCGCTCACGCCGCAGACCGTAGAAGCCATCATCAGCGAATTGGGCCGGATCAAGGGGATCAAGCGGGTTGCGACCGAGTTCGATAACTGGCGCCAGGCCGATACGATGAGCCCTTGGACTCCCGTTGCCGCGCGGCCGGAACCGCTCAAGCCCACCGTGGAAGATATCCGGACTTTCAATATCAATCCGGATGCTCCGCCCACCGGTTGATTCTACATCCGTGCTTCGTGCACGGTGAAATGGACCGTCTTCTTCTCCACCGACTCGCCGCCAAGCGCCCAGAACCACGTCAGCGTGACCAGCACCGGATTCGTATTCCAATAGGCCGTGGTTGCCAGGATGGCGACCAGCAGTCTCGGCGCAACAAGCCAGCCCAGCCACCACAGCAATCCGCCGGTCGCCACCGACGAGAACAGTAACGTCAGTCGCGGAAAAAAACACATAAACATGAGAAAAAGCGGCCCATGCATCTCCCAGAAGTTCACTGGCCACCTCCGGCTTTACACTTCGCCAGCCACACACGCTCCACCTCGTCAAGAATCCGTGCGGCCGCTGCGTTTTTATCCAGCAACGGCAAGGGTTTCGGCGTGTTATCCCGCCGGTAAAGAGTGATTCGATTCGTTGCCGCCGCGAAGCCGCTCCCCTTCTGAAGCACGTTGTTGGCGCAGATGATGTCGCAGTTTTTTCGCCGCAGCTTGTCCATCGCGTTACGCGCGACGTTCTTTGTTTCAGCCGCGAAGCCGACCAAAACCGGACGGGGCGTGCGCGAGCCGATCGCCGCCAGGATATCCGGTGTTCTCACCAGCTCCAGACGGAGAACGGTTCGATTCGTCTTCTTCAACTTGTGGCGGGCAGTCTTCAGTGGCGCATAATCCGCAACGGCCGCGCACAGGATCGCTACATCCGTTCCGGCAATTTTCCTCATCACGGCGCGGTGCATTTCGTGCGCGCTGCGCACGGCAATCGTCTCGATTCTCCTGCCGCCCGGCAAAGGAACCTGCAGGGGGCCATGAACGAGAATCACGCGCGCGCCACGTTTTGCGGCCTGTGCGGCCATTGCAACGCCCATGCGCCCGGAGGAACGATTGCTGATGAAACGAACGGGATCAATATCCTCAACGGTAGGGCCGGCGGTGATGAGAAGCACGAGGTTGTTGAGCGCGCTCAGTCTTTTTTTCCTGATGGGTCTCCCGCTCGCCATAACCCCTCAAGAGCTCAGGACGCGGACGGAACGCCCGCAATCATTTCCCGGACCATCTCGCGGAGTGCGTCCACGTCAAAGGGTTTCTTCATAACTCGCACCGGGGGACTGTACGATCGGACCTCGGCGGGAATCTCGCCGTCAAACCCCGTCACGATCGCAACCTGCACGTCCGGACGAAACGTTCTGATTTCCTTCAACGTCTGCAAGCCGTGCTGACCGGGCATACGCAGATCGAGCAAGACCACCCGAATGTCGGCATGCAGCGTGAGAAGATGCAAAGCCTCGTAGCCGGTGGCCGCCTGATACACCGGACAGATATCCTTCAACGCCCGGGTGACAATGCTTCGAATCGAGGCCTCGTCGTCCACGACCAGCGCTTTTAACGATTCGCCGGCTTCCTCCGTGAGCGCGAAACGCGCCTCCATCTTCACGTCGTTGTCCGCCATCGCGCCGAGATCGGGCGGCACATACATGCCGTTCTCCCGCATGAAACTGACCAGATCGGAGGGCCGGATCAAGTTGGTCCTGCCCGGCGTCTGATAGGCCTTGAGACGCCCCTGGCGAACCCATTGAAACATCGTATTCCGGCTGACACCACAAATGAGCGCCGCGCGCGGAACCGTAATAAATGTCGGTTGTGAAAGGTCTTCTTTCTTCAAGAGGGCTGCGCTCCTTTGTGTGAGAAACCGTTTTAATTAAGCAAATAACCGCGCCACTTGTAAAGAAAAACCATCTGTACATTAATTACATACATTACATTTTATACTTGATTTTCACGGGCTTTATCAATAATATGCTTTTCAAGGATTGGTTGTCGGGGGTTGCTTGATTTTCCATTCGATTTGTAAATCCGTGTTGTATTGCGGGTGTTGTTGTGCCGGTTGTATCCACAATTAAGGGGAGTCGTTGCGAAGGCCTGCGCTTGCTTTTCGTATGGGCTGTCCTTTTTAGTCTTCTTTTCGCCACTTCAGCCCGTTCGTTGACCGTTGAATTTCCTTGCAACGCCGAATCCATCGAGAATTTCTCCGCTACTTTCATTGCGGAAGGTCGTATCGGCAACAACACCCCTGTCCCCGGTAACGCCTATGGCACATATGAGGTGGCCGTTTCGCAAACGACGCCCGGACCCTTCATTGAGGGTGAGACGGCACACTTCGTCTGGCAAACGGGAAAGAAGACGCCTTTTGTTCTTCGTTATGATGCCGACGATGGAATCGCTGTCTTCAGCGTGGACAACACCAACGTCTGCCACATCCTTCCCGAACGCCTGCAGGATTCGACCGACATCCTCCTTCGCGTGCAATCCACCCGGAAAGAAAGCGGGATTCTTCTTCACGAGATGGAGCTGGATGGCGAGGCGATCACGAATATGCTCGGCGCTTCGCAATCGCTCGGCGAAGTGAATGCCCTTCGCATTTCAAGCATATCGCCCACCAACAGTTTTGTTTTACGCGGTTATGTCACAATGACTTTTCCTTCCGGCGCACGGCGGCCGCAAAACAAACAGCTTGGCTTTAAAATACTTGTTGGCCGTATGCCCCCCGCCCCTGTTGCCGATACCGATGGCGACGGCATTCCGGACTACTGGGAAGAAGAACATTTCGGCGGCCCTGTCGGAGCCGTTGCTGATGAGGATGCCGACGGAGACGGCATGACAAACCTTGAAGAATTCATCGCCGGAACAAACCCGACAGATCCGCACTGCGCGTTCCGTGTGGTGATTGACAAGGTGCCTCCCCCGGCGCAAAACACAAGGGCCCCTGACGCTTCCGGGGACGGTTCGGTCGTTCAACTGGAATGGCCGACTGTTTCAAATCGAACCTACATCATATGGCGTGCCACCCGCCTGGAGCCCGGCATGCGTAATTTCGAGAAGATCGCGGAAATCACATCCGCCTCGCTTCCCTGGAACATGTTCCACGATACAACGGCGACCAACAGCGCGCGCTACTTCTATCGCATTCAGATCAAACGCTGATCTTCAAGACCAGCCGTTGTGTTCCGGGCACTTGTCTGCCGTTGGCAACCCGGAAAATCCTGGCGGGCTTTACCATTGACCGATTCGCCATCCTCCGTTTGAATGGCCTGACAGCAATGAAAATTTTCCGCCATACAAATTCAACAAAACGTCATGCTATAGCATGGTGTTTTGTTGAATTTGTATTGATCGTGCTGCTGACGGGATGCGGTGGCCGCGGCGGGCCCGACGGGCTTCTGAAGGAGCTCGAATCGGCAAAAACGCCGGGCTACGTTTTCGATTTTGCCCGGGTAGTAAATTCTCCCGACCGCACCGCGATCGAGCAAACGCTGCGTAAAGTCGAGTTCTCCACCGGCGCGGAAGTAAAGGTGGTTACGCTTCCCTCTTTGCGTGGCGGAGATGTCGAAGACTTCGCAAATCGTCTTTTCGAGCGATGGGGCATTGGCAAAAAAGACGAGGATAACGGCGTGTTGATCCTCGCCGCCATCGAAGATCGCACCATGCGCATCGAAGTCGGATATGGCCTCGAACCTGTCATTACCGATGCGGCCGCCGGACGGATTCGCGATCAGTTCATGCTGCCCGCTTTTCGCCAGGGCAATTACTCGGCCGGCCTGCGCGCCGGTGCCGAAGCCGTTGCCGCCGCGATCGGCGGCAAGACCATGACCACGACGCCACCTTCCCGGGAGGAACCGGACGAAGGACCGCTCGATATGGTCATCCGGTTATTCATCATGATCGTTATCGTGATCTTCGTGATACGACATCCGTTTCTCGCCCTGCTCCTTTTGGGGGGTGGCCGGGGCGGACGTTCATACGGAGGAGGCTTTGGCGGCGGGGGTTTCGGCGGTGGCGGATTTGGAGGAGGCGGATTCGGAGGAGGCATGTCCGGAGGAGGCGGCGCGAGCGGCCGATGGTAGAAACCGGACGCAAGGAGAT
>CAZTYH010000002.1:51720-62660 GCA_964617565.1 uncultured Verrucomicrobiota bacterium
TGCTCGACATGAAAGAGTGCCACCGGATCCTTGCCGGCGAGGATGTGTTAAGCGGCATCGCGGTGGACCGTGAAAACCTGCGACTTCAAATCGAGCACGAGCTGAAAGGAAAACTGATCCAGCTTCGCGAACAATACATGCTGGCCGGCGGCCGTTCGCGCGCCATCAAAGAACTGATGCTGCGCTCCCTGTCGCCATTTCTTGTGCTGTTCCGGGCCGCGCTCCGGCTGTTCCAGGAAACGGTTCCCGCGCGCAAAATGGATGCGCTTGATGCACTTGCCAGACATATTGGCTACAAGCCGGATGTATTCGTCGAGTTGCGGCGGGCGAAAGAAGGAGCGGCCCCTTTAAGCGCGGCGGATCTTCACGGCCTTTTTGCACGCTACCTTGCCGCAGTTGAAAAGGTCACGGCCGCGGTGGACGAACACCTGCAGAAGAGTGATTGAATGTGTTTGTTGCCGCATTGTGAATACCGCTCCCCGCTTCGTTGCTGCGGCTTTCAAGAATAAAGGGGATCGAGGCCAACGCAAGCAGCGCAATCCCTACACTTAATAACGCACAAACCCGGCTCACTTTCTTTCGCATTTCTAAAACCCCCTGCCAAGCGCTGGAGGTTCTTCTAACGCATGCAAAAAGAAACCACAATCCGGGGAACTGGAACTTCAGATAATCCTACAAGTTCGCGCTTTTGGAGTTGCGGGCGGCTCATTTGACCGCTTCGCCCTTGAACCACGTATAGAAAAAGGTTCCCAACGGCGGATAGCCGGCTTGATCGAGATCGGCAACGCCCTTCCGCCACGTGGCCTCATCCACCCCGCCCGAATCAAGCGCGCGCTGCCGCGCCGTCTCCACCATTGGAACGATGATTTTATGCACCACTCCGTCCAGTAGCGCCGGGTTGCCGGCATCCGCATAAACCCATCGCGGCTCAACGCGCCGGACATGAAAGCCCGCCTTTCGAAGCAGGGGAAAAACAGATCGGCCGATCAAGGGCTCGTGCCCCAGTCGCTGTTGCTCGTGAATCAGCGCTTTCCAGACGATCAGCGATTCCGCCGTTTGCGGATGCCAGAAGCACGATCCATGGTCGCCTTCGATCACCGTGATCATTCCGCCGGGCTTCAACACCCGCCGCAATTCCTGAAGGGTCTGCACCGGATCCGGCAGATGCTCGAGCACAAAGCAAACGAAGATGTGATCGAACCGGTCGTCGGTGAACGATAAATTGCTGATGTTTGCCTGGTGAAAGCGAACGCTCGCAACGCCCAACTCCTCCATCCTCCGCTTCGCCTGCTCCAGGGATTCGCGACTCAAATCCACGCAGGTAATTTGCGCGCCCGGATTGCGGCGGGCGAGGATTTCGGTCTGGGCGCCGACCCCGCATCCCGCCTCCAGCACTTTGCTGCCCGCCGGGAACGACGTGCCTTCATGCAGGAGCTTTTCCAGGATCTGCGACTGTTCCTGCAATCGCTGTGCCTCGCGCGGCGAGTAACCATGCACATATTCCGTCATAACGTGCGCGATGATGCCCGCAAGGAGTGTCGCGGTAAAGCGGAAAGCCGTTCCGGCCCTATTTGAATTTTTTGTTGTTCCGGGTATACTGTGGTCCATGCCTGTTGGAAAAGCGAAGAAGAGCAGTCCGGTCACTATCGGGGTCGTCTTTCATGAATTGACCTCCGGCTTTTACTCTTTGATCATGACGGGCATTGACCTGGAGGCCTTCAAGCTGGGCTACCAACTCCTCATCACGGTCTCAAAACCTGAAGTGCCCGGACAGTGCTCCGCGTACGACATTCTCGAAAAGGCACAAGTGGACGGGTTGATTGTGCTCGACTCCACGATGACGCCGGAAACACTGGGTCGCCTCAAAGCGTCGGGCAAACCCATGGCGATCATTCAAAATACGTTTTCCGACGACGAGCTTTCGGCGGTAGTCGCGGACAACATCGGCGGCGCCTACAAGGCCATGAAGCACCTGCTGGACCAGGGATACCGGAAGCTGTTGATTGTGACCGGTGCGCCCACCGTCGAGGATTCCGATCTTCGCATGCGTGGTTGCGAAAAGGCGCTTGCCGAATACGGCATGACGATCAACGACGTGGGCGTGATCGTAGGCGACTACAAGGCCTCGGAGGCCTTGCACGCTTTACGCAACTTCCGCGAACGGCACGGCCTGCCACGGGCCATCTTCGCGTTCAACGACGACATGGCTCTCGCCATCATGAAGGAGTTCCGGCAGCGCGGAATTGAAGTGCCCGAAGAAGTTGCCATCGTCGGCTTCGACGGCATTGACGCAGCCGATCTTATGGGTCTGACCACGGTGAAAGTTCCCATGGTAGAAGTCGGCAAGGAAGCGGTTCGGCTTGTGGCCGAGCGCATTCAGAATTCCGACGCCCCGTCCCGTCACGTAGTCAAGGAAACCGCGCTCATCATCCGCGAATCCTGCGGTGCGCGGGCGTAATCACCCAAACGCCGCCACCAATCCTGCATAAAACGCTGCCGCGCGAACCAGGTGATCCACCTCGATCTGCTCGTCGGGAAAGTGCGCAAACTTTTCGTGGCCCGGGCCGAATCCCAGCGAAGGAATGCCGAACATGCCGGCCGTCGCGATACCGTTTGTGCTGAACGTCCAGTGGCCGACCTCGGGATCCTTCCCGAACGTGGCCTTGTATCCGGCGATCGCTTTTTGCACATGTGGCGAAGACTCCGGAAATTCCCATGTCGGATAGTATTTTTTTGTTGGATATGTCAGGCCTTTCCAGCTCGGAACGGCATAGTCCAGCACCGTTACCCTGGCGCCTGCCGCCTTGACCGATGGCAGGTCGTACAGCTCCTTCACGGACGTTTCTTCCGTCTCGCCGATCGTCAATCGCCGGTCGAGGTGGATCGTGCATCCGTCCGCGACCGCGCAAAGGCTCGGAGAGGTGGAACGAATGTGGCTGATCGTGACCGTGCCTTTCCCAAGCGGTTCGCGCGGCGGCAAACGTTCATTCAGCTTCTCGATGTCCTGGATGATCGGGGCCATTTTATAGACCGCATTGACTCCGCGCTCCGGCGCGGAACCGTGACAGGACACGCCTTCCGTGGAGACTTCGATCTCCATGCGCCCGCGATGCCCGCGGTAAATGCGCAGGCTGGTGGGCTCCGTCAGGCACACCACGTCGGGCTTCAGCTTGTGCTCCTTGACGATGTATTGCCAGCAGAGTCCGTCGCAATCCTCTTCCTGAACCGACGCGACGACATACACCGAAACGTTCTTCGGCAAGCCCGCTTCCTTCAGCAGCGGCGCGCAGTAAATCGAGGAGGCCACGCCGCCTTTCTGATCGCTCGCACCGCGTCCGTAGATGACGCCGTTTTCCAGCGAGGCGGGATAGGGTTTCTTTTTCCAGAGCGATGCGTTGCCGACATCCACCGTGTCGCAATGTCCGTCGAACGCGATCTTGACCGGTCCATTCCCGATGCGCCCGATCAGGTTGCCCATGCCGTCCACCGTAACCTCATCGTAGCCGAGCTTCTTCATCTCGTCGGCCATGCGCGCCACGACAGCGCCTTCCTGGCTGCTGAGCGATGGGATGGACACGATATCCAGCATGAACTGCGTCAGCGCTTTTTCGTTTTTCTTCGCAAGCTCGTAGAATTTATTATTCACGTTGCCTCCATCTTTCGATTCACAATTGCTTCAACAAGCCGGTCGCATCGTTGAAATCGGCGATCAGCTTGTCCCACTCGTCCACCTGTTCCTGGGCAAAAAGCTCCTGCCAGAACTCATCGCTCCACAGGGCGCGCAGATCCTCCGAATCCTTGGCCTGCTGCTCCACCCATGTGAAGTACTTGAAGTTGTGCAGCGCCTTGCGGTCGAAGCAGGTCAGTTCCCGCATGTTGTCGGTTCCGATCCCTTCGAGATAGCGCCCGAAATGCCGGCCGGCCATTGCGGCTGTATATTTCCCATGCTGCTCTTCCATCTCCCTGCTGCGCGATGCGTACAGCTCCATCGAGTCGGTCAGGGGCGTAAAAATCACGTCGCGCGACCCCAACTCGTAGTGTTTCGCCATCTTGATTGCCGCGACCAGGTTGCAGATGCAGGAAATACCCAACTGGTCCAGGCTGTGCACGACATCCGGCTGCACGCCCTGTTCCACGAGAAAATGCCGGCCCGCCTCTTCGTTGAACAACCGCAGCAGTTGCATCACCTGCTCGTCATCCACGGCAATAACAGCGTCCGTGTTTTTCACGTTGTGAATCCACGGTACGTGCTTGTCGCCGATGCCTTCGATGCGATGCGCGCCGAAGCCGAACTGGTAGAGGGTCGGACATTGCAGCGCCTCTACCGCACCCACGCGCAGGAAAGGATGCCTGGTCCGAAGGAAATCGCCCGCCGCAATCGTGCCCGCCGAGCCGGTCGCGCTGACATAGCCCGACAGCTTCATGCCCTTGTGCTCGAAATGCTTTCTGAAAATCTCCTCGATCGCCCCGCCCGTCATCTGGTAGTGCCAGATCGAATTGCCGAACTCCTCGAACTGGTTGAAGATCACGATCTTGTCTCCGCGCTCGCGCCGCAGCTCCCAGCACTTGTCGTAGATTTCCTTCACGTTCGATTCGGTGCCCGGCGTCGCGATCACTTCATCCGTTCCAATCTCGTGCAACCATTCAAACCGTTCTCGGCTCATGCCCTCGGGAAGAATCGCGACGGCGGGACAGGCCAGCAGGGCGCAATCGTACGCGCCGCCGCGGCAATAATTGCCAGTGGAAGGCCAGACCGCCTTCTGGGTGGTGGGATCAAAATTGCCCGAAACCAGGCGCGGGACCAGGCACCCGTAGGCTGCGCCGACCTTGTGGGCACCGGTCGGAAACCATTTGCCGACAAGGCCGACGATTTTCGCTTCCACGCCGGTCAACGCGGAGGGAAACTCGATCCAATTGCCTTCGTTGAAGCCACCGCCTTTCGGTTTCGGCTCATTTTTCCACGTGATGCGGAAAAGGTTCAGCGGGTTGATATCCCACAAGCCGATGTCCTTCAGCTTTTCGCGAATCGCCTCGGGGACGCGCGACGGATCCTTCTGTTCGGCAAACCGGGGGAGAATGATGTTTCGTTCACGCGCGCGCGCGACCGCTTTCTTAAGAACATCTTTGCGGATGGACTGGATGATTCTCATAGAACAGAGACCTCCTGCGCCCGGACCAACCATTGACCCGCGCCGTTTCGTGAAAGTACGCCCGCCATTCAGAGGCGTCAATACGGGCTGTTTACGACTTCACCGGCCCGGTGGAATTCCGCACGACAAGGCGGGGCGGAACGACGGTAACGATAGGTACGCGGTTGCGATCGGCAATGGCCTGCTTCAATTGCTCCACGGCATACCGGCCCATCAACTCTTTTTCGATATGCACGGTGGTGAGCGGCGGATGTGTCAGCGAAGCCCATGCAATGTCGTCATATCCGACAATCGAGATATCGTCCGGCACCTTGAGCCCGGACAGCACGTAAAGGGCCTGCAGCGCGCCGGAGGCCATTTCATCATTAAAGAAGAATACACCCGTTGGACGCTCCTGCACCGCCAGCATGTGACGTACAGCGGTATATCCTCCGCGCGGGGTGAAATCACTTTCGATGATCTCAACCTGGTTTTCCGCTATACCCGCTTCTTTTGCCGCAAGCAGCGCGCCCGCCTGGCGGTCCCGCGTCACTTTCCACGCCTGGGGACCGGTGACGAGCGCAAGCTTCCGGTGGCCCAGCGACACCAGGTGCTCGATCGCCTGGTGTCCGCCCGCTTCGTTATCCACGACAATTGAATCCGCGCGCCGCCCCCATGCGCGATCATCCAGCGTCACGGAAGGCAGGCCCGTGGAAAGCAGCTTGCGGATGGGGTCCATCTGCGCGGGGCCCACGAAAATCGCGCCATCGAGCTTGGCCTCCAGCACCATTTTGCAGAACACGTTCTGCGCAATGCCGTCCGAGCAGAACACCAGCAGGTGGTCGCCGCCCTGCTGAATCGCCAGCCGCGCCTGGTCCATCAACTCGGTATGATAGCGCCCTGTATTTCCGCCGTCGGTCACCGTGGAAACCCACCCGATCGCGAGCGGGCGTTCGGGATCATTCTTTTTCCTGCTTTCGGCCGGATCCACAACAAATGTTCCGCGCGCCGCGACCGTGTAAACAAGTCCGGCGGAAGCGAGGTCGGCGATCGCCTGCATGACCGTCGCCTTGTTAATGCCGAACTGCGTGGCGATATCATCCATCGAGGGAAGCATGTCGCCGGGGTGCAAACGCCCCTCCTCAATGTCTTTCCGCAAAAGAGCCGACACCTGCTGATAAAGGAATTGCGCCTTGCCGGTTCCACGCACCAGGCGCGCCGCCTTGTTCTTGCCCGCTCTCCGGGTCTTTTTTGACTTTGCCATGATGAAGACTCCCGCCCGCAAACCCTCGCCGAGGCAAAAGCATACTGGTATGCTTTTCGGAAGTAAAGAGTCTTACATGCCAAACAGGAAACAGGCCAGGAGCAGAAGCAATCCGGCCAGCGCCTCGTAGAGGGCAATTTTCTTCACGTTCAGGCCGGGCACGAGACGCTGCCAGAAATTCAGTCCCCACAGGTCTATCGCCGCATCCACCAGCATCGCAACCCCGACCCAGAAGATAATGCGCCACATGTAAACCCCTTACCCTCTCCCCAGCAAACCCCTTGGCGCTGAACGAAGGGCCGGCGCCGGCGCGGCCGCTCGCTGCGGTTTGCGTGGCTGTGCCTTTGCTGCCGCAGCGCGTAAAGCCGCCAAAGGCCCTGCCTTAACCTCCCGCGTACCGCACGATTCGCCGCAGGCCATGCAGCGGAACTCGTAAAGCTCCGCGTTCGGCAACACCAGCAACAGGCGCTCCCGGACAGGCCGTGCCGTGCGGCAGCGCGGACAAAACAGCTCGGATGCGCTCAAGTTCTTGAATTGCTCGTTCATTGCGCACATGTTTCCAATGGCTGGACAAAATGGAAGAAAAAAATCCATAGTTTGGACTTGTCCGCCCGGCGATCCACGATTAGAGTCCCGACCTTGCGGGCGTTCAGGCCGGAACAAATCCGCCGCCTTTGCTGGCTTCGCAAAAGGGAAAAAGAGGTGAAGAAAAAATGACTGCGACAAAGAACCAGGGACTGCTGCAGTGGGTGGCCGAAGCGGAAAAATTGCTAACGCCCGACCGGGTCTATTGGTGTGATGGATCAAAGGCGGAGTATGAGCGTCTACTGGAAGAAATGGTCGCGGGCGGACACGCGGAACGGCTGGATCAGAAGCGCTGGCCGGGATGCTACCACTTCCGTTCTGACCCAAGCGATGTAGCGCGTGCCGAGCAAAGAACGTTTGTCTGCGCGGCCACAAAGGAAGACGCAGGTCCAAGCAACAACTGGATGGATCCGGCGGAAATGAAGGCGCTCATGCGCAAGTCCTATGCGGGCTGCATGAAGGGGCGCACGATGTATATCATCCCCTACAGCATGGGTCCCATCGGAAGCCCCATCGCGAAAATCGGTATCGAGATCACGGATTCTCCCTACGTTGTCGTCAACATGCACATCATGACCCGCGTGGGAACGAAGGTGCTCGAGACGCTGGGAGACAGCGATGATTTCGTCCGCGCGCTGCACTCGGTCGGCGCGCCGTTGCAACCGGGCCAGAAGGATGCGCCGTGGCCCTGCAATCCCGATGTAAACCAGAAATTCATTACGCATTTCCCGGAAACACGCGAGATCTGGTCCTATGGCTCCGGTTATGGCGGAAATGCGTTGCTCGGAAAGAAATGTCATGCCCTCCGTATCGCCTCCGTGCAGGCGCGCGACGAAGGCTGGCTGGCCGAGCACATGCTCATCGTCAAGCTCACCAATCCAAAGGGCAAGGTCATTTATGTCGCTGCCGCGTTCCCCTCGCAGTGCGGCAAGACCAACTTCGCGATGCTGGAACCAACCATCCCCGGATGGAAAGTCGAAACAATCGGCGACGATATCTGCTGGATGAAACGAAGCCCCGACGGCCAGTGGCGCGCCATCAACCCGGAATCCGGATTCTTCGGCGTCGCGCCGGGCACCAGCATGAGCAGTAATCCGAACGCGATGCGGACCATCAACCGCAACACGATATTCACAAACTGCCTGCTGACACCCGAAGGCGATGTGTGGTGGGAAGACAAGGACGGTCCGCCACCCGCGAAAGGCATTGACTGGAAAGGGAACGAATGGACGCCGGATTCGGGAAACAAGGGCGCCCATCCGAATGCGCGTTTCACCGCGCCGGCCAGTCAGTGCCCGGTAATCGCGCCCGAATGGGAAGACCCGGCCGGTGTGCCGATTTCAGCCATCCTTTTCGGAGGCCGCCGCGCGTCTGTCATTCCTCTCATCACGGAAGCTTTCGACTGGCAGCACGGTGTGTTTCTCGGCTCGATTATGGGCAGCGAAATGACCGCCGCCGCGTTCGGAACGGTCGGACAACTCCGCCGCGACCCGATGGCGATGCTTCCTTTCACCGGCTACAACATGGGCGACTACCTCGCCCACTGGCTCAAGGTCGGCAAGGCGAGCGATGCCGCGAAACTTCCCCGCATCTATTACGTTAACTGGTTCCGCAAGACGGCCGACGGCAAATGGCTCTGGCCCGGCTTCGGCGATAACAGTCGCGTGCTGAAGTGGATATTCGAGCGCGTTTCGGGCGAAGGGAAAGCCATCGAAACGCCGATCGGCAATATGCCGACACCCGACGCGCTGGATCTGAACGGTCTGGATATGGCCGCCGAAGACGTGACGGAATTGCTGTCCGTGGACAAGCCGGCATGGACCAGGGAAGTACCGAGCATTCGCGAGCATTACGCCCAGTTCGGCAACCGACTGCCAAAGGCTTTGAGCGAGGAGCTCGAAAAACTCGAAGCACGATTGAAGAAATAAGGCATGTCCTCACCCCGCACTCTCTCCCTCCGGGAGAGGGTCGGGGTGAGGGGTTTCCCAAACTCTTACTTCCCCGCGCCTCGCGCCTTCAATTGCTCAATGCGCGACTTCTCTGCGCCCGACGATGATCCACTCGGCGCCGGGATATTGTTCTTTGCGCGGTGCGGATCTATGTAGCCCTGCAGATGCTCAACATACTTCTCCGCGCCGCCAGCCTGGTAACCGGTTTGCGCAACCGTTTCTCCGCTCGGACTCAGAATCAGGATCGTGGGAAAGCCGCGCACTCCATATTGCTTCATCAACGCCTCGTTCTGCTCCTGCAGGCTCTTCTTGAGCTGCTTTCTGCGGGGAAAATCAATTGTCACAGCAACCAGATTATCCTCCGCATACTGCTTGAAGGCCTTCTTGCTGAAAACCTCTTCGTCGAGCTTTATGCACCAGCCGCACCAGTCCGATCCCGTGAAGTTAATCAGGAGATAGCGATTGGAATCCTGGGCCATCTCTTTCGCCTTTTCGAAATCCGTCTCCCACTTTTCAGCGACAGAGGCCGAGACGAAGGTTAAAAAAACCAATGCCATGCACCACATTGTTTTCATGGGTTATTTCTCCGCTGCTTCAGGTTGTCGTTTCGATCACAAATTATTAATCCATCAAAAGCCCCGCCGCTTCCCATTCCTTTATTACACTGCGGGGAACGCCCCGTGTGGAGCGGCGCTTCACTTTTACGGGCGCTGAAACAGATGCCGGTTCGACCGCCTCGACAACGGCAACCTCTTCGGCAACGGGTTTTGCGGCCTCGGGCTCTTTCTGTGCAGGCTTTGCAATTTCTGCCTTGGGCTTCGCCGGTTTGGCAACGGCCGCCCTGGTTTTTCTTTTCATGACGACGCTCTGCTCGGCGCGGTGAGGATCAATATAACTTTTAAGATGCGCCACATACGGGTCCGGCCCACCCCTCTGATATCCCGTTTTTGCAATCAAATCGCCGTTTGGACTCAATATGAGGATGGTTGGCAGAGAGCGTATTCCGTATTGATGCAGCAGTGCATCGTTTTGCGCTTTCAGATTTTCGGCCAAGTGCGTCCGCTTCGGGAAATCAATCATCACCATGAGAAGATTTTCGTCGGCATACTGCCTGAACGCGGGCTTATCGAAGACTTCTTTCTCAAGCTTCACACACCAATGACACCAATCCGACCCGGTGAAATTGACGAGCATATAGCGACCGGACTCTTTCGCCTGAGCCCTCGCCTTATTGAAGTCTGTCTCCCACGCGTTGTCAGCGACCACCTGGCAGACAGCCAGCGTAATGAGCAACAGGGCCGTAAAGAGTCGCTTAGTTCTTCTCACAAACCCATCCTCCGCATTACACAGCCATTACCCCCGTAATGTAAGGGCTTTCGGCCCCTGAAGCAATGCGTACCGTTCGTATTTCCTCGATTTTTACGCTGTTTGCAACCTTCGCTGAGAAGCGGCGGCAAATGCTTCGAGTTAACATTTCCCCCTTATTTTCGTATTCTTCATAGGTTGCTTACCACAAGGAGGTCTTATGGCCGTGGAGCTTGAACAGATCCTTCGTCCCATTGACCATCCGTACCCACCGTTCCCTCCGAAGTTCATGCAGGTCGCGAGCGGCGAAATGATGGTCATCCGGCAGGTCAACCGCGATGAGATCCCGGACATCCTGCCGTACGTGGAGCCGCTGCTCCACGTCGAGCGCGACTACTACGACATCGTCTCCGCGCGCGTCTACGCCGAGTTGCTCGGCTACTACCGGCATCGCGTGCAGGATGAATATGTCCTTGTCGCCCAACTCAACGGCGAACTCGCGGCGATCGTGAACGGGCGGTTTGTGGACAAAGACGTCGGCGTTTCGTTCCACACCCTCGCGCTGCGCCGCGGACTCCGCATCGGCGCGCACGCGTTCGCGGCAAAGATGGAATATCACCTCGACGTCGTCGGCCAGAAGGAAGTGCTGATCGTCGCCGAGTCGCCGATCGGATTCCGCCGCTGGATGATCGAGTACAAGCTTGAGAA
>CAZTYH010000002.1:62760-64629 GCA_964617565.1 uncultured Verrucomicrobiota bacterium
CAGCGGTGGAAAAACGAAGGGAAGGTGTAGCCATGCGCGAAGTCTATGTCATCGGCATCGGCATCACGAGCTTCTCGCGACTCGAATACCCGCTCTCCGAAATCGCGGCCTACCCCGCGATGATGGCGCTGAAGGACTGCGGGTTGGATAAGATTGACCACCTCTATGTCGCAAACATGGGCGCGGGGCGCGTCAGCGGTCAGACCGCGCTCGCCAGCGCAGTGGTGGACACGCTAAGCCTCACACCCGCCGGCGCGGAAACGATCGAAAACGGCCCTGCCTCCGGCGCCTCCGCGATCAAGCAAGGATTCATGGCGGTCGCTTCCGGCCTGCACGACGTCGTCCTCGTCACCGGCGCGGAACGCATGCGCGAAGTGAACAACCTGGAAGCCACGGATTTCATCGCGACGCTGACACATCCGATCGCGGAATACATCTACGGCGTCACGCTGCCTTCGCTCGCGGCGATGTTCACTCGGCTGTACATGGACAAATACGGTGTGACTTCGCGGCATCTCGGCATGGTGGCGGTAAAAAACCATGACAACGCAATGAACAATCCGTTCGCGCACCTGCACCAGCCGATCACGCTGGAAGGCATCCTCGAAGGCCCCGAAGCACTGACCAACAATCCGTTCGTCTCAGACCCGCTGCGGTTTTTCGACTTCTGCCCCGTCTCCGACGGCGGCGCGTGCGTGATCCTCGCGAGCAGGGAGGTCGCGGACAAGGTCAAGCGGCCGCGCATCCGGCTCGCGGGTGTCGGCCAAGCCACCGATACGCATGCGGTACACGAGCGCGAAAAACCGACGGATCTGCTCTCCGTGCGGCGGGCGGCGGAACAGGCGATGAAGATGGCGGGCATCAAACCGTCCGATGTGGATGTCGCGGAACTGCACGATGCATTCACAATTCTCGAGATCGTCGAGAGCGAAGAAGTCGGCTTCTTCAAGAAAGGAGAGGGACACCTCGCGCTCGAAAAAGGAGAAACGCGGATCGGCGGGAAAATCCCGATCAATCCGTCCGGCGGCCTGAAGGCGAAAGGCCACCCCGTCGGCGCGACCGGACTCGGACAGGCGCATGAAATCGTGACACAGTTGCGCGGCGAAGCGAAGAAGCGGCAGGTTAAGGACGCGAAGATCGGCTTTACCTGCAACTTCGGTGGATTCGGAAACAACGTGGTGTGCTTGACGTTCAAGAGGGAGGATTGAGCCATGAACATGGAAATCTTCGCCTACAAATGCCGTAAGTGCGGCCAGCTCCATTATCCCTACCGCATGATGTGCAAGAAGTGCCACAACAATGAACACAACGCGTTCGACCCCGTCCCGCTGCCCCGCAAGGGCAAGCTGCTGACCTACACGACACTGCAGACGCTGCCCGGCGATTTCAATGTGCCGGAAATCAAGCTTGGTATTGTCGAGTTGGAGAACGGCATCCGCATGATGGGGCAGCTCGAAATCGCCAAACCGAAAACCGGCATGGCGGTCGCGGGTACGGTCGGACAAGTTCGTCAAATCGGTTTCAACAAGTATCACGGGATGATCTTTCATGAAGCGAAGTGAGGCCGCCGCATGCTGATCAGCATCGGCGACAGGGTTAAGCCGGGCACGTACGAGCTGCATTCGCGGTTCGCTCGCGCGGCAAACTACATCCGCGACGGCCGCCTGATCTCATTGGTTACAAGTGAGCTCGGGCCCGGCCCCTCGCGTATCGTGCTGCGCAGCCGAAGACTCAACGCCCCCGATGTGCTCACCATTTCCCGCCGCACCGTTTCGCTTGGAGAGCGCCGGTTCAGCCGCGCGGGTATTCCCAAATACGAATCGCAACTACGCGTATCCGCCCTGCGCAATCTCGCGATATTCGAGCAAA
>CAZTYH010000002.1:64729-69523 GCA_964617565.1 uncultured Verrucomicrobiota bacterium
TACGAATCGCAACTACGCGTATCCGCCCTGCGCAATCTCGCGATATTCGAGCAAAGCCTGGTTCGCCACGCGCCCGCGCACAGCCTCGCTTATCTTCTGGACGCACGGCGCCTGCCGCGCAATTCCGGATTTCGGCGCGCACTGGCGCTTCACATGCAATTTGCGGCGGAAGAGTTTCTCGCGGCGTTGTGCGAGGGCCCGCAGCGTCGCTTGCGCAACGCGGTGAAACAAATCGCCGGTTGCGGATTAGGACTCACGCCTTCCGGCGACGACTTTATCGCCGGCGCGCTCATCGCTCTGCGTTTGCTGAACAAGAACGAAGAGCTCGCAAGGCAAATCGCCCGCGCCGCGCAAACGGACAATGCGCTTTCTGCTCATTTCATCGAGCTCGCCGCAGAAGGCCGCGCGCCGGAAGATGTGAAGCAACTCTCCGACGCCCTGGCGAACGGTGCTACGCGCGATGTACGCGAGGCTGCGTTCCGCGTCATCAAACACGGTGAAACTTCGGGCGCGGACCTCGCCACGGGACTGTTGATGACCTTGAAAGAATGCACGAGGGGAACCCCATGATAAAGACCGACATTCGCAAAGGCGCATATTTTGACTCCGTCACGTTGATGCGCGTGGGCAAACAACTGAGCGCCGTTCCCGGCGTGGCCGATGCCGCGATCGTAATGGGAACGCAGGCCAACAAAGGCATTCTGAAATCGTCGGGATTGCTGACCACTGAACTCGCAAAAGCCGGGGATGCCGACCTCCTCATCGCCATCAAGGCGCGCGACGCAAAAACTGCCGACGCGGCGATGAAGACCGTTGCCGACTTGCTCAAGAAATCAAACGCGCCCGTCGCCGGCGCGGCCGCCGAAACGCGTGCGACGAGTCTCGACGGCGCCGTGCAGATCGTCCCGAACGCCAACATGGCCGTCATCTCCGTCGCGGGCCGTTACGCGGGCGCTCTCGCGATGCAGTGCCTGCGCAAGGGGTTGCACGTGATGCTCTTCTCCGACAACGTCCCGCTCGAGCAGGAAGTCGCACTGAAGAAGTTCGCGAAGAAGCAGGGGCTCCTCGTCATGGGCCCCGATTGCGGAACCGCGATCATCAACGGCGTCCCCCTCGCGTTCGCCAACGTCGTGCGGCGCGGCGGGATCGGCGTTGTCGCCGCGGCCGGGACCGGCCTGCAGGAAGTCACTACGCTCATCTCCAACGCGGGCGGCGGAGTGTCACAGGCCATCGGCACCGGCGGGCGCGACGTGAAGAAAGACGTCGGCGGCATCATGTTCGTCGAAGCGATGAAGGCCCTCGCGGCCGATGTGGACACGAAGGTCATCCTGCTCGTCTCCAAGCCGCCGGACAAGGCTGTCCTCGCCGCGATCAACCGATGCGCGCGCGCTATCCGCAAGCCCGTTGTCTCCTTCCTGATCGGCGCGCCTGCGAAGGGCGGGCCGACGACGCTCGAGGAAGCCGCGCTGATGGCGGTGGAACTGGAGCGCGGCGGCCGCGCGGAGAACGCGTTCCGGCAACTCGCGGACCGCGACAGGGACCTGCGCATCACTGCGCGACGCGAGGCGCTGACGCGTGGGCGGAAGCAGAAGTATATCCGCGGACTTTTCAGCGGCGGCACGTTCTGCGCGGAAGCGCAGATCCTGCTCGGTGACATCCTGACCGGGCTGCATTCGAACGCGCCGGCTGGCAAGGCCGCAAAGCTGAAGGACTCGCTCAAAAGCGTGAAACACTCGTTCGTGGATCTCGGCGAGGACGAGTTCACCGTCGGCCGCCCCCACCCCATGATTGATTTCTCCCTGCGCAACAAACGCATTCGCGAGGAGGCCGCCGACCCGGAAACGGCAGTCGTTTTGCTTGATGTCGTACTCGGCTACGGCTCCAACATGGACCCCGCGGGTGAGCTTGCGCCGGTGATCAGAAGGGCCGTGCGGGCCGTGAGCGTGGTGTGTTCTGTCACGGGCACCGACGGCGATCCGCAGAATCGGAGCGCGGTGGTGAAGGCGCTTGAGGCCGCGGGCGCAATCGTCATGCCGTCAAACGCCGCCGCCTGCCGCCTCGCGGGGGAGATCGTGAAAGGATTGGAGCGATGAGCGGCAAATGTTCGCTTTCCTGTAGGAAGCGCGCTTGCGCGCGAAATGATCGGCCGCAAGCGGCCTTCCTACAAGAAGAAATTCGCCACGCTTTCACAGTGCACGGCAACGAAAAGAGGTTCGCATGAACATCAACACACTCTTCAAATCCGAACTGCAGGTCGTGAACTTCGGAATGACCGCGTTCAAGGACGCGCTCGCCGCGGTCGGCGCGAAGGCCGTGCACGTGGACTGGAAGCCGCCAATGGACGTCAGCCCCGCCGCCATGGAGCGCATCGCCGCCGCGCGCGCGAAGATCGAGAAGGCCAATGCGAAGGCAATGCAGAAGATCCTGAGCGCGCAGCCGTGCCTCGTCGGACTCGAACGCGCGCTCGACGTGATCCCGGGGATGAAGAAGAACCTGATCCTCCACGCTGGGCCACCGATCACATGGGCCCGCATGTGTGGCCCGATGCGCGGCGCGATCATCGGCGCGCTGATGTATGAAGGCATGGCGAAGAGCGCAAAAGAGGCTGAGAAACTCGCGGCGTCCGGCGCGATCCGCTACGCGCCCTGCCACGAGCACCGCTCGGTCGGCCCGATGGCGGGCATCATCTCCGCCTCGATGCCTGTGTTCGTCCTGGTGAACGAGGCGCACGGCAACAAGGCGTACTGCACAATGAACGAAGGGCTCGGCAAAGTGTTGCGCTACGGCGCGTATGGCGAGGACGTGATCAAGAAGCTGAAGTGGATGGAGACGGTTTTGTATCCTGTCCTGAAGAAAGCCGTGAAGAAGGTCGGGCGGGTTGATCTCAAAAACATCATCGCGCAGGCGCTGCACATGGGCGACGAAGTGCACAACCGAAACCGCGCGGGTACTTCGTTGCTCTACCGCGCGATCGCCCCGGCGATCGTCACCACGTGCGACGACCCGAAGAACGCGGCGGACGTGTTGAATTTCATCAACGGCAACGACCACTTCTTCCTCAACCTGTCCATGCCCGCGTCGAAGGCATCGCTCGACGCCGCGCGCGACATCCCGAACAGCAGCGTCGCGGTTGTCATGGCACGGAACGGGACCGACTTCGGTGTGCAGCTCGCGGGCACGGGCGACACGTGGTTCACGGGTCCGGCGGACGTTCCCGATGCGCTGTTCTTTCCCGGTTTCACGCGCGAGGACGCGAATCCGGATATCGGCGACAGCGCGATCACGGAAACCAACGGCCTCGGCGGTTTTGCGATTGCCGCCGCCCCGGCGATTGTCCAGTTCGTAGGCGGCACGGCCGACGATGCGCTGCGCTACACCCGCACGATGTACGGGATCACCGCGGCCGAGAACAACGCCTACCAGGTGCCCTATTTGAATTTCCGGGGCACCCCGACCGGTATTGACGTCGTGAAGGTCGTGGAGAACAATATATTACCATTCATAGATACCGGTGTGGCGCACAAGAAGCCCGGCGTCGGCCAGATCGGCGCGGGCGTGCTGAACGCGCCTGCGGAACCGTTTAAGAAGGCGTTTGAAGGGCTGGCGAAGAAACTGAAATAGGAAACGTCGAACATCCAACGTTTAACATCGAACATCGAAGTCCGGATTCAGATACTTCAATGTTCAGCGTTCGATGTTCAATGTTCGATGTTTTCTGCGAAAGACAGGAGAAGCGAATGAAGATTGATCAATTCCTCAAATTCATGGACAGCGTGCAGGTGGTCGAGCTCACGCAGCGCTTGAGCATTCACACCCCGCCGTGGCCGAGCTACATGCCGCTGGGCATCCAGTATTTCAAGCGCATCGCGGGCGCGCACATGGGCCAGGGCGCGAACGGCCAGATCATCACGATGAGCAACCACGTCGGCACGCACATGGACGGCGAAATCCATTTTCACGCGAGCGGCCGCTCGATCGGTGAAGTGCCGATCAAGGAATGGATCGGCCCGGGCGCGGTGGTAGACATTTCCGATGCCGTTGGCGATTACGACCTCTACACGCCCAAGATGATCACCGATCGGGTGGAAGTGAAAAAGGGCGACATACTCATCATCAACACCGGCTATCATCGCTACGCGTGGGATCAGAAGGAATCGGACGAAGTCCGTTATTTTGTGAAACACCCCGGCCCCGGCCCCGGCTTCCACAAGTGGGCGCTGAAGATGAAGATCAAGTGGATCGGTGTGGACTGCGGCAGCGCGGACCACCCGATGAACACAATTATTCGAAATTGGCATCCCTCGAAATTCGAGGAGGCCGAAAAGAAGCTGAAGGCGAAGTACGGCAAGAGCTGGGACGAGATGTTCGCGCCGGACGAGTATTACCAGGTCATGCACCTCAAGCTCTTCCCAAAGAAACTCGTGCACGCGGAGAACATCGGCGGCGATATAGACAAGATCAGCAACAAGCGCGTGTGGGTTGGCTGCTTCCCGATGCGCGGCATCGAGATGGAATCGGCGCAGTGCCGCATCGTGGCGCTGCTGCCGCCGAAGAAGTGAACCGCGAATTAACGCCAATTGACGCTAATTAGGAAGGAAATAGTCTGGCGCCGAACCCAATTCGCGAAGATTCGCGTTAATTGGCGGTTTTGAAGATTGGAGGACCGGAATATGGCGATTGCACATTCTTTCGATTATGTGAAGCCGAAGTCGCTGGCCGAAGCCATCAAGATCATGGCCAAGCATGGCGACCGCGCCCGCATCATCGCGGGCGGGACCGACCTGATTTGCCTGA
>CAZTYH010000002.1:69623-73287 GCA_964617565.1 uncultured Verrucomicrobiota bacterium
AAGCATGGCGACCGCGCCCGCATCATCGCGGGCGGGACCGACCTGATTTGCCTGATGTCCGACGGCGCGGTGAAACCCGACCTCGTGGTGGACATCAAGGGCGTTTCGGGCCTCGCGGACATCAGCTTCAAGGGCGGCAAACTTCGCCTCGGCGCGCTCGCGACGTTCACGGACCTGATCGAATCCAAGCTCATCCGCGACAAGTTTCCCGTGTTTGCGGAGATGGCCGGATGGGTGGCGTCGAACGGTGTGCGCAATCGCGCGACGATGGTCGGCAACATCTGCTCCGCCGTGCCCTGCTGCGACAGCGGGCCGATCCTGCTCGTCTATGACGCGACCGTCCTCACGAAAGGCCCGAAAGGGGCACGCAAGATTCCGCTCGAGAAATGGTTCCTCGGCCCGCGCAAGACCGACATCCGCCGGGGCGAGATCGTCACGGCGCTGGAGCTTGCCGCGCCGAAGAAGAAGCACGCGGCGTGTTTTGTGAAACTGCGCCGCTATAAAGGCGAAGATCTTGCCCAGGCGAGCGTAACCGTGCTCGCGGTGTCGGACAACACGTTCCGCATCGCGTTCGGCTCGGTTGCGCCGAAACCGATTCGCGGCGCGAGCATCGAGCGCCGCCTCAAGGGCTTTCCTCTTTCGGAAGAACGCATCAAGCAGGCCGTCGCGCTGGTGCCAAAGGCCGTCGCGCCGATCACGGACATCCGCTCTACGAAGGAATACCGCGGGCACATGGTAGGCGTGATGCTTGAGCGCGGACTTCGCGCAGCGGCATCGCGACTGCAGGGCAAGGGCCCGAAGTACGGGGAGGAGTTGATATGAAGAAACCGATCTCGATCAAACTCAACGGCTCGGTTCGAGCTGTCGAAGTCGAACCCTCCGACATCCTCCTCGACGTATTGCGCGAAAAGCTCGGCGTGAAGAGCCCGAAGATCGGATGCGAGCGCGGCGATTGCGGTGTATGCACGGTGATCATGAACGGCCGCACCGTGCGAAGCTGCCTTGTGCTCGCGATCGAGGCCGACGGCGCAGCGATCACCACCATCGAAGGATTGCAGGCCGACGGCCCGACGCCACTTCAGCAATCATTCATCAAGAACAACTCGTTCCAGTGCGGATTCTGCGCGCCGGGCATGGTGCTTTCCGCCACGGAACTGCTGGCAAAAAATCCGGATCCGGACGAGGAGGAAATCAAGGAAGCGATTTCCGGCAACCTGTGCCGATGCACCGGATACGAGCCTATCATCAAAGCCATTCGCGAGGTGGCCAGGAACGCCCCAAAGAGCAGCAGAGGAAAGCGGAGGTAAGCCATGAGCGACCAATTTAAATTTGTCGGAACGGATGCGCAGCGGATTGACGGCGCGGACAAAGTGACCGGCGCGGCCCAGTACGTGGACGACCTCGATTTCGGGCCGAACCTGCTGCACGCGGAGATCGTCGAAAGCCCGCACGCACACGCGGAGATCGTCAGCATCAACACTTCCGCCGCAGAGAAGGTTCCCGGAGTTGTAAAGGTCGTGACGGGAAAAGATTTCCCGTACACGTTCGGCCTCTACATGCAGGACCGCTACATCTTCGCGAAGGACCGCGTCCGTTTCGTCGGCGAGCAAGTCGCCGCGGTAATCGCGCGCGACCCGAAAACCGCCAAGCGCGCGGCCGCGTTGGTAAAAGTGAAATACAAACCGCTACCGTTCGTGCTCGACTTGAAGGAAGCGCTGAGCAGCCATGCCTCACTGGTACATCCCAACCTTGCGAACTACCGGCACGTGCCGTGGTTCTTCCCGCGCGAGAAGACAAATATTGCGCACTGGCGCAAGACGCGGAAAGGCGATGTCGAAAAAGGCTTCGCGGAAGCCGACGTGATCCTGGAAGACACCTACACCGTGCCGCGCTACGCGCACTGCGCGATCGAGCCGCACGTGATCGTCGGGCTCTACGATCTCGCGGGGCGTCTCACTTTGTGGTCCGCGTCACAGTCGCCCTACACGCAGCGCAACGTGTTCGCGGAGGCGATCGCGCCGTTCGGCCTGACGCACAAGGACGTGCGCGTGATCACGCCCTACGTCGGCGGCGGCTTCGGCGGCAAAGCCGGCGTCTCGATGGAAATTCTCGGCGTCGCGCTCGCGCTCGCCGTGAAGGGGTCGCCCGTCAAGGTACGCTGGACGCGCGCGCAGGAGTTCTACAACACGTACCAGCGGCAGGGCGTCATCGCGCACATCAAGCTCGGGGCGAAGAGGGACGGTACGATCACCGCGATTGACCACACGCTGCATTGGGATGCGGGCGCGTACGTCGAGTACGGCGCGAACGTCGTCAATGCTGTCGGTCTCTCCGCGACCGGCCCCTATCGCGTGCCGAACGTGAAGATTGATTCGCTCTGCATCTACACCAACCTGCCGCCGGGCGGACCGTATCGCGGATTCGGCTATTCGGAGTTCGGGTTCGGGCTCGAGTCGCACATGAACCGGATCGCGCAGAAGATCGGCATGGATCCCGTCGCGTTCCGCCGCAAGAACGCGATCAAGGAAGGCGACACGCTGGCCTATGGCGCGGAAATGAACCCGAGCGGGTTGCACGAGGCCATTGACCGCGTCGCGGCGGAAGTTGAGTGGGGCCGCAAGGAGGAATCGGAAAATCCGAACGAGGTCATCGGCAAGGGCTTCGCCTGCTTCTGGAAAGCGCCCGCGATGCCGCCGAATGCGGCCTCTGCCGCGTTCCTGAAATTCAATGAAGACGGGAGCGTGAATCTCACCGTCTCCGGCATGGAAATCGGACAGGGCTTCCTGACGGTCATGGCGCAGATCGCGGCCGAGGTGCTCACGGTGCCCGTGTCGAAAATACGCGTCGAACTGCCGGACACCGACCGCAACGCGTATGAGTGGCAGACCGTCGGCTCGCACGTGACGTGGGGCTGCGGGAACGCGGTGCGCGCGGCCGCGACCGAGGCGCGCGAAAAAATGCTCGAAACAGTGCATCGCGCGCTCGGTTTCGAAAAGAAGGATCTCTACCTCGAAAACGAAATGGTGAAATGCCGGACGAAGCCGGACTTCGCGCTGCCATTCAAGAGCTTCGTCATTAACGGAATCCAGACTTCGCACGGCAACTTCCTCGGCGGGCCGATTCTTGCTTCGGGCATGTTCATGCCCGAGTTCACATCGGCCACCGGCGACCCGGAAACGAGTCAGGGCGGCCACCCGAACGTGCACTACACCGTAGGCGCGGCGGCCGTGAAGCTGGCCGTGGACAAAGCGACCGGCAAGATGCGCGTGCTCAAAGCCGTGCTGGGTGTGGATGTGGGTAAGGCCATCAATCCGGACCTCGTGCGCGGACAAGTGACGGGCGGGCTCCTGCAGGGCTTCGCGACCGCGCTCTACGAGGACATTCGCTACAGCAAGCAGGGCAAGCTGCTGAACCCGAACTTCACGGACTACAAGATTCCTACCGCAAAGGATACGCCGGTCGAGATTGTGCCGATCATCATTGAAGTCGCGCAGCCGGACGGTCCGTTCGGCGCGCGCGGCGTCGGCGAGCACACGATGATCCCGACCGCGCCCATCATCGCGAACGCCGTCGAGGACGCGGTGGGCGTGCGGATCAAGACCATGCCGGTCACGGCCGAGAAAGTGCTGCTCGCGCTGAAGGGCATTGATTACGACGACGTGAA
>CAZTYH010000002.1:73387-84342 GCA_964617565.1 uncultured Verrucomicrobiota bacterium
TCACGGCCGAGAAAGTGCTGCTCGCGCTGAAGGGCATTGATTACGACGACGTGAAAGGCGAGACCATGGGGCTCTGCTTCATGGACAAGGCCGAGAACTACAAGTTCAACGTCGGCGCGGCGAAGGGGAAGTGAAGGAGGAATTCCTCAATGTTTGACGTCAAATCCATGCTGGAAAGGCAGGCCGCGTGGCAGCGCGGCCGCGCCCAATTATCCTGGGCTGAAAAACTCCGCATGGCCGTTATCATGCGCGAAACGCAGCGGCAGCTCCGGGCGTCGAACCACAAGGCTTCTTCTTCGGATGTGCCTCGGAGATAACGTGTTGCTCCGGTGCAGCGAAGGGGGGGGCGCATCACGGCAGCTTGACCTGCAGGCGATAAAACGGCCCCTTCGGCGGATCGTTCGTATCCGTCATGGAATCCGCGCCGCCCGCGCCGGATCGCGGGCCGGTGCCCGGAACGTTTGTCCAAATGTTTTCCACAAGGTTGCTGCACCCGAACAGGGTATAAAGACGACTGGATGCGCCGGTGAAGGTGACGGATGTTGGAATCGTTTGGCTTATTTCCAGGATGCGAAATACCGATGCGCTATTGGTCGGATCGGTATCGGCAATGAATTCCTGCCAGGCTTGCGCTTCGTCGTTATCCGTATCGGTCAATTCCGCCACATCGAACGAAACACCGCCCGCGTTCAGGAGATGCATATCCAGCCACCAATGGGGCGTGTCCATTGCGGCAAAGCCTTGCGGAAAATGGAGCGCGCCCATGTCGGCCCGTGTTCCGTCAGGGTCCAGCGGTGAGGCCGGATCGCCCGCGTCAATGCAAGGCGACCTGGTTTCGTCATCCGCCGGATATCCGGTCCAATTCAGCTTGAAGTTTCCTGCACCGGCGTTTCTAAAGAACGGGTTGTTGGTGATACACCCCGTGCCGAACCACGATTCGCCGGACGCATCTTCGACCACGGAATATGTCATGCTTAAAGGACCCCCGCCGCTGCCATAAGAATACCCGAACGCATTTGGCGCACTGCCCCAGAGAATATTGTTACGCAGTTCGCTCTGGGCCGTGCCCTGGTCCAGATAGACATATAATCCGCCGCCGTCGTTGAGCGTGCTGTTGTTGTGGAGCGTGTTGTTGCGCGCATCAACGGTTCCCGTGCCGGCCGCCATGTTCAATGCGCCACCGGCATTTCCGGAGCTGTTCGAATCGAAGACATTTCTCTCAACCGTTACCAAGGCATCGTCGGTGGCTATGGCAAGGCCACCCCCATTGTTCGTGGACTGATTCGCGGTGAAAATATTGCTCACCACCAGCCCTCTGCCATCCAGAAGATTGATCCAAGCGCCGCCACCATCTTCCGCGGAAAGATTTCCGACATGCAGATTCGCCGCGTAAACGAGGGTTCCTTCATCAATATAAGCCATGGCCCCGCCGCCATTACCCACCGCCGCCCGATTTCCAGAGAAAACATTTCTTCGCACAGTCACGTCGGCCGACTGGTTGTAGCGCAGGATGCACCCACCACCACCCAGCCCCGCGGTGTTGTCTCTAAACTCGTTTCCCTCCAGCAACAACGTTGAGCCGCTGCCGGATTGATAGGTCATCAGCCCTCCTCCGTCAGGATTGCTGCCGCCGGCGGCGGTATTGCCGATAAAAAAATTGCTGTTGATGACGGCATGGCTGGCGCCGTCCGAATAAACCATCAGGCCGCCGCCGTCGCCGAAATATTCGCTGCCCCCGGAATTGTTTACCTGGTTGCTGACAAACGTACTGCCCGACACGGTAACCGAACCGGAATCCGTGCCGACGGCCAAGCCCCCGACATTGCCTGAAGAAGTGTTTCTCAGAAACTCACAATTCAGCACAGATACGGTTCCTGTAATGGAATTGAACATGGCACCGCCCCCGATGCTATTACCGCCGGTTGCCGCGCAGTCGCGCACCACGCACTGTTCAAGCTGAATGCCTGCCGTTTCCGCCGTGAGCTCCAATCCGGCACCGTTGCCGGCTGTTGCACCATCCTGAAATGTGATGCCCTCAATCGCTATCACGGCTCGGGGTTCCGTTGTAGTCATCGAGAGGATCCGGCGAGCGCCGCCGCCGTCCAGAATGGTGGTATCGGCTCCAGCGCCGATAAGGGTGAGCGAATAGTTTTCGGTTGAATACAAAGTGAGCGTTGAGGAGAGGGCGTACGTCCCCGCCGCCACTTGAATCGTGTCGTCCTGTCCGTTGGCAGCGGCCGAATTCAGTGCCGTTTGGAATTCGGCCGGCGTGGCGACATTAAACGTCGCAGCCGGCGCGTACGTTGCGTTGAGGGCCAGTAATCCGACCGCGATTCTCGAAGCAGTCTTTGCTTTCATTTGTTTCCCGTAGGGCGGTGCTCCCTTGGCTCGGCGTAGCCCGCAGGGCGAAGCCGGCTACGCCGCCCTCTTACCGCTCGGTCTTCACCCGGATCAGCCGAATGTCTTCTTCTCCCGCCCATGCATAGGTATTGGTGACCTTGTACCACGGCGCGTCGCCGCCCATATAGGGACCGCTATAGAGGGTGTTTGAGAACTCATCACTGACCGCATCGTCCGTATATTCGATCGTGTTGACTGTTCCGCCGCCCTTGCCTATCCAGTTGACGCGCGGGAAACCGGCGTCCATGTAGAACTCTATAATCGCCAGCCGATGACCCGGATCGAGCGGGTCGTACATACCGGCCGCCTCGTCTGTGTCGGACATGCCATCGCCATCCGTATCAGGATCGTTGTGGTCGGTAACGGCATAGCCTTCAAACGCGCTACCGTCCAACTCCGAGACATCGGAGAGGCTGTCCCCGTCGTTATCCCAATCCAGCTCGTCCGGCACGCCGTTGTCGTCGGTGTCCAGATCCCCACGCCGCACTTCCACGGCCTGCAGGAACCCCGCGCGATGATCCACATCGCCCGCCGCGCCGCTCTGGATGCCGCCCGGCTGCGCCCCGGCGGAGACATGCCGCCATTCGCGCCCGCCCAGTTCAAAGGTGTTGTCGCTGATGCGACCGGTGCCGTTGTGGACGGAGCCGACGTGATGCACTTGCGCTTCAGTCATCACACCCATTAGACCCAGCGCAATGACCGGAATTATAAGGGTACATGCGTTCACTACCAGCCCACCTCCGCCGTGCGCACGGTGGCGACCCAGCGGATGTTTTCGCCGTTGCCCCTCACCATGAAGCGGATGTTATGGCCGCCCGGCGTGCCCTGGACGTCTGCATCCCAGAGCACATCGTACTCGAAGATCGTGGTCACGGTGACACCTGCCACGGCGGCCCCGCCTGCCCCTCCGACCAGCAGACCCTCGATGCGATACCCGGCGCTCTCGGCGCCGGAGTCGCTTCGCCCGACCACGAGGGCTTGGAACGTCATCGTCTTGGTGTTGGTCACCATCAGATATTGGCTCGCTCCATCGAGGTACAGGTCCTCCCAACTTCCGGCGCTCGAAGTCTCCCGCCGGAGCACGTACTCCGACGTCTGCGCGTCCCCCCGCACGGAGAAAGCCCCGGCCGCGCGCGCCATCTGTCCGTACTGGTCCGCAAAAGCTTCCCGCCCGCCTGGAATCACCGCGAAGGTGCCATTGGTGACGATCGAGTTGCGCTCGCCGCCGCCGATAACGGCGCTGACCGCACCGTAGCCGATGTGGTTGCTCTCGCCGCCTGCGATCACGGTGTTCCGGCTTCGCTCCTGTATCCAGTTGTACTGCCCCCCGCCAATGACCGAATTGTCGCACCAGGCTTGGTTTCCATTCCTGAACCCGCCGGCCACGACGGCATGGAAGCCCATACTCCAATTCGACACCCCCCCACCGATCACCCCATAATCACCATACAAATGATTAGCCCATCCGCCGCCGATCGTGCAGCCCCACTGATAGGGATATATGAAGGTATTCGCCCCGCCGCCGATCGTGCCGTGCCGCCCCCCCCAAAAGAGCAGATTGCTTTGCCCGCCGGCGATCACGCCGGCGATCACGTTGCTGTTGATGGTGTTGTCGTATCCTCCCCCAATCACGGAGTTGGTTACTCTATCATTTATGGTGTTGTATTGCCCGCCCGCGATCACGGACGACTGTCCGTTCCGGCCGATCGTGTTGTACCGCCCGCCACCGATAGCGCTCTGAATCGAGTTGATTCCGATCTTGTTGCGCTGGCCGCCCGCGATCGTGCTCAGAAATGCCTGCTCATGCACTTCATTGGCCTGCCCACCCGCAATGACCGTGCCGCCTGCGCCGGTTTCAACGATGTTGCTGTAGCCGCCGCCGATGGACGAATCGAACGCTCCGGTCCCGATATCGTTCGCGCGCCCGCCCGCGATCACCGAATTCGTGGACTGGTCCGCAATCCGGTTCATCTGGCCACCGCCGATGGCCGCGCCTGCGCTCAGCGCCACATTCGTGCGGCCGCCGGCAACCGTTGCATAGGAAAGCTGTGCCCGGTTGTTGGCTCCGCCGCCGACGGCCGCGTATTCCGCGTCAAACACGCTGCCTGAATCGTTGCCCGCGAGATTGCCCGCACCACCACCGACCGTGCCGTAGTTGTCCGTCACCCTGTTGGGATTCCCGCCGCCCAACCCGCCGCCACCGCTGATCGTGGCGCTGCCTGCGTTGGGATTGATCGTGTTGTTCGGCTCGCCAATGGTGATGTTCGGCATCGTGAACGAGTTGTCCAGCCGCAGCACCCGCTGGTTGTTCGCGTAGATTTCCACCGGACGGTCGTCGGTCGTGCCGAGAAAATGCGTTCCTTCCGTGATCCCCGTGTTGCCCGTCGTTTGCCAGAATGTGTTCGACGCAACCTTGTCCAATGTGACGGCTTCCGCAGCCAGGTTCGCATTGGAGATCGTTCCGGCGGTAATCTTTGCGCCGCTCAGGGCCCCGTTGGCTATGTGCTGATCGCCCACGATGCCCAGGCCGATCTTGATCGCGCTCACGGAACGGTCATCGAGTTTGCTTTCCGTAACTTCACCATTGAGAATGTGATTCCCGCGCACCGCGTCATCCGCAATATGCCAGGACTGCACCGCGTCCGGCGCGATCATGTCCATCGTCACCGCGTTGGCCGGCATTTTCGCCGCATAGCGTGCATAACCCACCGACACCATCTGCTCGCGCGGCTCGATGACGTTCGTTCCGATCACCACCTCGATCCAGACCTGCGTCTGGATCAGTGCGTTATCCAGACTGCCAAACACAACATCGTCTCCGATGTAGGTCGAGTAGAGGCCGTCCACAACCACCACGTCGTTGGAATCCTCGCAGTACGGGAACATCCCGCCCGTCGGCGCGTCATATAACCGGAAAGTGATCGGCACCGTCCCGCTGAACAGGTTCGTCCCGTCCATGAGTTTGCCCTGGTAATTAATCATCTCCGGCACCGTCTGCGCCTGAGCCGAACACAACCCAACCACCAACGTCACCACCACCAACCAGCCAAGGTTCCTCGTCTTCATTTTTGTCTCCTCTTCGTTCTCCTCAGGACGGCGCGGAGCGCCATCCTACGTAGGGCGGTGCTCCGCGCCGCCCTATAGCCCTTCAAACGCACGATCGGTACAATCCTGACTCTCGGGAAAAACAGATATGGGTCAGATGGACGGTTGAAGCCCGTGTCCCCGTTATGGCCAAAGGCCAGGAATGCAACGCCCCCAAGACTTGTCGATCCGTCTTCATCCGGCACCCCCCCTCCTTGCAAGCTCGCGCCCGTACCCTGAATATTCACCCGACGTATAAGGTTGTATAGACACTCTGGGGAAAACGGCAGGCGGGCCAAGGTTGTATGCAAGCTCCTATTTGCCGATGTGATGAACTCAGGCACAAGCCACACCGGCAACGAGCGCAAGAACGCAGCAACCGCCAGAAGATGAATCGTTCTTGCCTCGACCTTCTCATTGAACCTGCGCACCCAAGACACCTTCAAGCCGTTCCAACCGGGCTTCCAACTCGCTATTCTTCTGTTTCAAATCCTGATTTTCCAAATACAGCCCCTGAATCGCTGCCATCATCACACCGTCGGCATCCATGGTGTTGATGCTGGTGTCGCTTCCGAGCCCAAAGGCGGCTTGGAAATCCTGGGCGACCGGGCCGATATAGCGGCGTTGCTCCGGATCGTCCTTGTAGTTCCAGGCCGTCAGCGGCAGCGTACCAAGCCGCTCGAGAATCTCGTGGGTGTCGATCGGTTCGAAGTGTTCCTTGGCATTCCGGTCCGAAAGCGATGACCAAGCCGTAGCCAAGGGCGCAAGGGAAACGCCATGAAAGGAGACCGACGAATAGAGTCTATACCCTCCATGAGCCCGCATCGTCACAGAGAAGTCATTTGTGGATTCAGCGGAATAGCCGCTCGGGCCACCGCACCAGGCGAATGCGCCATCATGCAGAGCAAAAGCGCGTGAACCGGCAGCAAATGAATATTCACCGGATGCGATGTTGCCAACTCCGCCGGGTATGGTCGAATTGATGCCGCTGGCAAGGTTGTTCTCGCCGCCGCCCACTGCGGAACGCGTGCCGCTTGCGGTATTCTTCTCACCACCGGCCACCGTGGCGGCCAAGCCGTTCGCGGTGTTGGTGTAGCCGCCGCTCACGGTGGCATATTGGGCGTGCGCGGCATTCACGTGGCCACCGGCCACCACACTCGCGTATCCAGTGGCAGTGTTTTCTACGCCGCCGGCCACCGTGGCGAAGGCGCCGCCCGCGATGTTGGTGTAGCCGCCGCCCACGGTGGTGTAATTGTTGATTGCGAGATTGTGGTACCCACCGCCCACCACACTGCCGTTTCCGCGGGCTTGCGCGCCGCGACCCATGGCAAGAGCATCTGTGCCGGATGCGGCTGGGGCCGACGCGAATGTGCCGTTCTCGGAGTAGCCGCGCGGGACCGGCATGGTGGCCCAGTCAATCTTGTTGCTGGACACCGCGTTGGCCGCCAGATGCGCGTTTGAGATGGAACTCGATGCAATCTTCGGGCCGGTAATGGCGTCGGCCGCCAGCAGCGCATTGGAAATCGTACCCGCCTGCAGTTTCTCGCCGCCGATCGTGGCACTGGCGATCTTGACGCCCGTCACCACGCCGGCCGCCAAGTGCGCATTGGAAATCGTACCCGCCTGCAGTTTCTCGCCGCCGATTGTGGCACTGGCGATCTTGACGCCCGTCACCGCGCCGGCCGCTAACAGCGCATTAGAAATCGTACCCGCCTGCAGTTTCTCGCCGCCGATTGTGGCGCTGGCGATCTTGACGCCCGTGACGGCGTTGGCGGCCAGGTTCGCGTTCGAGATGGTTCCCTCCTGCAGTTTCTCGCCGCCGATCGTGCCATCGGCCATCTTTGAGCCGGTCACCGCATTGGCGGCCAGATCGGCATTCGAGATTGTGCCGTTCTGAATATGGTATCCGCGCACCTGGTTGTCGGCGATGTGCCAGAAATACACGGCGTCTTGACCCAGTGCGTTCAGATCCACCGATTCGAACCCGTACTTCGCGCTCGTCAGGGTTCCGTCCTCGATCTTGTCCGCGGTTACCGCGTTCGCCGCCAGATGCACATTCGAAATCGCGCCCTCCGCGATCTTGTCGCCGGTCACCGAGTTGACGGCCAGCTCCGAGTTTGAAACCGCGTTGTCCGTGAGCTTGGAGCTGTCGATCGTGTTGTTGGCGATGTGCTGCGACCCGATAATCCCCAGCCCGATCTTGTTGGCAACCACGGCGCCATTGGCGATCTTGTTCTCAGTGATCGCGCCATCCCATATATGGTTGGCAGAGATCTGATTGTCGGCGATGTGAATGGCTCGTATGGCCCCTTCGGGCACGCCGGAGGCAAGGCGGGCATAGCCCACGGAAACCAGTTGCTCGCGCGGCGACATCACATTGGTGCCAACGACCACTTCAACCCACACCTGTGTCTGGCTGAGCGCATTGTCCAGACCACCCCACGTGATGTTGTCGCCGATATAGGTAGAGAACAGACCATCCACCACGCTGACCGTGCCGGAGTCTACACAGAAGGCCTGTGCCCCGCCATCGCCGGTCGGCGCATTCCACAAGCGGAACGTCATCTCGACCGTGCCGTTATAAAGGTTCGTCCCGTCTATCAGTTTGCCCTGGTAGTTGATCATCTCCGGCACGGTCTGTGCCTGGACCGGAGAAGATGCGCCCAAGAGAATCAACAGAACAACTGCGCATCCGATTATGGTTTTCATCATAATGATCCTTTCTTCTGCTCTAACGCCGTGTGCGCACACGAAGGAACGCACTTGTCTTCGCTTCAAACCAGGCGAAGGAATTCGTCGCCTTGTACCAAGGTGCATCGCCGCCGCTGTAGGCGGCGCTGTGCTGAATGTTTGTTGGAGCGCCGTCCAGCAGGGACTCGCCCCACAGAATGGTGTTGGTGGTTCCGCCCGCCTTGCCGATCCACCAGAGCGTCAGCGTGTTTTCATCCCAGTCCTGTGACAGAATGTGGAGGTAATGGTCGGGGTCGAGTGGATCGTACATCCCAACGGATTCCCGGTAGTCTGTCATCCCGTCGCCATCGGTGTCGGGATCGTTCGGATCGGTGCGGGCATAGCCTTCGAAGCCGCTTCCGTCCACCTCCGCCCAATCCGGCAGGTAGTCCCCATCGTTGTCGGGATCCATTTCATCCGGCACCCCGTTGCCATCGGTGTCCAACCACGGCTGTTTAATATCCACCGCCTGCAGAAAGCCCGCATGAAGAGTCCATTGGACATTGGTGAGGGTTGCAATCCCGCCGGGTTGATTGCCTGCACCTGCCTGACGATAAGCACCTCCCGCCACCGCCGCGGTATTGGTGGACATGGCGCCCACGCCGTCGTGAATCCTGCCGAGCTGGTGTATCTCCGCGCGCGCGGGCAAGATTATCCCCAGCACGCCGATCAGGAACAACGCAACACAGGGTGTCCTCACGCAGCACCTCCTTGCAGGAACCCGCCGATGCGCCCCAAGGGTTCCGCTGGCACATAGAGGTGTGCTGGCAGCCCGAGAAAACAACTTGCCGATCGGGACAACACTTTCATGCACACTCTCTCTTTTCAGAATCAAAGCATGCAGCCGATTGGGTCTGCAATGGGCCGAATTGCGTAACGGAGGACCGAGTTGTCAAAAATGACAGCTCTAGGATAAGATCACGGCCGTGAACCCCGCTGGACTGAGTATCGAGGATTACGAACGGATACTGGCCACCATCGACGACATTGCGCGATGCGATTCGCCCGACGCATTGTCGGCCGCCATTGTCGGCCATGCGCCCCGCCTGATTCGCGCGCAATCCTGTGCGTGGACCGAGGTCAACCTGGAGACGCAGCACACAAACGGATGCATGATTCCGCCCGTTGATGTGGCCGCCATGGCGAGGGAAATGTCCGGGGTTGTCCACGAGCATCCGGTCATCCGCAAGCTCATGGAGACGCGGGACGGCAGCGCCAAGGCCATTTCCGATTTCCTGTCGCGGCGCACCTTCCAATCAAGCAACCTCTATCAGCAGTTCTATCGAAAACACCGGACCGAAGATCAGCTGAGCATTGCCGCCCTGTTCGAACCAAACTGGCTCGTCGGACTCGTTTGGAATCGCGACACCTGGGGGTTTACCGACCGGGAAAAAGCGGTCGCGAACGCCCTGCGCGCCACCCTTTTTCAGACCTATTGGCACTTGCGGCAACTGGACGCGTTCGCCATTGCGCGCAACGGACTTCGGCTGCAGCAACAGGTGCGACCGACGCTGGTTTCGGCGCTCATGGCAAAAGGGCTATCCCGTCGCGAAGCCGAAGTGGCCGCCATCGTTGCCGAGGGTGGAAGCAACTGCGAGATTGCCGCTGCGCTGGGTATCTGCGAAGGCACCGTGCGCAAACACGTTAACCGGTTGTTTCTGAAACTTGGCGTTCACAACCGCTCTGCCGCAACCCGCGCCGCACTTGCGTTGCTGAGGCAGTAGTTGGACTTACAACGCCTTGACGAACATATCCGGGCGCGCGGCGTCGGGGCGGAAGCCGTTGCGGCGCAGGTATCGCTGGTGAACCGCGAGGCCGCGGTCCGCGACAAACCGCTTGATACCCTTCTGCTTGAAGTACATTCGCTTGATATCGTAAACGAAAACACCGACCTTGAAATCGCGGTACTCAGGAATCACATAGTCCGCGACGATGCGCGCCTCTTCCCCGTCGAGCTGCAACGCGAGAAACCCGACGGGCAACATGTTGCGGAACAGCATGTACGTTTCCGTACCGATCAGCTGTTCGAATCGAGCGTCGGGGAAGAACGCATGGATGTCGTTTTCGTGATAGAGGAAGAACTTCTTGAAGTAATCGGCACCGATCTCGGCGAGCGGCGAAAGCTCGAAGTAGTCTCGGCAGCGCATCATCTGAATAAGGAACCAGGCGTCAATGCCCACGATGATCGCGTTGATGCCGAACACCGGCCAAGCATGGATGAGCAAGCCGTAAAGCGAGAAGAGAAGCGAACCGACGAGGTTGATCCACCTCAACTTGACCAGCGACTTCATCAACAGCGAGATCAGGATGACTACCGACCCCGCATATCCGATTAGTTCGGCAAGATTCATTGGGCTTTAAGATAGCGCTAAATGACTCAAACCACAAATCCATAGCGCTTGAGCTTGGAAGACAGCAGCGCATCCAGCGCGGGCAAATCCTTCGGAAAGACAGACACAAGACGCTTCTCTTCCTGCTGATACAGCATCTTTTTCTTGTACATGCTCATCTTGTATTGAGGCGTGTCCAAACCCCAAATATTCAATGTACACGTCCAGCTCCGGCAAATAGAAGTCGGGCCGAATCTGGAATTCGCCGAGCAATAGCGAGTCAATGAAGTATGTTGCCTTTTATGAAACACCAACACTGGCTCCTTAAGACCGAACCGGAGACCTATTCAATTGACGACCTCCGGCGCGAGAAACGCGCGGGCTGGACCGGGGTGCGGAACTACCAGGCGC
>CAZTYH010000003.1:0-2243 GCA_964617565.1 uncultured Verrucomicrobiota bacterium
TACGGGGCATATTATCGTTTCACTATCGGAGGAAAGAATGGAACCGTTGAAACAGTTGGATTCGTATCATGGGCCCAAGGGGCCGGTGGTTTTGTTGATTATGGACGGGGTCGGCGTCGGCCGTTACGAGGAGGGGGATTTCGTGCGGGCTTCGAAGACGCCGAATATGCACTGGCTGCGCGAGAACTCTTTATATACGGAGTTGAAGGCGCACGGCACGGCGGTGGGCATGCCGAGCGACGAAGATATGGGCAACAGCGAGATCGGCCACAATGCCATCGGGTGCGGCCGCGTGTTCGACCAGGGCGCAAGCCTCGTCAGCAAGGCGATCAGCAGCGGTACGCTCTTTGAAGGCGAAGCGTGGAAGGGCGCCGTCCACAATTGCCGCGCGCACGAATCGGCGCTGCATTTCATCGGTTTGTTCTCCGACGGAAACGTGCATAGTCACATTGACCATATCGAAGCGATGCTGCGCCGCGCGAAGGAAGAAGGCGTGAAGAAAGTGCGCGTACACATCCTGCTCGACGGGCGCGACGTCCCGCCCACATCCGCCCTGGTTTACGTGGACCGCTTTGAGGCTTTTCTCAAGGACCTGAACGCTGATGGTTCGGTGGATTTCTGCATAGCGTCCGGCGGCGGGCGCATGAAGATCACGATGGACCGCTACGAAGCCGACTGGGGCATGGTCAAGTTGGGGTGGGAGATTCACGTGAAGGGGAATGGCCCGCTCTTTTCGAGCGCGCGCGAAGCGATTGAGACGCTGCGCCGCGACCATCCCGGGACGATTGACCAGGACCTCCCGCCGTTCGTGATTGCACGCGACGGCAAACCCGTTGGACGGATCGAAAATGGCGACAGCGTGATTTTTTTCAACTTCCGCGGCGACCGCGCGATCGAGATCAGCCGCGCGTTTGAAGACGAGGCGTTCGACAAGTTCGACCGCGGTCCGCGGCCCGACGTGTTCTACGCGGGCATGATGCAATATGACGGCGACACGAAGATCCCGAAAAACTTTCTCGTGCCACCGCCGGGCATTGACCGGACGATGGGCGAGTATCTGACGGCCACGGACGTGCGCCAGATGGCGATCAGCGAGACACAGAAGTTCGGGCACGTGACGTATTTCTTCAATGGAAACCGCTCCGGCAAGTTCGACGAAGCGCTGGAGGATTACGTGGAAGTGCCATCCGACCGCGTTCCTTTCGAGGAACGGCCCTGGATGAAGGCGGCGGAAATCACGGACAAGGTGGTCGCGGCCATATTGAAGCAGCGCCGCAAATATCCGTTCATCCGGCTGAACTACGCGAATGGCGACATGGTCGGCCACACCGGCGTAGTGCAGGCGGTGCGTATCGCGGTGGAGACGGTGGATCTGTGCCTGGCGCGAGTCATCAAGGCCGTCCGCGAAGCCGAAGGCATACTGGTTGTAACGGCGGATCACGGCAACTCGGACGACATGTATGAGCACAACAAGAAAACGGGTGAAGTAGTGAAAGATCCCGAGACGGGCTTGCCGAAATCCAAAACGAGCCATTCACTGAACCCGGTGCCGTGCTACATCTACGATCCTTCCGGCGTTTCCAAGGCGCGGTTGACGGCGAACGCGGCGGTGACGGAGAAGGGGCCGGGGCTTGGGATCAGCAGCCTTGCGGCGACGTGCATCAAGCTGTTGGGCTATGAGCCGCCGACCGATTACACGCCGAGCATTGTGGACGTGGGTTGAGGTCTTTTCGCAGCCGGATTGCGCCCGATGGATTTGGGCGTTACGTGGGTGGGACACCTTACCGCGCATTCAGAATCACGCGAGCGGCTTGTTCCCAGCCGTCTTCCGCGCGCTTGCGGCAGTATTCGACGAAGCGCAACTGCCGTTCGCAGGCCGGCGTGGGATTTTCCGCGAGCGCGAGGGCCCGGTCGAGGATGTCACGCGCGGAAGGCGCATCAATGAAGCCGGACAGCACTTCGACGGCAGGTTGACCGGGCACCAGCGTGCCGTGCAGCTTCCAGCTTCCGAAATCCGTTTGCAGCGCAATGACGGGACGGCCCGCCATCATGCTGAATATCACGCCGTGGAAACTGTCGGAGATATTCACCGCGCACCGGCCGGGCGCTCGAACGTAATAGGGATAGGCAACGAGGGCAGGCTCCACGGCGCAGGCCATCGCGCGCATTTCGTCCGCAAGCGGAGCGGGGATCGGATTGCTCGTGGTATAGAGCAGCACGCGGGCGCCGGGTTTGTGACGGAT
>CAZTYH010000003.1:2343-4524 GCA_964617565.1 uncultured Verrucomicrobiota bacterium
CTCGGGGTCATAGTAGGAAAACGCATCGGGACCCAGGGTGAACGCGACGGTCTTCTTCTCGCCCGGCTTAAGCGAAATCTTCTGAAAGGCCTTGAGCTCCCGGAGGGGCCGGTCGAGTCGCGATTCCACGTCATGCACGTACAACTGCACAACCTCCGCGCCGGGCCGCTTGCCGGTGTTTTCGATCTCCGCCGTGACAAGAACGCGCATGTCTTTTCCCTGACCCTTCGATGCGATCTTCAGGCTGCGATACTCGAAGGTTGTGTAGGACAAGCCATGACCGAATGGGAACAGCGGCTCGACGTCTTTCGTGTCGTAGTAGCGATAGCCGACATAGATGGATTCGCGGTAGTGGACCTGCCCGTCGCGGCCCGGGTAGTAGTTGTATGACGGGTTGTCTTCCAGCCGCTTCGGGAAAGTCACCGGAAGTTTGCCGGACGGATTCACTTCACCGAAGAGGACGCGAGCGATGGCGTGCCCGCCTTCCTGTCCTGGATACCATGCTTCAACAACGGCCGGCACACGATCAAGCCACTCGTCCATTAAAACAGGCGTGCCGTTGATCAGGACCACGATGGTGTTCGGGTTGGCCGTAACCACTTCTCGAATCAATTCGTTCTGTTCCCTGGGGAGTCCGAGCTCCGTGCGATCCACGCCTTCGCCCTCGAACTGCCAGGATATGCCGACGAATACGATCGCGGCATCCGTCTTTGCGGCCGTTTCTGCAGCAGTGCGGATCGGGTTGTCATCCAACAATATCCAACCCAGCCGTGCGCTTGCGATACCGGTGTTCTCGTAATAGTCGGCGCAGATTTCATATGTCCGCCCTGCTTCCAGTTCGACTGTCGCGGAATGTGTGACGCCCGCCTGGTCCACCCAGCCATCAACGATCTTCCGTCCGTCGAGGAAAAGGCGGCAGCCATCATCCGAAGTCATGCCCAGCAGAAAGCGACCTGATTGATCCGGTGTGAAAGTGCCGGTCCATCGGGCGGAGAATCGTTCTTCCGAGATTCCGGGAGCGGGGGAGCCTTGTCCCCAATTGAAGTCCACGTTCTCGTCCACGCGGGTGAGGACCGGTTCGCCTTCGAGATTCATATTGTTGAAATACTCGCCCTTCAAACCGTGCTCGCCGGGCTTGCCGTCGGCGGGCGCCAGCAGTTCCGACGAAATGGGGATCAGGTCCTGCGGCATGCCGCAGCCTCTAGCGAACAGGACTTCGATTTGATCTCCGCAGAAACTGCGCAGTCCTGTGAGGGGATCAACCGGAGCCTCGGGCGTCACATTCGAGCTTCCGCCGCCCGCGCGATGTGCATCCGCGTTTGGGCCGATGACGGCGATGGACTTGATTTTGCTGCGGTTGAGCGGCAATGCGTTGCCGTCATTCTTCAGCAATACGATAGCTTCCTCGGCGAGACGTTGTGCCAGTGCGCGATGCTCAGGCGCGTTAATAGCGCCACGCCGCGCGGGTTTCGGATCATCGAAAAGGCCGGCGAGGAAGGTGACCCTGAGAATGCGGCGCACCTTGTCGTTGATCAGGTCTTCCGGCACTTCGCCGTCCCGCACGGCCTTCAAAAGATCTTCGCTGAAATACCTGCCCGGGCCGGGCATTTCGAGGTCGAGGCCACCGAGCGCGAAGTCCGTGGTGCCGTGTACCGCGCCCCAGTCGGAAACCACGAATCCCTTGAACCCGAATTCTTTCTTGAGCAATTCATTCAGCAGGTAGTCGTTCGCGCAGCAGTAAACTCCGCGCAGCCGGTTGTAGGCGCCCATTACGGTCCACGGTTGGGCTTCTTCGACAACCATTTTAAAGTGGGGGAGATAAATCTCGCGTAATGCCCGCTCGTCAATTTCGACGCTGATCGTTGTGCGTTCCCATTCCTGGTTGTTGCAGGCATAGTGTTTCAGCGAAGTACCGATGCCTTCGCTCTGCACGCCGCGCACGTATGCCACGCCGATGCGGCCGGTGAGATAAGGGTCTTCGGAGAAGCTTTCGAAATTGCGGCCGCCGAGCGGAGTGCGATGGATGTTCACGCAGGGACCGAGAAGAATGTCGCGATCCGCCCCGCGTGTTTCAAGCGCGAGCGCTTTGCCGACCTCTTCGATCAGGTCCGGATTCCAGCAACTGCCCATGGAAACGCCGGTCGGAAAGCTGGTCGCCTTTTTTCCCCAGCCGACGCCGTG
>CAZTYH010000003.1:4624-13565 GCA_964617565.1 uncultured Verrucomicrobiota bacterium
CCATGGAAACGCCGGTCGGAAAGCTGGTCGCCTTTTTTCCCCAGCCGACGCCGTGAGGGCCATCTATGACGCGCAGGGCGGGAATGCCGAGACGCTCGATGGCTTTTGTTTCGCCGTGGCTCGCGCCCGAAACGAGGCCCACCTTTTCTTCGAGCGTGAGTTGGCTGATCAGCTTGGATACCCGGCTAGCGATGTCCGCTTCGGACAGGGTCGGCGATTGTGAGCTGGCGGCGTCAATTTTCATGGTGCACGAAAAAATAAGGACAAGGATTAATAGTACGCAACGGCTGATATACAAATTCTTCTCAATCCGGTTAAAGGCATCTTTCTCAATTCTGAAAAGACAGCGCATGGAAAACCTCCTTGTAACCGTTTTCAGGATGTATCACCTGAAATATATGAAAAGCAAGAACAATGAAAAAGCGGGCGGCGATTATCCAGTGTTTACAAGTGGAAAAACCGATTAATTTCGGATTCTGCGGAAGAATCCGGAAGATCCATCCTTCTTCGTCTGATATGCCCGGGTGTGGGAGAGGATTTCGCGTTCGCCATCGCTTCGAACACCGGCACCCGCGAGTTCAGGGAAATAGAAGCCCTGCTGGAGGGCGAGAACAAAATGGGGATAGGAAACCGGTTCTCCCGGGACGGAGCCTGCCGAGTAAATTCGATCGCCGTAGGTGCAGTACTTTCCTTCTATGCTGGCATACCAGGCTTGCACTTGTTCGGTAGGGTAGGCGTGTCCGAATATCCACACTGCTTCGGGATTCTCCGTCTGAGTCGTGCCCAGTTTCAGTTCTACATGGCCCGGCGTGAGAGGATACTCCTGGTGGTGCTCATATTGCACCATCGTTACGAAAGCTGCCGCGGTCAGCGTAGCCGCTGATATTAAGCCTGTTCTCATATAACACAACCCTGTTAGCCGTTTGACTTCTATAAAGCACGAGCTGTGCCAATCCGGAATTGCATGGGCTCCCGATGCAGGCAAACAATTCGCCCGCCATGAATCGAAAGGATTCGTGGCGGGCGAATCGGTCAGAAGATATCAGTCGTTTACAGGTTCACGCCTATGCCGATGTTTGCCGTGAAACTGGACAGATCCACATCGGCCTTGGTGTTGCCGCTCTTGACGCTCAGATCGTCAGCCCAACTGTAACCGCCGCCCACTTCGACGAAGTAACGGCTCTTGTTATCCAGCGACATGGTGGCGGAAACTTGTGCGGCTGCTCCCACGATTATGTCCGTGTCTTTTTCGCGCTCGCGCCAGCTTCCCAGCGTCTCGCCCGTGTCGCCGCGTTCCCAACGCTTGTAAACGGTGAGATCCCAGTCCACCACGTTCAGCGTGGGGCCGACGGAAACAGCCACATTAATTCGATCGCGAAGCGTCATGCTGCACTCAACCCCGAACATGAGTTCATGCAGATTCATCTCGAGGTCGGCGGAGGTCATGCCGCGCAGTTCGAGCGGTGTGCTGCTTCGCGTGGACTGCGTGGCAACGGGCGGCGGTTCGCTGACGCCGAAAAAGGACCAGGTATCCGCATACGTGTCCGGATCGAACACGACCCAATAGGATCCGCCGGCAAAAGGCGCCGGGGGAAGCGGGGAGCTGAAGAAATCGTCCAGAGCGTAAAGGAACGTATGATGGGTTGTATGCTCGGTCAGTTGCTGGCGCCCGGTTTGCCGCCAGCCGGACTTCGTATGAGACATTGCGGGAGAATACATGCCGAGCAAGCTTATCGTGCAGTTACGCTTTGACTCCATCAAACGCAAACGCGCCGCTATGTAAGGCGAGAGACAGGTCTCTTCGTCTTCGACGCCGGCATCCATGCCGCGAAGAGAAGATTCATACCCGTAGCTGTAAGAATTAAAAGTAATGCCGTCGCGACCCAGCACCTGGGCATCGCTCATGACGCCGAAGAGGACTGTGCCATCGCCGTACGGGGTGAACAAGGCGCCGTCCGCATAAACCAGGGTCTCGTCTCCTTCGGTAAACAACCGCGTAGCGCCTTCGTCATCGCTGCGGTTAATCTGAAATCTCCACGCGTCGTATCCGCTTGGAGGACCGAGTTTGAAATCGGCCGAGATCTGACGCACCCGTGCGCCTGCGCTAAGGCTGAGCCTGGGAGCACCTTCCCCCGCCATTACGGTGCCGGGCAGAACAAACACGGCGAGAACAGCCAGTGTGATCCAGCGAGTACGCATAACGAGCCTCCTGTCTTTTGCTGACGCCGTAAGCGCGACGCAGCGTGTTGCCACTGCGTGAATTCTATAAACTCACGCACTCACATCAAGATTTTTCTGTGCAGGTTGTGCGGGTGGGTCGGGCAGGTGAGAATATAGGGCATTTCTGCATGATGCGGTGGTTGCAATACGTTGCAGAGGGTGCTAGTTTCCTCTGTTCCTTGCGCAAAGAGGGAGAGCATTGTTTATGGCGGAAATCAACAGACAGGATCCTGGACCGGCGAAACCCGGGCTGCCGATGCGCGGCCTGGCCCTCTGGTTATTGCTGCTCGCGCTCTTCCTGACCGTCTATCAGATGTTTGCGCAAAGCCAGGAGCGTTACCAGAAAATCCCGTACAGTCCCAACTTCGTCCAGATGGTGGAGCAGGGAAACATCCGGAAACTGGAGCTGGTGCGCGGCGAAGTTTCCAGCCTCGACTTTGTGCGCGGTGAGTCACTGGACGTAGACACGCAGAGCGGGAGGCCGCGCAAGTTCAAGGTCGTGGTCCCCGTCAATGATGACCTGACCAAATTTCTCCGTGAGAAGGGAATCCAGTTCGAGTTCAAAACGCAGAATCCATATATCTGGCAGATTCTTTCCGGCGCGATCCCGTTCCTGCTGGTGCTCGGTTTGTTGTATTTCCTTTTCGTCCGGCAGATGCGCCTTGCGGGGCGTGGCGCGATGAGTTTCGGAAAGAGCCGCGCGCGCCTGATGACACGCGACCGTAATAAAGTGACGTTTACCGACGTCGCGGGCGTGGACGAGGCCAAGGAGGAAGTGCAGGAGATCGTTGAATTTCTCAAAGACCCGAAGAAGTTTCAGAAGCTGGGCGGAAGGATCCCCAAGGGCGTGCTGCTGGTCGGGCAGCCGGGTACAGGCAAGACGCTGCTGGCGAAGGCCATTGCCGGCGAAGCGCAAGTGCCGTTCTTCAGCATCAGCGGCTCCGATTTCGTCGAGATGTTCGTCGGCGTCGGCGCCTCGCGCGTTCGCGACATGTTCGAGCAGGGTAAGAAGAACGCGCCGTGCATTATCTTCATTGATGAAATTGATGCCGTGGGCCGCAGCCGTTTCAGCGGAATCGGCGGCGGACACGATGAGCGCGAACAGACCTTGAACGCGTTGTTGGTGGAGATGGACGGCTTCGATACGCAGGAAGGCGTGATCATCATCGCGGCCACCAACCGCCCCGATGTGCTGGACCAGGCCTTGCTTCGCCCGGGTCGTTTCGATCGTCAGATCGTGATTGATATGCCTATGCTGGAGGGGCGCGAAGCGATCCTCCGAATTCATACGCGCAAGATTAAGTTGGCGCCGAACGTGGACATGCGCCGCGTGGCGCGCGGCACGCCGGGCTTCTCCGGGGCCGACCTGGCAAATCTCGTCAACGAAGCCGCGCTGCTGGCGGCGCGCCGCAACGCGGATGCCGTGGAGACCAAAGACTTCGAAGAAGCGCGTGACAAGGTTCGCTGGGGGCGGGAGCGCCGCAGCCGCGTGCTCGACGACAAGGAAAAGCATCTGACCGCCTATCACGAATCGGGTCATGCCATCGTTATGCTGTTGGCGGGTGACTCCGAACCGCTGCACAAGGTCACGATCATTCCGCGCGGCGCCGCGCTCGGTGCGACCATGCAGCTTCCCGAGAAGGACCGCTACACCCAGAGCGAGAAACGGCTGCGCGCGATGCTGGTCGGTCTCATGGGTGGCCGTGCCGCCGAGGAAGTAGTGTATGACGAAGTGACTACCGGCGCGCAGAGCGATTTGAAGCAGGCGACCCGGCTGGCCCGGCTCATGGTCTGCGAATGGGGCATGAGCAATGCGTTGGGCCCGCAGACGTTCGGCTCCAGCGAGGAGTTGATGTTCCTTGGAAGGGATATCACCAAGTCGAAAGATTTCAGCGAGGAAACGGCGCGGAAGATAGACGATGAGGTCAGCCGCATCGTCCGCGAAGCGCATGGAAAGGCTGTCGAATTGCTTCGCACCAATCGCGACAAGCTGGACATGGTGGCGAACCTTTTGCTGGAGCGCGAGACGCTGGACGGACGCGATGTCGAAGAAATTGTGAAGCATGGCCGTATCCTGACCGAGGCGGAGCGCGCCGAAGAGGATGAGCGGAAGGAAAAAGAGACGGGCGCGGCCGACAACAAGCAGGGGGCGGGAGCCTCCACAGATCCCGCGCCTGCGCCGGCCTGACGCCGAAATCCGTCGCGGCCCCGGGATTCATTACGCGCATGAAGCGCATTTCTAAACTGCACTGGACTTGCGGGGACACGACCGTCGAACTCGGCGTCCGCACGCAGGTCATGGGCATTCTCAACGTCACGCCCGACTCCTTCTCCGATGGCGGGCATTTTCTTGATCTTGAACAGGCGGTGGCTCATGGCTTGCGCATGTCGGAAGAGGGGGCGGACATTCTCGACGTGGGCGGGGAGTCCACGCGGCCGGGCGCGGCGGCGGTATCCGAAGAGGAAGAGCTTCGGCGCGTGATACCCGTGGTCCGCGAACTGGCACGCCGCACGGACCGCCTGATTTCAATAGACACCTGCAAAGCGGCGGTCGCCGAGCGGGCCGTGGAGGCCGGCGCTCGGATCATTAATGATGTAACCGCTCTGACCGGCGATTCGCGCATGGCTTCCGTGGCCGCCGCGAGCCGCGCCGGCGTGGTCCTCATGCACATGCGCGGAACGCCCCGCACCATGCAGGACGATCCACGATACGACGATGTTGTGGCCGAAGTCGTTGAGTATCTGCAAGCGCGCGTGAATGCCGCGGTTGAGGCCGGAGTGCGTTTCGAGGCGCTGGCGGTGGATCCCGGCATTGGTTTCGGTAAAACCGTCGAGCATAATCTCGACCTTCTGGCGCAGCTTGAACGTTTTGCGGCGCTGGAGCGTCCTATACTGGTCGGTCTTTCCCGGAAGAGCTTCATCGGCAGGATTACCGGCCGGGAAGTTCATGACCGGACGATCGCCAGCGTCGCCGGCGCCGTGTATGCCGTGCAGCGTGGCGCGCACCTCGTTCGCGTGCATGATGTAAAGGAGACTTGCGAAGCACTGCGTTTAGTGGATATCCTGTGCAGTAGAGAAGCCGAAAATGAGGGCGTTTCTTGATCGAATTCATGTGCCGGGACCCTTGGGGATTTTGGAAATCCTCTTCCTGGCCTTTGTACTCTACTACATCATCGCCTTTTTCCGCGGAACACGCGGCGCCCAGGTGTTGGCCGGACTCGCCGTTTTCTTCATCGGCCTGCTCGTCGTTACGCACTTCCTGCACCTCGACGCGGTTAACTGGCTGCTCAAGCGATTCTCGGTGTATTTCGCCATCGCTTTTGTCGTGATCTTTCAGCCGGAAATCCGGCGCGTGCTCGCCGAGCTGGGCAAGCAGCATGTGTTCCATGGAACCGTGCGCGAGCGGACGCTGGTGGATAACATCGTGCAGGCGGTCATGCTGCTCGCGGAACGAAAGATCGGCGCGCTGGTTGCAGTGGAGCGGGAAATCGGAACGCGGACAACGCAGGAAACCGGAACGCGCATTGACAGCCTTGTCACGCCGGAGTTGCTCGCGAGCATATTTTTTCCGCACACGCCGCTGCACGACGGCGGCGTGATCATCAAGGGCGACCGGATCCTTGCGGCGGGATGCCTTTTCCCCCTTTCGCCGCGCGAGGAACTGAGTCGCTCCCTCGGCACGCGGCATCGCGCCGCCATCGGCCTTACCGAGGAAACGGACGCGATTGTCATCGTGGTGTCCGAAGAAACCGGCGCCATCTCGGTCGCGTACAAAGGGCGCCTGAGCCGCGGGTTGGACGAGGAACGGTTAAAGCGCGTGTTGGCGGCCGTGCTTCTTCGAAGCTCCTCGGCACGGAAAAAGAGCCGGTTGACCCGGGCAGGGGAACATCTTGATTTGACTCCGGAAGGATTGGCGAAGATTGACGAAGCCGTGGCAAGGGAGCTGGACGAGAATGGCACTTGATCGGATCAAATTGCCCGAATTCATGGTGCGCAACAAGGGTTCCAAGCTGGTAGCCCTCGCCCTTGCATTCATCACCTGGTACGCTATCCAGACGGTCATCAATTACGAAACGATGGTGTCGGATGTTCCGCTGAAAATCGAACTCGATGACGGGTGGGCCATCCTGGACCGTTCGGCGAAGACAGTGGATGTCATCTTCCGCGGATCGCAGGAAGACATTCGCTTCCTGAACCCGGACCAGGTAAGGGCCATGGTGGACCTGCGCGGCCACACGGAGGAAGGTCATCATGTGATCCGTCTGCGCGCGAAAAATGTCACGGCCCCCGGCGCGGCGCGGCCGATTCTTGTCCGCCCGGATGAAGTCACGTTGCGATTGGACCGGGAGAGCGAGAAGCAGGTTCCCGTGAAGGCCGATTTACAGGGCGCGCCACCGGAAGGGTTTGAAGTGGAGCGGGTGGTATGCAATCCCGCGGCCGTCAGCCTGGTGGGACCGCGGCAGCGATTGGATGAGGTGGAAACGTTGCGCACGGCACCGATTGATATCGAGGGTCGCAGCCGGACATTCAAGCGGCTGAAGATTGCCGTCCAACCCCCGAGCGAAACATGGGTTGCGCGCATCAATCCTGAAAATATTGCCGTTGAAGTGATCATGGTTGAACGAGCCGCCACGCGGGAGGTGTCCGAGATCGCCGTGCGCGCGCTGGTGGATTCGGGTGTTCGCGCAAAGGTTGACGTTACGCCGGTTCGCGTTATGTTGATTGTGAGGGCACGGACGGAACAGTTGAAGAGTCTGCAGCCCGATGACTTGGCGGCTTTCGTGGATACCCGCGGCCTGAAGGCCGGAGCTTCGTATGAGTTGCCTGTGCGAGGCGTCGCTCCCCAGGGTTATACGGTGGTGGGCGTGGAGCCGCCGAGCGTGAAGGTTGTTATAGCGGAGCTTTGAAGTTTAATGAATTTCTCGAGAAGATTTCCTGCCATTCTCGGCCTGTTTCTTTCGGCCGGTGTGCTTTCCGCGCTCGCGCAGCAGGCAGCGCCGGCCGGTGCAGGTCTCGATGATCGAAGCGTTCTGGTGGAGTGGTCCGAAGAAAAGCAGTCCGTGGCGGAAAAACCGTCAGGCGATGCAGCGGAGGCGGATGAGCTGAAGGCCGAACTGGAAGCGCGCATTGAAGAGGCGATGGCGGGCATGGGGCGCGGGATGAGTGAAGAGGCGCTCGTCATATTCCAGCAAGTGCTTCGAGAAGATCCCCAGAACAAGCGGGCCCGGTTTGGTATCGGCACCGCTTACATCCAGATGAACAATTACCGCGAAGCGCTTGCCGTGCTTGAGCCCATGACGGAGGAGTTTCCGGATGATTTTTCCGTGAAGAACAACGTGGCCTGGTTGTATGCAACGGCACGCGATCTCTCGGTTCGCAATGGAGCAAAGGCCATTCGTTTCGCGCAGGAAGCGCTGCTGATTAATCCGCACAGCTACCAGGTCTGGAACACCCTGTCGGAATCCTATTTCATCACCGGTGAGTACGAGCGCGCTCAACGGGCCGCCGAAGAGGCCTTGAAACTCGCGCTGCAGCAGAATGCGCCGGAAAGCAGTGTGATGGATTACCGTCGCCAGGCGGAAAAATCGAGAAGGGCGGCGCGCGCCATGTCGCTGCTGGAGTGAGTGACCCCATGATTTGCACAAAGCACCTCGGATTTATTGTCGCGACCGCAATCTTGGGCGTTGTTGCGGTGTACGCGCAGATGGATACGGACGGCGTGGCGGTGGCCGGAATGGAGGCGCTTGGGGCGAAGTTGCCCGATCTTGGCCCGGACGGTGTCGCGCGCATCGGTAATGTCTCAGTTGATCCGAAAGCGCGCACGGTCAGCGTGAAGGGTTGGGTCAACCAGGTGGTTGGGCCGATCGAACTGCTGGCCTGCGGTCCCGGCGGCAAGACGCACGAGAGCGTGTTTGTCCTCGATATCAATCCCGTGGAGCTTCAGACCGGTTTGCTGCTTCTGGGTTTGAAGCCCGGAACTCCGCCGACCGGGCTCGGTGAAGGCGTACCGTTGGGACCTGAACTGGTGTTGTGGGTGGATTGGGAGGAAAACGGGGAAGCGCGCAGCCGCCGAGCAGAAGAATTTGTCTTTAACGAGGAAGTGCAGGAACGGCTGCCTGAAACGCCGTGGATATTTACCGGTTCCGTTTTTGAGGAAGGACGATTCAAGGCGCTGGCCGAGGAAAGCCTGGTGGTCACGTATTGGGATCCCTGGGCGATCGTCAACATTCCGCTCCCCTGCGGAGCCAACGATAAGATTTTGAGCGTGGACACGAATACCGTGCCGCCACTGAGCACTCCCATAGTCATGCGCTTCATTGCGCCCCCCGCAGGAAAGGAATCCAGGTAATGGAAGAACAGGTCAAAGACTATATCGAACAGGTTCGCCCCTATATCAAGTCGCACGGCGGAGATGTTGAGTTTGTCGCCATGATAGGAACCAAGGTGCAATTGCGGTTGATGGGCGCGTGCAGTTCGTGCCCCGGCGCCGTGATGACGCTGCATCATGGCATCGAAGCACAGTTGCGCGAGCTGGTCAGCCCTGACATCGTTGTCGAACGGGTGGACTGAAAAAGTTTCCAGGGATTGGAAATTTTTTCGCGCATTTTTCCAAGTATTGGAAAAAGCATATTCCTATGAATCTGTTCGCTCGGGCGGTTTCGGGAGTTCGCCTTTCAGCGCGTTCTCGATGAGCGTGGTGGTTTCTTTCGGGAAATCGTTT
>CAZTYH010000003.1:13665-68947 GCA_964617565.1 uncultured Verrucomicrobiota bacterium
TTCGCCTTTCAGCGCGTTCTCGATGAGCGTGGTGGTTTCTTTCGGGAAATCGTTTCGAACCATCCATTTCAGAAATCCCGGATCCTTCTTTACGAGGTCGCGAACTTTCTGGCCCTGGTTCTTCCCGAAGTTGATCACCATTTCACCGTCCACCCACTTGAGTTTTCCGGCGCGATCGGCCCAGGCTGGATCGCGGGGATTGCAATAGGCGTCGAGCGCGTCCAGGTCACGGGGCAGGTCGGCATAGCGCTCAAGCTGTCCTTCCACCACGCGCAACGTGGCGAGGACGTCTTCCATTGCGCCGTGCGCGCCAAGATGGAACTCCCCGCAATAATACTGGAGTGCGGCGGAAAGATCGCGGGGCACGCGCCGGTGGAAGATGCGTTGTGCGTCCAATATACGGAACGTTTCGAGGTTCAGCGACATCCCGACGCGCGCGAATTCTTCCATGAGCAGCGGGATGTCGAACGAGAGGATGTTGTATCCGCAAAGATCGCAATCCTTCAGCACCTCCATCACTTTGCCGGCGATGTCCTTGAAAGACGGCGAGTCCTTCACGTCATCATTTGTGATGCCGTGAACGGCGGTCGCTTCCGGCGGGATGGGGATACCGGGGTTCACGCGGAAGAGGTGCTGCTCTTTCCTGCCGCCGGGATGAACCTTCAGGATGGCGAGGTCAATAATGCGATCCACGCGCCTGTTGGTGCCGGTGGATTCGATGTCGAAAACCGCCAGGGGGCGGTCCAGTTTCAAGTCGAGCATAGGTGTCTCCCGCTGCAACGGCTATTTCGCGCACGGACACCGCTTGAATCAAGCCATTTCTGCGGGTTGGTCCTGATATTGACAGTCACCACCCGGCCCTCTAGATTTACACCCCTATCGCGGTAAACCATAATGAAATGAAGGAGGAGTTGTCCCGTGACTATAGCTATATTGTTGCTTGGCATCATCAGCGGCGCGCTTGCGCTCGCTTTTGCGTGGTATAAGACGCAATGGATCAACCGCCAGGAGCCCGGCACCGAACGCATGCAGGAAATCGGCGCGGCGGTTCGTGAAGGCGCCATGGCGTTCCTGGCGCGTGAATACAAGGTTCTTGCCGTGGTGGTCGTTATTGTAGCCGTTCTGCTCGCATGGGCGAACCAGGGCGCCGTGCGTCTCGTCGCGCTTTCCTTCGTCGTGGGCGCGCTTTGTTCGGCCGTGTCCGGTTTCTTCGGCATGCGCGTGGCTACAGCCTCCAACATGCGGACGACCAATGCGGCTCGTCGCGGACTGGCCGATGCGCTGCAGGTCGCGTTCTCGGGCGGTGCAGTTATGGGCATGAGCGTGGTCGGCCTCGGCTTGCTCGGCATTTCCGTCCTGACCATCATTTACTTCATCGCGTTCGGCATTTCGGCGGACAATCTTGGGGGCTTGCGCGAAACGGTTTTGCCGATTCTCGCCGGATTCTCCATGGGCGCGAGCTCCATTGCGTTGTTTGCGCGTGTGGGCGGCGGCATTTATACGAAAGCGGCCGATGTGGGCGCTGATCTCGTGGGCAAAGTTGAAGCCGGGATTCCGGAAGACGATCCGCGCAATCCTGCGACGATTGCGGACAATGTCGGCGACAATGTCGGTGACGTGGCGGGCATGGGCGCCGACCTGTTCGAGTCTTATGTCGGCGCGATTATCAGCGCAATGGTGTTGGGCGCGACCGCAGTGGTTCCGGCCGGCTCGAATCGTCCTCTCCTGAACCTCGTGCTGCTTCCGCTGCTGCTCGCGGGCGCGGGCATTCTCGTTTCTATTGCCGGAACATTCTTCGTTAAAACGCGTGAAGGTGGTAATCCACAGACGGCCCTGAACATGGGGACGCTTTCTGCCGGTGTGGTCATGGCCTTGCTGACCTATCCGATCGTGAAAGTGGTCGCTCCCGCGACGTTCACGCTCACGAGCATGACGTTCGTCGGAACGGGGATACAGACGATCGCGCAGGAGTTCCAGGCAACCGGCATCTTCTGGGCTACCATCGTGGGTCTGCTGGCGGGTGTGATTATCGGCCTTCTCGCCGAATACTACACCGCGGAAGGGAAAACGCCTTCGAACAAGATCGCCGATGCGTCTGAAACCGGCGCAGCCACGAACATCATCGCGGGTCTCGGTACGGGCATGATCTCCACCGCGCTGCCGGTGCTGGTGCTGGCGGCGGCGATCGTTCTGACCTACAAATTCGCCGGCCTCTACGGCATCGCGCTCGGCGGCCTGGGCATGCTGGCGACAACCGGAATCCAGTTGGCCGTGGATGCGTATGGTCCGATCGCGGACAACGCGGGCGGTCTGGCAGAGATGTCGAAGCTGGAGAAGGAAGTGCGTCAGCGTACCGACAAGCTGGACGCCGTGGGCAACACCACGGCTGCGATCGGCAAGGGTTTCGCGATCGGTTCCGCGGCGCTTACCGCGCTCGCGCTTTTCGCGGCGTTCCGCGAGACGGTCGGCCTTCCGATCATTGATGTGACCGATCCGAAAGTGATGGCGGGTCTGCTCGTCGGCGCGATGATGCCGTTCCTGTTCTCGGCGTTTGCGATGAGCGCGGTGGGCCAGGCGGCGTTCGCAATGGTCGAGGAAGTGCGCCGGCAGTTCCGCGAGATCCCGGGGCTGATGGAAGGTACGGCCAAGCCTGAATACGCGAAGTGCGTGGACATCTCCACGGCGGCGGCCATCAAGAAGATGACCGTTCCCGCACTGCTCGGAATCCTGACCCCGGTGATCGTGGGCTTTGTGTTCGGCAAGGAGATGCTCGGTGGTTTGCTCGCCGGCGTGACGGCATCCGGCGTGTTGATGGCGCTTTTCATGTCCAACGCGGGTGGCGCATGGGACAATGCGAAGAAGCACATTGAGGCCGGTTCGCACGGCGGCAAGGGATCTCCCGCGCACAAAGCGGCTGTCATCGGCGATACCGTGGGCGACCCCTTCAAGGATACTGCGGGCCCGTCGCTGAACATCCTGATGAAGCTCATGAGCGTGGTGGCCCTGGTGATTGCGCCGATTCTCAAAGCGGCCACTCCCCTGATCAAGTAACGCTCTTATTGGCAGATTCGAAAGCGCCCCCGCTCACGCAGCGGGGGCGTTTTTCATTGGCCGAAGGGAATCCATTATTCTACGATGCGCGTGCGGGGTATGATCGAATGGTTGTGGAAAATTCCTTCGACGGCAAATTGACGACAGCGCGCAAGGCGTGGTTGGTCTTTCTCCTTTGCGGTTTTTTCCCTGTTTTTTCGGTTACTGCCGCCGAGCCGTTCGACGTCGTCATCGTGGTGAACAGCGCCGTGCCGGAATCCCGTGAGTTGGCCCGCCATTATGCCGAAGCGCGTGGCATACCGGTTGCGAACATCTGCCTGCTTGACTTGCCCTCGGGCGAATCCATGAGCCGCAGGGAATACGAGGAACGGCTCCGCGATCCGTTGCTCCGCTATCTGCAACGCCGGAAACTGGTGGACCAGGTTCGGCGCGATCCTGAATCGGTCAAGCCGAACGAGACGGCGTGGACGACGCTTTCGTCTTCTGTCCGCTACATGGTGCTGATGCATGGGGTGCCGCTGCGTATTTCGGACACGAGATGGCCGCTTGCGAGAATTATCGGCGACCGGCTCAGGCGGATCGGCGAAAAAAATGCGGCAGCGGTGGAGTCCGAACTCGCGCTCCTGCTGGCGGGGCCTTATCCGATCGGAGGGCAGGTGTCGAACCCGCTCTTCAACCGGCATTCATGGGAAGAGGTCAAGCGGGCGGCCGGCGCCGTGATTGCGGTGACACGCCTTGACGGTCCCGATCCGGAAATTGTGAAAGGCATGATTGACGCATCGCTGGAAGCGGAGCGTTATGGATTGCTTGGGCGCGCCTACTTCGATGGCCGGGGTCTGCGCGAAGGCGCTTATTACGTTGGGGATTTCTGGATACGCGAGGCCTGCGAGCGGTTCCTGCGCGAAGGATACGAGTGTGTGCTGGATTCGGCCTCACCGATATGGGGGCGTTCATTTCCGATGGAGGATGCCGTCGTGTATATGGGCTGGTACCAGGATCGCGTGGAAGGGCCTTTCTTGAGAAAAGATTTCCGGTTCAGGACCGGCGCCGTGGCCAGTCACATTCATTCTTCCAGCGCCGTGAGCCTGCGAACAGGGACGGACTACTGGGCCGGCCCGCTGTTGGCCCGCGGCGCAGCGTTCACCTGGGGCGCTGTGAGCGAACCGTTCCTCTCGTTTGTGCCGCATATGGATATGTTCGCCACGCGATTCTGCTCCGGGATGTCCTTTGCGGACAGCGTTTATATGTCGCTACCGGCGCTGTCATGGCAGGTTACCGTTGTCGGCGATCCGCTGTTCAATCCTTTCCGGTATTCGCTGGATGAACAAATCAGGAACCTGGAGCAGGACGGCAAGCCGGACGTCGAGTGGGCTCATGTGAGGAAGGTCAACCTGCTGGTTCGCGAAGGCCGGTTCAATACCGCGCTGAATTATTGCCGCGAGAAAATGGAAGCCTCCGGAAGCCTTGTGCTGAGAGAAAAGCTGGGGGATCTGTATGCCCGCAACGAATTGTTCGAGGACGCGGGTCGGCATTATGAGAAAGTGATTGAGATTGCGACTACGCCGGAAACAGCCGTGAGGGTGGGGGCGCGATGGATTTTGATTCTCCGGCTGATGGGCCAGCCGGAGCGCGCAAAAAATCTCGAAGCGAAAATCCGCGAGCGATGGAAAGACAGCGAATTGCTGCCGTGGCTCGAAACTGCTCAACCGTGACGCATGACAGAATCTTCACAGAACATGCTCGTTGATTCCCACGCGCATTTCGACCATCTGCCGGATGAGCAGGCCGTCGGCGAAGTCCTCCAGCGGGCGCGCGCCGCCGGCGTGGGCCGGATTATTGCCATTGGCGGACATGCCGCGGCGAATGCGCAGGCGATCGCGATCACTCGGTGCGCGCCGGATTTGGTTCGCGCCACGGTCGGCTTCGATCGCGATCAGGCGGCGCGCGAGGTGGATCATGCGGCGCTCATTCCGCTTCTCTCCGAACCGGAAGTCGTGGCGATTGGGGAAATCGGGTTGGACTATTATTACAGCCGCGACACGCGCGCGATGCAGTTGACGCTTTTCGAGCGCATGCTTGAACATGCGCGCAGCGTTCGCAAACCGATCGTCGTGCACAGCCGTGACGCCGATGAAGACACCCTCCAGCTTTTGAAAGCTCATTGCGAGGCGCTGCGCGATACATTACCTTATCCGGGGGTGTTGCACTGCTTCACGGGTAGTCTGCCGTTTGCAGAGCGCCTGCTGGAAATGGGCCTGCTGATCGGGTTCAGCGGCATTATCACGTTCAAGAACGCGGCCGCGCTGCGGGAAATCGCAAAAGTGTTGCCGGAAGACCGGATATTGGTGGAAACCGATTCACCCTACCTCGCGCCAGAGCCTGTTCGCGGGAAGCGGAACGAGCCCGCTCACGTGGCGCATGTGGCGGCGGCCCTCGCCAAGATTCGGGGTGACAGCGCGGAGCGCATCGCGCATATTACCGCGCAAAATGCCGTGAGATTATTTGAACCTTCGAGGAAGAGTCATGAGTGATACAGGTCGGATTCGATATGCCGTCGGTGTGGATTTCGGGGGAACTTTCATCAAGATGGCGCTCGTTAACGAGCAGGGAGTGATCGAAGCCCGCTCGCGCAAGGCGACCTCCGAGGCCGGCACTCAGGAAGGATGGCTGGATGCGGTTGAGGCGGGCGTGACGGAGATGCTGAAGGAGCGGGCGTTATCAAAATCCGACCTTTCCGGTATCGGCGTGGGCGTTCCGGGGTTTGTTGATTTCGAACGCGGATTTATCTTTGATCTCACCAACGTGCCCGGCTGGAAGGCGGTGACACTCGGGCCGCGCCTCGAAGAACGTTTCGGGGTGCACTCGCGCGTGGATAACGACGTCAACGCCATGGCGGTGGGCGAATGCACGTTTGGCGCGGGGCGGGTTTATCAGCACGCCGTTTTCGTTACACTTGGAACGGGCGTGGGCGGAGCGTTGCTGATCAACAACCGCCTTTATCGCGGTGCCTGTTCGATGGCCGGTGAGATCGGGCATATGTCCATCGAGCTTGATGGCATCAAGTCGCCGCAGGGGCTCGGGGGGTTGGAGCAATATATTGGAAATCGAAGGCTGGTTGAGCGTGCCGTTTCTCTGTTGAAGAGCGGGCGCAAGTCCAGTTTGAGGGAATTGGCGGGCGGTGATTTTAACGCGATCACGCCGGAGTTGATCAGTCGCGCCGCGGAGCAGGGAGATGAGCTTTCGATCGAGATCTTCGACTTTATGGCCAAGTGCCTCGCTTCGGCTTTTGCCTCGGTGACCTATCTCCTGCAGCCGCAGGCGATCATCGTGGGCGGCGGGGTTGCGCAGAGCGGCGCGGTGCTGTTCGATCCGCTTCGAAAACACCTGAAGGAGCGCTTGAGCCCGGTGTTCTTCGAGCGATTGGAGATCAAGAGCGCGGCGCTCGGCAATGACGCGGGCGTAATTGGAGCCGCAACGCTGGCGATGATCGAATAGCAAGGAGTTTTCTTGAAACGGGTTGGCTTGGCGCTGGGCAGCGGTGGTGCGCGGGGATGGGCGCATATCGGGGTGATCAAAGCCCTGCGCGATGCAGGGGTTGAGGTCGCTTGTGTTGCGGGCGCGAGTATGGGCGCACTCGTGGGCAGTGCGCTGGCATCCGACCGGATGAGCCAGCTCGAATCTTCTGCCCGCCGCCTCGATTGGCGCAAGGCGCTCTCCAACTTTTTGGAAATGTCGTTTCCCCGCTCCGGCTTGATTGACGGCGCAAAGATCGTGGAGTTTATACGCGAACATCTGGCCCGGCGTACCATTCAAGAGCTCCGACTGCCTTATGCTGCGGTGGCTACCGACATCCGGACCGGGAATGAAGTTGTAATCCGTGAAGGTGATTTAATTGAGGCTGTCCGCGCCAGTATTTCCATTCCGGGAATATTTACGCCCGTGCTGCGAAATCATGTCGAGCTGGTGGATGGAGGCTTGGTTAATCCCGTGCCCGTTAATATCGCGCGTTCGCTGGGTGCCGACTTCGTGATTGCCGTGGACGTGAACTTCGGAGCCATGGGAAGGGATACACATAAACCGCGTGATGAGCGCAAAGACGGAAAACCGCCCCGGGCCCATCGGTTCCTGGCTGAAATTAAACGAAAGCTGGAATCGCTTGAGAATCCGTTTCGCGAGCAGACGCGCCATTGGTTGGAACAGGCGTCGCGCCCCAGCATGTTCGACGTGTTGGGCAACTCCATTGTAATCATGCAGTCGCAGATCACGGAAACACGCCTCCGGCTTGAGCCGCCGGACATGTTGATTCAACCCGGCGGTGATGTGGGCTATATGGATTTTCATCGGGCGGCGGAAGCGATCAGCCGCGGATATGCCGCCGCATCGGAGAAGCTGGCAAAGAGCCGGGTACCGCACGCGCGGAAACGCTGAGAGATGTCTATTTCGTTGCGGACAACAATCTTTCCTGTGCGACCGCAGCCCTGATGCCCTGAACGAGGACATGCTTGGTTCGTCCGGTTTCGCCATGCAGGATCTCCACGCAGCGCGGGGGAACGTTCAGCGTCTTTGCCAGAAATCGCGCCAGCGCTTCGTTGGCCTTGCCCTCCACCGGCGGCGCGCAGAGACGGATCTTCAGCGCGTCGCCTAGAACGCCGGCGACTTCGTCTTTCGACGCGCGCGGGACGACGCGGATCGTGAGAATTGCATCGCCGTTATTCTGCTCTATCCAGGACATGCGGGTATAGTGCGCCGCCGTTCTTCTGCGGTCAAGCGAACGGGCGGTCTTGCCAGAGTGCCCGATCCTCCGCATAATTAGAAAAATCGCATGAGCTTTTTCGTCAGCACGTTGTTTGAAGATCCCTTCATGTATTTCGCATGGGTGGGGGTGGTGATGTTTTCAATTTGTCTCCATGAGTTCTCCCATGCGCACATGGCCTACAAGTTGGGTGACGACACGGCGTATCTCACGGGGCACCACTCGCTGAACCCGATGGTTCAGATGGGGCCGGTTTCGATCGTGATCCTGTTGCTTTTCGGCATCGCATGGGGCGCCGTGCCGGTCAGTCTTGCGCGATTGCGGGATTCGCGCGCGCGGGCGCTCGTGTCCTTTGCGGGTCCGGCTTCAAATCTGCTGCTGAGTCTCCTGTTTGGTTTAGTTTATTCCCTGATGACCTCGTTGGGTGTGGGAGAGGCCCTGATGCGGGTGGCGATGATCGGATGTCTCGCGAACGCGGTCCTTTTCTTCTTCAATTTATTGCCGGTTCCGATTCTCGACGGATGGGCCGTGTTTTCGCTGTTCATTCCGGCCATGCGTCAGATTCATCCGGCGCGCGCGCAGCAGATGTCGTGGATCTTTTTTGCGCTGGTTTTCATGACCCCGCTCGCGGCATTGATCTGGGCCGGAGGAGGTTGGCTCAGCAGCCTGATCGTCGGTGGGTGGACACAGTTTTTTGGTTTGATCTTTTAATCCTTTTCCTGTGCTTTAGCAAAGGCCCTGAAAAAGGGCTGGCCATTTGTGATTTCTTCAGCACAATGGAATCCAAACTCCGGTTGTTATTCCGGAATGTGCTCTTTGAGAAAGCTGTTTTTTGCGTTTGCGCAGTAATCGTTTCGACTGAAAACCGCGAAATTTCTCCTTCTGAAACGAGGCTGTGGAGATGCGCCCCGCATGGGGCGCGACTCCCTGTCTTGTGGTTCAGAAGGTGGGGCTTCGCGGTCCCTCAGTCGAAGCATGAGCTTGGAGTTCGCGCCTCTTTTTTTTGGTGTGGATTCCGAATATTTAAGTCTTGCGGGAAAGCAATCAAGGAAAGGGGTTGGGAATGAAGCATCTCGGGAGGACCGCATGGGGGCTTGGCATTGCGTCTCTGGTGTGCGCCTTGGTCGTATTTGCAGGGAGCGAAAAGAAGGCGGAACAACAAAACGTAGTAGATCCGTATGTCTACGCTGAATTCATGTCCGCCGAAGTGGCGGACATCCGCGATTTAGGGGAGTTCTTTACCGAACAACAGGCTTTTTTTCTGCCGATGCTCCCGCCCGATCCCGATTTGGTTCTAAATCAAACCGCTCATCCACTTGTTCTGCCCTTCTCGTGGAAAGGTTTTTCGCCCGAGTTCAATCAGCATCTTGTTTTGGAGTACGAAAACAGCGTTCCCGTCTACCCGGTTACGATCCTCGAAGACCCTTTCACGCGCGAAACGGTATTCCTGAACTCGAAAGAAGAAAAGCTATTCATTCTCGCCCCTCTGTTCGGCTACAATCCTTTTGCTTATCTTCGGTCCATTTTTCCGAGTCTTTACGCCGGACGCTATTCGTTCGATCAAATATCCTACTGGCAGAGCCTTTACGATCCGGCCCGGATACGGATTACGGCTAAACTGATCCCGACCGAATACGTGGAGCAGTATCTGTACGTTTCAGCGCGTGTTCAGGAAGAAGTCGCCCTTGCCGCCGCAACACGCGATGACGGGGAATTGTTCCTGTTGCGGTCGGGGGAGTCGGAGAGCAACATTGTTTTTGAAGCGATCTCCATTACAAGCGGCGGAATTCGTCTTGTCATCGGCTATCCATCCGAGTTCACGAATCGGCTGGATGTGTACACGTGTAACGACCTTATGGAGTCTGTCTGGACTTTTGCCGTTAAGGAATTGTCCGTCATGGGGACCAATCGTATTATATGGACAGACACGAATCACTGGCTCCGCAGTGGCCCGCCCCTTCGATTCTATGTCGCCGGAAATGCAGAATTGGACACGGACGGCGACGGGTATGCGGACGCCCGCGAGTTGTTCGTCTACAAAACCGATCCTGAGGATTCCAATTCGCGGCCCGTACGCGTTTCAGGAGCTGTGAGCTACAGCGGCATTGAAACAGGCGCTATCTTTGCATTGAGCACACACGATTCGGATGGCTGGTCTATCGCGCAATCGGTCGCATTGCCCGGCCCCGGTGGGTACACCAATGACATCGCCATCAATCAAAGCTACTGGTTCAAAGCATTTTGCGATGTGAACAACAATTTTGTTTGGGACGAATGGGAGCCGCGCGGGTTATACAGCGGCGGTTCGACACTCATCACTGGGGATACATCGGAGCTCAATATTACGGTGCAGGATCAACCGAGCATATGGGGAACGATTGATTACACCGGTTTGGCAACAGGCGATATCTGGGTTGTGGCGGTGAGTGAATCGAACAGTTGGGACACAACGTATCGTTGCGTGATCCCGTGGATCCAAGGGGGTGACCCGATGACCGGCGGGGTCGTGTACGTGACTTTCCCGGTGAGTTTCTCGATTGACGGACTGCCTGCGTCGAACTACTGGATAAAAGCCTTTATTGATTCGGATGAGAATGGGAATTATACGCATGGCGAGGATGCGGGTGTGTACTCCGCCCTCCCAATCCCTGTGAGCAATCGCGTTACCGGCGTTGACTTTACATTGGGAACCGATGCGGATAGCGATGGCATTCCGGATTGGTGGGAGATGCAGTATTTCGGTGGGCCGACCAACGCCGTCGCCGACGCGGATTCCGACAGCGACGGGTTGACGAATAGTCAGGAATATCAGCACGGCACCGATCCGATCAACCCGGATACAGACGGCGATGGCATGGGTGACGGATGGGAAGTCGCATACGACCTCAATCCCCTTGATCCTTCGGACGCCATGAAGGACGCAGATGGTAACGGGTGGACCAACCTCGAAGAGCACGAAGGCGCAAGCAACCCTGTCGATCCGGATTCCATCCCATTTCCGACTCTGTACGTGGACAGTACGGCGGGTAACGATGGGAATCCGGGAACCTTCAGCCAGCCATTCAAAACCATTCAGAGCGGCATTAATGACACTGTCAATGGAGACTGGTTGTTTATCAAGCCCGGCACTTATACGGGCACAAATAACGCAGGGCTATCTTATCACGGTAAATCCATCAAGTTGCGCTCCATGCTGAACGATGCGGAATCCGTGGTAATTGACGCGGAATCATCCGGTCGCGTGTTTTCATTCACTTCCGGCGAAACGACCAACGCACTGCTGCAAGGCGTTACAATCAAAGGCGGCCTGGCCCAAAATGGCGCTGGTATTCTTTGCGTCACATCAAGTCCGACATTGCGCGGTCTAAAATTTATAGGACATGTCGCCCAAAATGGAGCGGCGATCTATCTCGAAGGATCAAGCCCCCTCATCGCCGATTGCCTGATCGCAAGCAATAGGGCATCGCAGATGGGCGGCGGCCTATACTCCACCTATCACTCTGTTTATCTACAGCCCATTCCTCCCCGGTTTGCAAGCGTTGGTTCATCTCCCCAGATCGAGTGTTCGACGTTTTCTGGAAATCTGTCGCAGGGCGGCTCTGCGATCCTTCATACGGATCAACTGCGATTTTACACTTCTGTATTCGCAAAAACGAATCATTATATTGGTACAGCCAGTGTCGAGCGTTGTACATTTAAGGGTAATATAAGCCGGCAAAATGCGACTATTCAAAATATGAACAGTGGAAGCCTCGTTATTGAAAACTCGGTTATACTCAACAATATGGGGCGCGGGTTTTCCGTTTCGGAAGCTGAATTGCATATGCTGAATTGCACCATTGCTTACAATATTGCCAATGATGTAGCTTGTACTTATGAGCATATGGTAAATGGTGTGCCTGTTTTTGAAACCAATCTCATCGCGGGAGCCGCGGTTTTCTCAAGCCACATGCCTCTATCGGGATCAGAGCCGGACAGCGAAGGGTTTACCCGGATCCGCAACAGCATAATATGGAATAATAATCCGAAGGAATGGCAGGTTTACAAGCAGTCTGGGGGCAGTGGTCCGGCGGCGATGATTCAAACCTCCTTGTACGATCCGAACCCATCATCCTTTTTCGAGAGCAATTGTCCGGCTCATGCCACCTTGTCCGGGGTAATAACCAACGATCCACAGTTTGTGGCAAACAGCTTCCACTTGCATCCGAATTCCCCGGCCATCGGCGCGGCGAACACAAATTGGGCGCCCACCATAGATATTCATGGTCAGGCCCGGCCATTTGGAGGTCTGGCAGACATGGGCGCGGAGGAATTCGTCGATACAAATGCGAACGGCTTGCCGGACTGGTGGGAGACGCTTCATTACGGTGGACCGACCAATGCGACAGCTTCCGCCGATGATGATGGCGATAGTCTGACCAATATGGAGGAATATACATGGGGCGCAGATCCGCACAACGGGGATACCGATGACGATGGGCTCTCCGATGGTGATGAAGTCAGTATTCACAGCACCAACCCGCTGAATCCCGATACGGACGGTGACGGCATTCCCGACGGATGGGAAGCTCAACACGGCCTTGACCCGCTTGATCCGACAGACGCGAATTTTGACAGCGACAGTGACGGATTGACCGATTACGAAGAGTATCTGCTGGGCACCAATCCAAATCTTTGGGATACGGATGGCGACGGGATATCAGACGGCAGCGAGGCGGATCAGGGATATGATCCTTTGGATCCGGGCAGCACCCCCGATGCAGAGTGGTTCATTGTAACCGGGGATCTGCAACAGAATATTGTAAAAGAACGTAGCCGCACGATTCAGATTCCTGCCGGACGAGCTTGCCTCCTTGTTATTGGGGTGTACAGCGCAGAATATCCACAATGGACAGGCCAATCATCTCAGTATAACGATGTCCTTACTTGGAATATCCAGCCTTCGCAGGGGGAGACCGTTATCGGAAGCATCGATGTGAACAGTCGGCACACAGAATGGCAACAGGGTACGAACATGCTCGGTTATGCGCCGGTTCATATCGAGCATGAGAGTATCATTGCGGCGCCAAGCAACACACCACTGACACTCGATCTCACATTGTCGGCCAAGAATGTTGGGGACAACATTCTGCCCAGCACGGTCATGGTAGGGGTATACATTCTCAAAACGGACATCAAATGGGACGGTATCAATGGAGAGGCCTCGGCGAGTGGTGCGACAAACACCGTTAGCGCAGGCCATAATATTCGGCTGATTGGTTCTGCTGAACCATCTAGGATCACGTCATCTAATCACCAGTGGACGGTAGCCGGCAAGGTGATCAAAGATTACTACATTGACTCGGGTATTTTGCCACAAGAAGGCTATATCATTCCGCTTACCGATACTACAACTCAGGCAATAAGCTACTACTGGGTTGACGGTAACACGAACGCTGGGGCAGGCAGTGTGTTTTCCGTAACCTACTCATGCGAAATGGCTGGCATTGCGTGCAGCGCAACAGCTTACTTCGATGTGAAAAGGCCTGTTGCGGAGATTTCGATCACAACCGGATACGCACTACTTAAAAACAGGTGGACTGACAACCATCCTTTATTCACATTCGGTGAATACTCTGATGTGGGATCCACGAACCCTCCGGGGATGTTCTTTGCCAATGCTAATTTTTCTGCCCCTTGGGGTTTCGGTGATATAGAAAACTGCTTTTGGCTGCAGATAGTGGATAGCTGCTACGTCCGCGAAGTGACGGTATCAAACACCTTGGAAGAGGTGACGCGCGGACTTGACGGCGATGTACATTATGGCAACTTCAGCGGGTATTCAGCCGAAGATTGTCCTGTCAATGTCCTTGGCGAGAATACGCACTCGCTCTACGAAGAACTGAACGCAACGATGTACTTGATGTTTGAACCTAATCCGATCGATGCGGGAGCCGCATCAGTGCCGATTCCCCTCCGCAAGATCTCTTGGCGTTGGCAGGGCGTGGTAACGAACATCCATCCATACGCACCCAATTGGCAAAACGTCACGAATTGGGCAATTGAAGTCGATGCACCGTGGCAAGGTCCTGAGACGGACACGACGGATCATCCGACATGGACTACTAACAGCATGGGAGGTTGAGCGATGTCGAAATCAAGAATACAAAAGCCATTAAATGTAATCCTGGCGGGTTTTTTTGGTGTATGCAGCGGGATTTCTTTTGCGGCCTCTGGAGAACCAGTGTCGAGTTGTGGCGTCGTCACCAACGGTCTTCAGGTATGTATTTCTCTATCTAGCAGCGAATTTGCCGCGATAGAGCCGATCATTGTCGACCTCATTGTCAGCAATAGTTCTGAAAAGGCGTTCATGATCGCTGTCGGACGTCCGGAATGGGTTTGTGATATCGAAGTGATGCAAGTAGGTGAGGGGAAGATTGCTCAAACTCGGTTTGGCGTGAATGCTGCGCAGAGCATAAGGCGTGCGAATCCGAAGCCATGGCTGCTAAAGCCTGGAGAATGCCGGCATGATCCGATTCTCCTGAACCGGTATTTTGACATGAGCGTGGCCGGAATATATCGCGTGTCTATAACGAGACGGCTGAGCATGCCCAGTGCAAGCCAAGGCGTTATCGCCAACTCAGGAGATGTGGAAATCCGCGTTATAGATGAAGTGCCAGGAGGAAGGTCGGCGTGGGGTGGAGAGTAGTGTATGGGGTCATTGAAGCGTCATCCATCTTTCCTGCTGCAGAACAGCCCCCTACACGTATCAGGTCTACGGGGATGATCCAGTGACGGAGGTCCTTATGAAGTATCTTCTTTTTTGTGCTATTGCCATGCGCTGTAATGAATAATGCCGCAGCCATGGATTCCATTGTGTCGCAGACCAACAATCAGCCTGCCGTCAGTTTCACTACCGCTATCAGCAAGTCTACCGCTAATACAATGGAACCCATCGTGCTGTCAGCCGTCGTCTAAAACATATCTACAAATGATATCCGAATCGCTCTAACGCATAAGCATCTCGATTGTGCCGTTATTGTGCGGAATGAACGCGGCGAGATCGTCCCCCCGACCAGATACAATCAGGCCGTTTTGAAGATGATCCAACGTTCAGGCACATATGTGCGCACACTCAAGTCGGGCGAATCTTATACCTTCGCGATCCCGATCGATTTGCTTTATGATATGAGCGTGCCCGAAAAGTATTTCGTGAGCGCTGTAATGAATGTTTCCTTCGACCGTGGCGGTGAGCGGGCAAGCGCTGAGCTCCGTTCAGCGGAACAGCAAGTTCTTATTCGCCGTATGGACGGAGTCGGAGAACAGTAAGCGTAGTTGTTTATTCGCGTGAGGTTGCGGTAGAGATGATACTGATTATCTTCGGGATTCCGTTTTTATTGTGTCTGCTCGTGAGCATGACGGCGGCGCGGGCCGGCGTTTGGTGTCGGGCCCTTTTCAAGTTCTATGCCGGTATGTTGGGCGCAGCCCTCCTTGTCGAACGATTCTGGACACTGCTTCTCGGAGATCGCTTCGAAAAACCGGCGTATCTTTTTGTGATGTTGTTATTTGTCTGCGGGACGCTGATTTTCGTGGACGCAAGAAGGCTTGCGCAGGAGCCTGTGGATGTCGAAACAAAGAGAAGCCACCTGATCCTTTCCGCATTATCCGTTGAGGGACTGATCTTTGCGCTCTTCTCAGCTTTATTGCTTTTCGGTGGTACGTGGGCAAGGCTTTGCTGGGAAGCAGGCGCACAAAGGTCTGGCCAATATATCCGAGGCGGGGGGACAGTGATATTTTTTCACGGCTTCATAGCTGTGCTGCTTCCCCTGGCAGTACTCGTTTCTGCTGTTGGATGTTTCCTGAAGCGAAAACATCTGTTTCGAGAACAGGTGAAAGCGTTAGTCAATCCGTCTCCAAAGAAGCTTCATCCGGCTTTGGCGCTGTTGATCCTTATTCTGTTCTTCTGCCTGGTCGAATTTCTTCTGTGATGGCTGCTGGTGGCGGGTCAGGCCGATTTGTCTCCAAGAGCCTCGTGCAGTTCGCGACGCACGGCCTCTCGTGCGCCGGCAGGGCGAGCGAGAAACAGGATGCCACCGAACAGGCTCCAGAGCACCCCGTCCGCATAGACCATCAACGATAGCAGCATGGCCTGATCAGGCGTTGCGCCCACCGTGCCGAACATCGTCACGAACAAGCTTTCGCGCAAGCCGAGGCTGCCGGGCGTGATAGGGATTGCAGCAATTACCGTGATGATTGGGAACAGCGTGAAGTAGTCAACGACCGGGATGGATAGTTCCAGGCTGATGCCGAAGCAGATGCAGGCGAGCGTCAGGAACAGAAGGTTCAGCAGGGAATAGAACAAAGCGCCCGCGAGGACCTGCCGCTTGCCGCGGTAAAGATAGAAAGCTTCGTACGTGCGGCGGATCAGGGGGCCGAAGCGGGTGTCGCGCTCCAATCGCTGAAAGAACGTCCATTGTTCAAATAGGTTACGCCGGAAGATCGCTGCAATCGCGGCGAGCGATGCGGCAAGAAAGGCGAACATCAGTAACCCCGGCCCGCGGTTCACGGGAAAGCGGCGGAACAGCGGGATCTGCAACAGGATCATGACACAGCCGAAGACGATGGTGACGAACAGTCCGATCGCCCGGTCCACGAAAACGGTTGAGGCCGCTTCCGCGCGTCTTCCGGGCGCGTTCCGGCATATGCACACGGCGCGCGCGACATCGCCGCCGCAGGCGCCCAGCATGAAAGCGTTGAAGAACTGGCCGATAAAGAAGTAATTGAAGACGGAACCGGCGGATGGCGTAAAGCCCTGTGCCAAAAGAATCCGGTGCCAGCGAATCGCGCCGGTTCCCAGTCCGACGAAGGTTAACACCACCCCCAGTAGCACCCACGGCCAGCGACCGGTGATGGATTGAAGGGCGGCGAGTACGTCCGAGGCCTCGACCCGGTGGATGATGTAGGCCATGAGACCGATCGCGAGGCCAATTCTGAGCAGATTCACGATGATTCGACGTGAGCTCATAGCCGTGTCTGCTATTCCCGGGGTGTCGTCCGGGTCAGCCAGTCCTCCATGATGTCAGCCAGGGTCTTGGACAAGGGTATTTCCGGGCACCAACCGACATCCAAGCGAATGCGCGTCGTATCGAGAAGGGCGGGCCGATCGGTCGGCCTGAATCGTGCGGGATCCACATTGATTGAGGGATGGACGCCGGACAAATCGCACAGTTGCTGAAGCATGTCGCCAATACGCACGCGGTTCGACGCGGCGATATTATAGGCACGGCCGGGCCTGCCGGACTCGATGAGGAGCCGGTAGGCGCGCACGGTGTCGCGAACGTCGGCGAAATCCCGTTCGGAGTCCAGATTCCCGACATGAAGAACCGGGTCCTTGAGGCCCGCCTTCATTTCAGCGAGCTGCCTGGCGAAAGACGCCGTGACAAACGGCTCCGCCTGGCCGGGACCCATATGATTCCCGGGCCGCGCGGTTAAAACGGGCATTGCGTGTTGCCGGAAGTAGAGGAGGGCGGTAAGGTCGGCTGCCATTTTGGCGACGGCGTAAATGCTGGCAGGCCGCATTCCCGTGTCTTCATGAATCATCCCGTCGGCTGTTCCGCCTCCGTAGATTTCAGCGGAAGTCACCACGAGCAGGCGTGTTTGGGGGGCGATTCGCTTTACGCACTCCAGCAGATTGACTGTGCCGCCGAGGTTGACGGCGAGTACGAAGTCCGGATCGGTCCATCCCATGGGGACGAAGGCGATGCCGCCAAGATGAATGCATGCATCGGGACGGCTTTCGCGGATGGCGCGCTCGATGTCGGATTCGTTGCGCAGATCCCCGACAAATGCTTCGCATGAGAGTGAGTCCGGCAGCGCTTTAAGATCGAACCCGATTGGAGTGTGTCCTGCGGCCGAAAGCTCGTTCAGCAGATGACGGCCCGCAAATCCACCCGCACCTGTGACGAGAATACGCACCGGTTCACGCCCCCTGGTTGCGGTACCGTTCGATATCGGCATCCACCATCATGCGCACCAGGCCTTCGAAGTCCACGGCGGGCTTCCAGCCCAGTTGACGCTCTGCCTTGGACGCATCGCCCAGCAAGTGGTCCACTTCGGCGGGGCGCAGGAATTCGGGATCGGTGACCACGTAATCCTGCCAGTTCATGCCGACGTGAGAAAAGGCAAGCTCGAGAAACTCTTTAACCGAATGCTCCTTGCCCGTGGCGATGACGTAGTCGTCCGGTTTATCCTGTTGGAGCATCAGCCACATTGCTTTGACATAGTCCCCGGCAAAACCCCAGTCGCGCCGGGCTTCGAGATTGCCCATGCGAAGCTCTTTGTCGATGCCCAGCTTGATGCGGGCAACGCCGTCGCTGATCTTGCGGGTGACAAATTCTTTCCCGCGCCGCGGGCTCTCGTGATTGAACAGGATTCCGGAAATGGCAAAGAGATTATAACTTTCGCGGTAATTGACCGTGATATGATGTCCGTAAACTTTGGCGACGCCGTAAGGGCTACGCGGGTGGAACGGGGTCTTTTCCGTCTGCGGAACCTCCCGAACCATCCCGAACATTTCGCTGCTGGATGCCTGGTAAAATCTGGCTTTGGGGCAGATAAGCCGGATGGCTTCCAGCATCCGCGTTACACCGATGGCGGTGAACTGGCCGGTCAGGACGGGCTGGTTCCATGACGTGGGCACAAAAGACATCGCCGCGAGGTTGTACACTTCGGCGGGCTGTGTATGCTCCATCAACTTGATGATGGAAAGCTGGTCCAACAAGTCGGCCTGCACGAGTTCAATGCGGTCCTTGATATGGCTGATGCGCTCGTATGTTTCGGTGCTTGCGCGACGGACCATGCCGAAGACCTTGTAGCCCTTTTCGAGCAAAAGCTCGGCAAGATAGGATCCATCCTGACCGGTCACACCGGTGATCAGCGCTCTTTTCATTGCTCATTCTCCCTTTGAGGATCGGCCTGCGACTCTGCAGCAGGGGTATTCTCCCATGTCTGACGCAGATAGGCCACGGCCCTTAAGATGTGGTCTTCGGGCGTCAGAGGCGAGGGTTCAATTACCTTGAACACGCGGGTATTGGCAATTCTTTTCAGCGCGGGGAAATCCACTTTTCCGGCGGGGGGCATCAGGTGGTCGGCAGCCGGGGGCAGCACGTCGTGTATGTGCATGCCCGCAAGCCAGGGACTGAGGCGTTCAAGCCATCGTTCCGCGTTGATGAACCCGAGATTCTGCCGCACCTGGGCATGGCCGATGTCGTGCCAGTATCGCAGGCGGCGCGTACCATATTGTCTGCACAGCGCCTCCATCTCGAGTTCGGTCGGGACAGCCTCCCAGGTCGGCAGGTTTTCAAGGGCGAGATAGACGCCCGTCTCCTCGGCGACGACGAGTAAGCGGTCGAGACAGGACTTAAGATAGTCCAGGTGCTTCTGTGCCTTGCGATCGCGCGTGACCTGCAGTTTGAGTTTCGTTTTCTCGTAATGGTCGGACGACTGTTTACCCGCTTCGCAAAGGGCATAGAGATCCCGGCTCAGACGGGGCATGGCAACGTGTCCGGCGTGCATCACGACGACCTGCGCGCCGACTTCTGCGGCAAAACGCAACGACTGGGAAGTGTACTGGATGGCGTTCTCGCGCATGCGCGGGTCCGGATCCGTCGGGATATATGTTTCCGGATGCCCCTTAACCGCCGTGACAGGCACTGGGCAGAAATTGTGGACTGTGTTTACGCGGACGGCCCGTGCTTTCACCATTTGCAGCACGCCGGGCACAAGATCCATGCGCAGATCGTATCCCAGTTCAACATGCTTGAAGCCGAGGGCGAGGATTTCCTCGATCATCTTCTCGCCGCTGGTGTGGCGCGATGCGTTCCATCGGGTTGTGAGTGCAAGGTCCATATTTATTCAAAACAATCGGCCCGGCGGATGATCCGCCGGGCCGCCGTGTTCATTCCAGATCATTTTTCGTCATGCGCCATGATTTCATGCCTGCCCGTTTTGAAAGCGGGCGCCGGCGCATCCATGATGCATGTCGAAAAGGTTAAAACTGCATTGAGCGAAGCCGCGCTCTTGCTGCCTTGCGCCTTCGCTTTTCGCTTGGTTTCTCGAAATGCCGATGGGCCCGGATCTCCCGCATGATGCCTTCCTTGTCCAATTTCTTCTTCAAGCGGCGAAGAGCCTTGTCCACGGACTCGCCTTTTCTGATTTTGACTTCAGCGACTACCAGAGTAAATCACGCTCCCTTCTGCTTTTCGGCCAACTCGGCCCGGAGGCGGAGGTGGCTCTCAAGACCGCACACGCTAAAGAAAGTGGGTGGGGTTGTCAATGGAAACCCGAGTTGCCGGAAGCCGCGATCCGGGCCGGAAAAAGCCTGACCGGACGTGGAAATCCTTAGAAAAGCGCCTGCAGCCTTACGGCCGGCCCACGCAATGATAGGTGAAGCCTTTTTCCCGCACTTCGGCCGGATTGAAGATGTTTCGGCCGTCAATGATAACGGGGCAGCGCATCGCCTTCTTAAGAGCGGCCAAGTCCATGTTCTTGACCTCCGGCCATTCCGTCAGAATCAGCAGCAGGTCCGCATCTTTCGCGCATTCGATCGGGTCCTGGAAGTATTTCATGTTCGGGAACTGTTCGGCGAATTTTTCCTGCGCTACCGGGTCCCACAGCTTGAGGTGCGCTTTCGCCTCGATCAGTTGGGAAACGAAATACAGGGATGGCGCTTCGCGAATGTCGTCCGTGCCGGGCTTGAAGGCGAGACCGAGAATCGAAACCGTCTTGTCCTGGATGACCCACAATTCATGCTGGATCTTCTGCATCACGTGTTCGCGCTGGGTCTTGTTGACCAGTTGAACCTGCTTGAGCAACTGGAAGTCATAACCCAGTTGGTCCGCGAGGTGCACGAAGGCGTCCACATCCTTGGGGAAGCAGGACCCGCCGTAGCCGGTGCCGGCGTTCAGGAAGCGCGGCCCGATACGGGAATCGAGGCCCATGCCGTGTGCCACCTGTTCCACATCCGCGCCCGCCAATTCGCAAATGCGGCTGACGGCGTTGATATAGGAAATCTTCATCGCGAGAAATGAATTGGAGGCGTGCTTTGTCATTTCGGCGCTCGCGATATTCATTTCGAGGAGTTTCGCGCCCTTGCCGGTGAGTGGCGCGTACACTTCGCGCAACAGCTTGGCGGCACGTTCGCTTTCGATGCCGACCACGATACGATCCGGCGCCATCGCATCCTCGATGGCCGATCCCTCACGCAGGAATTCAGGATTGGAAGCGACATCGAAGGGGACGTCTTCGCGCGAATATTTCGAGACGGTGCGCTTGAGCTGTTCGGCGGTGTTGACCGGCACCGTGCTTTTCTCGATGAGCAGGCGATAGCTCTTCATGTGCTCGGCCACCTTGCGGCCGACCTGTTCGACGTAGGAAAGGTTGGCCTGGCCGCGGTATCCGGGAGGGGTGCCCACGGCAATGAAAATGACTTCGGCGAAGTCCGTTCCTTCTTCGATCGAAGGGGTGAAGTGCAGGCGGCCCGCGGCGACATTGCGATCAACCATTTCCTGCAGGCCTGGCTCGTAGATGGGCAGCTTGCCGGATTTCAGCGTCTTGATTTTGCGCTCGTCATTATCCACGCAGAGCACGTCGTGCCCCAATTCCGCAAAACATGTTCCGCTCACCAGTCCGACATATCCGGTTCCAACAATCGTGATCTTCATCTTCAACAAGCCTCCGCATTATCTTAAGGCACAAAGGTGAAATCCTAGACGCTGATGCGGCTAAAATCAACCTGCCGGGCGTCTTTTCACTCTCCCGACCGCAGCGGACTATACCCTTCGCCCCGCCGGAGCGGTAGCGAAAACTGGTGCAGAGCCGTCATTCCGGGTTCAGTCGCCGGGCGCCTCGCTGTCGCCGCCCAGGTTGTACCAGTTGATTTTGCGGGTCAGGAACATGACCGCGCCGAGAATTACGAACAAGCCGATGCTGCCGAGCAGCAGCGCGTAATCCTCGAGCTGGAGCAGAACGTAGAGGTATGCGTAGAGGATGGTGAGGATGGATCCCACCAGCAGGGCGACCGACGCTCTTCTGAGAATGCTGACCGCGTAGCCGGTGACCAGCAGAATCGTTGCCGCGCTGGCGATCAGGTAGCCGCGGGCGAAAGACAGGTGTTCGGAGATGGACAGCAGGAGCGTGTAGAAAATGATCAGCGCGAGCCCGATGAGCAGGTATTGAAGCGGGTGCAGGCGCACGCGGATGAGCACTTCGGAAAGGAAGAACGCGAGAAAGGTCAACGCGATGAAGAGCGCGGCGTATTTCGCCGTGCGTTCCGATTTCTGATAGGCGTCGGTTGGGATGAGCAGGCCGACCCCGAAGGCCGAGTCGTTGATCTTGTAACGGCTGCCGGTCCAGTACTGAGGATAATTGCGGTTCAGATGCAGCACTTCCCACTGCGCGGTGAAGCCGGAAGCCGCTACGCTGCGGCGGGTGGGCAGGAACGCTCCGTCGAAACTCGGGCTGTGCCATGTGGAGGCCAGTTCCACAGAAGTTTCTCTTCCCACGGGCACAAAAGACAGTTGCTGGCTGCCGTTGATGTCCAGTTCGGTGGTCATGGCCAGGGTGCGCGATTTCCGGGAGAGCGCGGCAGGAACGGATACGCCGGATGCCAGCACATCGCTTGCCGCGATGCCGGGCTCCATCGGCCGCTCCGCGCCGTCCACTTTTGCCGTGATTTCCTGCCGCACGCCTTTCATGTCCGAGATGCCGAGCGCGAGCGCTGCGCGATCCCACTGAACGCGTTTCTCCGGGATATCCAGACTCTTCAGGTCGGGCAATGTGAATTCGGCGGCGATGCCGATGCGCGCATTGTAGAGGACGGTCTCATAAATGCCGCGGTAGCGAACTTCGGGAATTATCTCGCCCGAAACCTTCAGCGAATCCGGCAGGACATGAAGATAACTTGTAACGGTCACCGGCTTGCCTTCCGGACCGGGCAATTCCTGTGTATAGGGAATCATCAGCAGCGGGCCCGTCACGACCTGCTGGTAGCCCCACTTGGAGCCGATTTCATTAGCGACTTGAACTTTGCGGTGTTCGCGCTCGCGGATCAGGGAACGGACCATGCCGGCAGGAATGAGCAGCACGAGGACAAGGAATCCGATCACGAAGACTTTGAAGGTTGTGGACTCCCGGATGCGTCTTGCCTTCTGTTTGATCGGCGGCGGTTCGCTGTTCATGAATAGCCTCTTTTCAGGGTTAAAGCTTAAGGCGATCGTCAACTATAGACAATAACGTTTAACGGATGTTCACGTTGCCCGATCGGCCTTTGCGGCAAGGATGAAATCATTCTCGGTCAGGCCATCCACCTTGTGCGTCCATATCTTCACCCGCACTTTCCCCCACGTGAAGCAGATTTCCGGGTGATGTCCTTCCTGTTCGGCTATTTCTCCGACGCGGTTGACGAAGGCCAGCGCCTCCTTGAAGTCTTTGAATCGAAAATCCTTCTCCAAGTGGTGGTCTTCAATAATACGCCACTGCCCGCCGAGTTCCCGAGCCTGTTCAGTGATCTGCTCGCTCTTAAGGGGCTTTGCGCCCGCTTCACAGGGCTTGCATTTACGCGAAACCAGTTTGTCGCTCATGGCTTGCTCCCTTCATCTTTCACCTTACCACCGAAATGCGCCGGTTAAAGGGGGCGTTCGCCATTTGACACGGGGTATGTCGTGGATTACGGTGCGGCTGGGCTTTTCAGGCAAATCCCTTCTTCAGAAGGATTTCAGAGAATGGAAGCATGATATGGATATCGCGGTGCGTGCGCTGGCGACCGGTCTTCCTCCCCTCTACGTTACGCAGCAGGAGTCATTCGATTTCTTTCGCGCGCACTTTGAATTGGCGGCTGAGGAGGAGGCTCTTTATCGCCGGTTGATGATGGACGGACCGATCCGCGGTCGTTTCCTTGGTATGGACAGCACCGAAGAGGCGTTGGAAACAGATCCGGACCATCTCAACGCGCGTTTTTTAAAGGCCGCGCGGACGATCGGGGCGGACGCGGCGAGGCGCGCCATGGCGGCGGCGGGCTTGCGACCGGATGATGTGGGCGGACTGGCGGTCAACACATGTACCGGCTACCTGTGCCCGGGACTTTCATCTTACCTTGCAGGCGATCTCGGATTGCCGGTTGCGATCAAGGCGATAGACCTTGCGGGCATGGGTTGCGGCGGCGCGCTCCCGAACCTCGAGTGCGCCGCGGGATGGCTTGCTGCGGGATGCGCAAAGCCGGTCCTCAGCGTGGCCGTGGAGATTTGCAGCGCGACGCTGTTCATGGGCGATGACCCTGGTCTTATTGTCAGCAATTCGATCTTTGGCGACGGGGCAGCGGCGTGCGTTCTCGATGTGTTTTCAGAAAAATCAAAGCCGGTTCTGTTTCGATTGCTCGACTTTGAAAGCGCCGTGTTTCCGGAGCACCGCGAACAATTGCGTTATCGCCAGGAAGGGGGACGGCTGCGCAACGTGCTGACGCGCCGCGTGCCGGCCATCGGCGCAAAGTGCGCCCGCATGGTTTTGGAGCGTTTGCTCGAACGGAACGGGCTCCAACTTGAGACGGTGAAGTGGTGGGCGGTTCACGCAGGCGGTTCGGCGGTGCTTGACCACCTGGGAGAAGGGCTGGGCCTTGATCGCGAGCGCCTTCGTTTTTCCAGCGAGATTTTTTCGGAACACGGAAATATGTCCTCGCCGTCCGTGCTTTTTGCGATGCGTCGCGTGCTGGACGCAGGTCGGCCGTCGCAGGGCGACAGAGGCGTGCTGGTGACATTCGGTGCGGGTTTTTCGGCCTTTGCAGCTTTGGTGGAGTTCGGAGCGGCATGAACACAGGCGATCGTCTCAACGTGCGTGAAAACCTGGCCGATCCCGATCGCAAGCGCCGGTTGAACGAGCGTATCTTCAGCATCATCGCGCCGCACTATGACATGATAAACCGCGGGCTCTCGTTCGGTCGCGACCAGTCTTGGAAACGATATCTCATCGCCGCGCTTCCCCAAGTCGCTGCGCCCTGCTGTGTGGACCTTGCATGCGGCACCGGAGATCTCGCCTTCCTCCTCGCAACGCGCTACCCGGAAGGCAAAATTGTCGGCCTTGATCTGACCGAGCCGATGCTGGTCCGCGCGCGCAAGGCGAACCGTTTTGAGCACATCGAATTTCGCAGGGGCGACATGGCGGATACAGGATTGCCGGATGCATCGGTGGATATCGTCACCGGCGGATATGCGTTGCGTAACGCGGCCGATCTTGCAGCGGCGCTGCGCGAGGTCCGGCGCATCCTCAAGCCCGGCGGCGCGGCCGCATTCCTCGATTTCTCGAAGCCGCCGGACGGATTGCGTCAACGATTGCAGCTTGGCCTGCTCCGCTTCTGGGGCGGTTTTTGGGGCGTAATGCTTCATGGTGAGGCGGATGTTTATGCATACATAGCCGAAAGCCTGCGCTGCTTCCCGGATCGGATCGAGCTGGGAGAAATGCTGGAGAAGGAAGGTTTGTCCACCGTTTCCCTGAGGCTGTTTATTGCCGGGATGATCGAATGCCGCGTGACGCGCAAAGTGTCGTGATGCCTTGTACCGCGGTGGCCGGAAGCCATTGCGTCGGAAGATGTTCGCTTCTATAATATGAAGAAAGGAGACGCGCATGTTCCGTTCAACTCATTTACATGGTGCGCACACATGGGCGTTCCTCTTTTTTCTGGCGCAGGCCATGGTCGGCTGCGCGGGTCCATCCGGTTCGAAGCAGGGCTCAGACCCCCAAATTCTGGGCATTGAGCGCAGGGCAGGCGGAGCGATTGTTGTTGAGTGGGCAGGGGAGACGGGGAAGGTCTATTCGGTCAATACCGCTCATGTGCTTGGGCACAATGAGCTTTTCTATCCGTTGAGGACCAGCGGATCCGATGTGGAAAGCGTTCTGTCCATAACCAACATGGCGGACCCGTCGGGGGTCCGTTTTTATCGGGTCGAGGAAAAGAGTTCCGTCGGCGCGGCGCTGGTGTTGAGCGATGTTCATCTGAATCCGTTTGCGTCAACGAACGTCGCGACGCAACTTGTGGCGCGAAGCTACACGAAATGGCGCGAGGTGCTCGCGCCGCTGACGAACGAAGCCTTCTTTGCGAAGAGCGAATGGGGGGAGTCGGTCACGAGCTACAAGCTGTTCGATTCCGCGCTTAACAACGCGCAGGCGGTTGTGCCGGAACCGGACATGATTCTTTATCTCGGCGACTTTCCGGTGCACAACTTCCGCGACCTGTTTATCGCTTATACGGGAGATGCCACGGACGAGGGATTCGAGCATTTTGCTTACAAGCTCATCGGTTTTGTCGGCGACGAGGTGGCGCGCCGATTCCCGGGCACGCCGGTGTTTGCCGTTCTCGGTAATAACGACAGCTATGACGAAGACTATCAACAGACGCCCGAAGGACTTTTCTTCACGGATATGGCAGGGCTTTTCTTCACAAACGGCCTGTCGAACGCCACGAGCTTCGCGGCTTTTGCACCGAATTTTCAAAAGAGCGGCTATTACTCCGTTGCGCTCGGTACGGGCGCGCAGGCCATTGCGTTGTGCGCGAATTTTCTTTCGGTGCTGTACACCAACCCCTCCGGCTTCATCGCGTATGATCCGGCGACAAATCAGATTCAATTTCTCGATCAGGAGTTGACGGTGTGCGGTGCCGAGGGCAAGGGGGCGTGGGTCCTTGTGCACATCCTGCCCGGAGTGGATGCGTATGCGACGTACCAGAGCTGGAAGGGACAGGGCGATCTCACCAATGTGGTCGAGATGTGGAAGGACGAGTATCTCGGACAATTCATGCAGGTGATTGCGCGCCACAGCAACATCGTCCGGCAGGTATTCACGGGGCATACGCATATGCGCGAGTTCCGGCTTGTGAGCGATCCGCTTTCTTCCAACGTCGTGGCTGCCGTGCATGTGGCGCCCGGCATTGATTACACCCACGGAAACAATCCCGCGTTCCAAGTGCTGACTTTTGATCGGGGCACATTTGAGGTTCGCGGCGCGGTGACCTACGCGCTTTCGCGCGACAAATACACCGGTGCCACCGGCCCCGCACTGTGGGATGAAGTGTTCAGCTACAATCCTTCCTTTGGCATTCATTCCTTCGCGTGGCCGGTGATGGAAGGTGTTTATGAAGAGCTGACAAACAATGCTGCGGCCTGCGAAGTTTATCGCGCGATCTATGAAACGGGCAGGGGGCATGGAGCGATCAACTCAAACAACTGGCCCGTGTATTCCACCGCGATCCGGTGGATGACCGTTCAGCAGTTCATGGACCACTTTGAGCCCTGATGTGCAGGGTCACGGAATGGCGATCAGGTAGAAAGCGCCTTCAATATCGTCAACGTCATCGAGAAAGATGTTTATCGGTGGCGTGGCTGTGATGACGGCGGAACGCGGCGTGAAGGTGTCGAGCATGTTTGTTGTGCGATAGACCTGATACTGCTTTCCGTGGACGCTGCTCCAACGAATGGAAAAAATCCCGTCGTTTTGCTCTTCGTCCGGCCGGAATACCTGGAACACATCCGTGGGGTCCAGGGGGTCCGTGCCCGCCAGAAATTCGTCGAGATTGCTCGCGCCATCCTCGTCTTCATCGTCAACCGCGTCCGCGGGATTGTTCGTGGAAAAGCCGTTGTACAATTCCCATGCGTCGGGCATTCCGTCCTCGTCCGTGTCCGCGAGCGTTTCCACGATCCTGAGAATACGTCCGCCCCAGTAATCATTGACGTAAAGTGTGCCGTCTTCGTCTTGTCCAAACGTAGTGATGCTGAACGGCGCGTCGAGCAGCAACGATGAGACCCAATTGGTGTTTTCGTCGCGGCGCAAGCCCCAGATACGGCCATTGCAGTAATCGGAGAAGAAATAAACTCCATACATGAATGACCATGGAATTTGTCGCGAAACTTCGCCGCCGGTTATTGAACATCCTTGGCCGTGGTCATAGACATGAACCGGAAGGGTCAAGTCGTTTGTTACACACGGATCGAGGCCGGTGCATTGGTTGCCTTCCATGATGCGCCACCCATAGTTCTCGCCGCCCGTGCCGTCGCCCGGCTGGTAGTTGACTTCCTCCCATGCGGACTGTCCGACATCCGCGATGTAAAGATCGCCGTTCAGCGAATCGAATGCGAAGCGCCACGGATTTCTCAGTCCGAGCGCCCATATTTCTTCGCGCCAGCCGGGTTGGCCGAAGAACGGATTGCTTGCCGGAATGAAGTAGTTGGTTCCGTTCGGCGGTTCGACGCCGATCCGCAGTATTTTGCCCAGGAGGTTGGTTTGATTTTGTGCGCGGTCGCCCGGATCGTTTCCGGATCCGCCGTCCCCCATACCTATATAAAGAAATCCGTCCAGCGGGCTGAATGCGATTTGTCCGCCGTTATGATTGGCGAAAGGTTGTGGCACGGTGAGAAGAATTTCCTCGCTGCCGGGCGGCGCGACATTCGGGGTGTTCGTGTCCACGGTGAATCGCGACACGATGGACGCGCCGTCGCTATGACGGGTGTAGGATGCATAAAAGCGGCCGTGCGCGGAAAAGTTGGTTGGAAAAGCCAGCGCGAAAAAGCCGCGCTCACCGCCGTTGGTGCTGACTCGATCCGAGATGTTCAGAAAAGGGACAGGCAGGACGGACCCGCCTTGGACAATGCTGACCACTCCGGTCTGCTGGACGACAAAGGTGCGGCCGCTTCCGTCTCCTGCATGTGTGATGTGCGTGACGCGGTCGAAGCCTGTAGCCATGGGTTCGAGGGAGATTGCAGGCCAATGAACGGCGAGTGCGCTGCTGCATGCGAGCAACCCCATGAAGAGGAATGCGAGGACCGGATTGGGGCGCGCTCTCATAAGTCAATATACGACAACCCTCAGGCGGAGCAAGTTGCCCAAGAGTTGGCTTGGATGGGAGCGAAGCAATTGATAAAGTAGCGGGGAATCTCGGAGGGAGACACTGTGAGGGGGTTGTTTGGCCTGGTGTTTGCAGCGTTGTTGCTTCCCGTTTTCCCTGTTTGCGCGTCGGCGTTGGATAACGGATCATTTGAGCTTCCGTACGGCACGACGAATTGGACCGACAGCGGCTGGTCTGTGTCCGGCAATGCATGGCGGCTCTATTCCGGGGCCTGGAAGGGGGATCGCGGCGTTCTGATTCCCGGGGATACGGCTGGCGGCGCTACGGTTGCCCAGGACATCCCGGCTGCGACGGGCACTTATACTTTTACGGGATGGGTTCGCATACGGCAGGGTACAACCCTGACCAACCTGCAACTTCGATTGGAATGGAAAGATTCGAGCGCGAACGATATCGAAGCGCCTGCCGTCAGTACGTATGAACATCTCGAGCGAGACGGCCGCTGGCGGCATATTCATGTCACAGGTTCCTGTGCGGATCCGCAACTTGATTTCGTGCGCGTGACGTTCGTTTCCGAGCATGACGCCAAAACTTCCGATCCCGCCGGGATTTCGTTTGATCATGCGGAGTGGTATGAAGGCGGATATACGGGGGTACCTTTTCTCGTTAATGGCGGATTCGAGCAGGGCGGAACGAACGAGACGCGATGGTGGTACGGAAGCCAGTGGGGCGTGAATCCGGAAAGCCATGCGAACAGCAGGAGGAATTGGGCGAGGTGTGCCGGGAGCTGGGGGGGGGTGCTGGAGGGATGGGTGCCCGGCTCCTTCACAAGCCGGTTCTCACAGAGCATCTATCCCATGGGAACCGGGACGTGGAGCTTTCTGATCTATTTGCACCGCGAGCCGGGCTTTGGGCTCAGCAACGCGCAACTCCGCCTCGAATGGCGGGACCGCTCGGGCACCAATCTTGTGCAGGCGGATTCCGTGGCCGATCTGAGTGTGCCGGAAGACAGCGCATGGTATCGCTACGAAGTTCAAGGGTCTTGTGGTGACACCAATCTTTTTGAAATCACCGCTGTCGCGGAATTCGTGTACGGTAATGATGCGGGCACCCACGCCATGCGGATGGATGAGGCGCGGCTTGTTCCCAATGGGTTCACGAATGTGATCCGCACGGATTGGGTATATCACAATCACCTTGATGTGGATCCGCGCATCGAGAGAGTGCCCGGCACCAATTCGCCGGGACCGTTTCTGCAAATCAATTACGCGCGCACGGCCACAACGTTCTATGCGATCACTCCAAAAAGCGCGATCGCCCGCTATCCGGATTCGGACGGCCAGGCGTGGATTTACATCAGCTACCTTCCTCCCCATCTGCCCGATGTGTCGGGTAATTGGATAACGATCTATGCGCCGATGACAAACATTTCGACCATCACGCTGACGACCAACACGTCTTTCCATGGGGCGCCTGTCAGCGGAAGTCTTGATTTCGATTTGTGGCAGTTCGGCTGGCGGCAGCCGTTGAGCAATGGAGTGCCATATTCCCGCGACGTGAAAGTGTACTACGCGCCCTACCTGAGGGTTTTTCATGGGGGCGTGCCCGAGGACGAAAAATATCTCGTCAGGCTGGATGGAGCGTTGACGAACAACTATCCCGAGGGTCCGCAACTTTTTGATCAAGCGCCCTGGGACAAGGACTATTTTCATTACAATCTGGCGCATCAGCCGGTTGCGGCATTCACCAATGGTGGATTCGAAACACCGGCGACAACCAACTGGGGCGGCGCGTCGTGGCAGGGGTACGGTTCGGCGGCGGTGGACGACTGGTCCGCTCATTCGGGCAGCCTGGGCGCGTTTCTCCCGGGTTGGTTCACCAATCGGCCGGGCGTGCGTGATTTCAGCGAGTGCGGCGTGATTCAGCCGGTTACGACCACGGGAGGGACCTTCACCTTTGCGGCGTGGCTGCGTAGCGATGCGGGCGTGAATCCGCATCGCGTCGAAATGCGGATCGAATGGTATGATACGAACGGGGTCATGGTTCAGGTTGATCGGCGTGACTTGGCCGGCTTCCCTCGCGACGGAAGCTGGCATCATGCGCACGTCACGGGAATGTGTCTGAGCAACGGATTGGCGTACCTGGTGCCGGTGGTGTGGGGTCAGTTCTGGGCCCGCACGAACGATCCGGACCGGATACAGGTGGATGATGCGTCGCTTTATGCAGGCATCTACACCGGAGTTCATCGGCTGGGCAACGGCGGCTTTGAGCAGGGCAATGGGGTGGAATTTCGCGGGAGCCAATGGTACGTCTGGCCCGAATATGAAGCGGCGTATCGTCCGGCATGGGGAGCGCGGATCGGGGAGGTGGCCGCGCAATTCGACGGCAAAATCACCAATGCGCCTACCTACACGCAGATTCTCGCGCAGAATCTCACACCCGGCACGGGCACGTATACGTTCAGCATCTGGATCACGCGGGATACCAACTTTATTATGGAGTATGCCGAACTTCGCCTTGGCTGGTACGATCACACGTTCACCAACCGCGTACAAGACGATGACGTGGTCATGCTGGATATCCCACCCGATGGGAACTGGCGTGAATATTATGTGACGGGCACCTGCACCAATACAGCCCTTTACGAAGTTCGGTCTGTGGTGGATATGGGGTTCGAGCAGAACACAAACGATGGCTCAACCTGCCGTTTTGATGCGGCCCGATTTCTGAGTGGAGAGTATTATCCGTTGATCCGGCGCGATTGGACTTATCATCACGCCGGGCCGGTAGCTCCCGATCTCGAGCAGGTGCCACGGTCTGGAGCCGGCTCCTTCAGGCAGGTTGATTATGCAAGAACAACGACCACCTTCTACGTGATGACGGATTATCCGGACTTTGCGTCCGAGCCCGGACAGACCGGCATGGTGTACCTGCGGACCAGTTACTATCATCCGGTTTCCAATGAATGGGTTGATCTTGTGGCGCCGATGCAGGATTCCGGCACCCTGGACCTGGAAGAAAGCGATCGTTTCCATGGATGGCCTGTAAGCGGATCGAAGACATTGCAACTCTACGAATATAAATGGACGCAGCCGTTGTCCGGCACAGGCGAGCCGCTGACGGATCCGATCTGGGTTTACTATACGCCGGTGCTGCGCGTGTACGAAGATGGTGAGGAGGCTGATTATCTCTGGCTTGTGCAGTCCGGAGTCGTGACCAATGCCTATCCGGAGAACCCTCAGTTGTTCGACAGCACGTTTTATGGACGTGATTATGGATACAGTCAGGCTTGGACGACGGACCAGGACGAGGATGGCCTGCCCGATTTGTGGGAGCTGTTGTATTTCGATTCCATTGCCGATTGTCATCCGGCGGTGGACAGCGATGATGACGATTGGACGAACTTCGAGGAATACATTTCGGATACGAACCCGAGAGACGAAAATTCCTATTATCGCGGCAGGATCACGCTTCTGCGAGGTGGGTCGGTGATGGAAATGCTGCAGCAGGGGCCGACGACAAACAGCAGGCGATATGATGTCTGGTCCACCACGAATCTGGTCGAAGGTGGACCGTGGGTCCGGTACGGGCACGAGGTTCCGGGGGGTGGCGGCGACTTGTGGATGGTCGTCACCAATGAAGGGCCCCAGCGCTTTTTCCGCACCGGCGTCAAACTGCCATAGTTCCCGTGGTTGACCTTGTGCGCGGCATCGCGTATTCCTTTTCGACTTTCGTTTTGAAGGGAAAGGAGTTTTAGCGTGTCTTTTGAAGGTGGTTCGATCAGTTTTCGTCTCTTTTATCTCCCCCGCGATCTGCCCAACAACGCGGTTGAGCGGTTCACAAAGTTTGTCGTGCCGCCGCTGCAGCATCTGAAAGAAGCGCCGGTGAATGGATGGGTAACCGGCCGGCACTTGCTCGACCGGCAGATCAACAAGGATACCGCTTACTTCGGTGGGTATCTCCGAATGACGCTCATGCGGGCAGAACGCAAGATCCCCACGTCGCTGTTCCGCGCGGAATGCCGCATGGAGGAGTTGGCGCGCCAGCAGGCGATGGGTGTTGCGGCGTTGCCTGCCAAGATTCGAGGGGAGATCAAGAAACAGATCACGGAGCGTTTACTGCCCACGATGCCTCCCACGCTGAAGGGCATTACTCTTGTTTACGATGAAAACAGCCGATTGATGTTCGTGTCGGCGCTGTCCGAGAAACAGGTCGAAGCCTTCAATGTTTCCTTCGGGCAGACCATGCAGATGCAACCGATCCTGCTGACGCCATCCTCCATGGCGGCTTGGCGGCGCAAGGTGGACGTGCGCGATTGGGATCCGGCGTCGTTTTCGCCGGAAGTGGAAAGCGAGCCGGGCGAGGAGACCGTGGGGCTCGACTTTCTGACCTGGCTGTTGTTTGCGTCCGAGGCGCGCGGCGGAATCTTTCAGGTTCCGGATATCGGTGAAGTGGGCGTGATGGTGGAAGGGCCTTTGATGTTTGTCATGGAAGGGGCGGGCGCTCACGAAGCGGTATTGCGGAAAGGCGAGCCGGTGTTCAGCGTCGAAGCCAAGACGGCCCTGATGAGCGGAAAGAAGCTGCGTCGCGCGAAGGTCAGTTTCGCGCGCGGGAACGAAACATGGCAATGCACTCTGGACGCGCAGGATTTCGCCTTCCGGAGCTTGCGGTTGCCGGATACCGAGGCGCTGGATCCCGTCGGCCGATTCCAGGAGCGCATGCGTCACCTCGATACCTTTAACGGGGTCTTGTTCGGCATGTACGAGCGGTTTCTGGACGAGCGTGCGGATGCAGGGCGGTGGGCAAGCACTCTCAAGGAAGTGCACAAGTGGCTGGCTGATCGCGGTGCGCGGAAGTAGTTGCCGGCGAAATTTTCCAATCCCTGGAAAAACTCCCGAAAATATTTCCAATGTCTGGAAGAAAGCATTTTGCTTTCGACGATGTTCCGCAGGAACGAAGACCGATGCGATCGCTTGAAGAGCCCTCTTCCCCGCAGGCCGGCCGCTCTTGTCCCGGCTTCATTCCTTCAGATCTGCGCCGTGATGCGAGAGCGCTTCCCACAGGAAGAGAAGCCGTTTTGTTTCCCATGCCCGACACGCCTTGAGAACTGCGAGCCACGTAGCGCGAACCTCCTGGCTCGCGTGTGAAGGCTCGGCCCCCATTTATCATCTCTCTTCCTCCCAACAGGATGTCCATTGTCACGCGGACCTTATCAGCTTATGCGCATATGCGCATAAGCTGATAAGGTCAGAAGAGAGAGCGGTGGAGTTTCTGAAAAGAGGGGGTGGTTTGGGTCGGGTGAGTGGGCGTGGTGGGGTCGGGCATTGAATGCGCATGGATATTTTGAGCAGGAGCGGGACTTGAGCGGTGTCTTGAACGCGATGCGAAAAGCTATTAGGATCGGCGATGCCGTTCAACGTGCCTGTTGAGGTGAGATATGCGAATGACGAAAATAGTCTGCACCATTGGACCTGCTACCGATACCCCGGAGCGGATCGAGCAGTTGCTTCGCGCGGGGATGAATGTCGCGCGGCTTAACTTCTCGCACGGTACACAGGCGGAAAAAGGAAAAACCCTCCGGCTGATTCGTAATACAGCGGCGCGGCTTGGGCTGCCGATTGCGATCCTGCAGGACCTTGCCGGCCCCAAGATCAGAACCGGCATCATCGAGAACGGCCCGATTCAGTTGGAGTCCGGACAAACATTCATTCTCACCGGGCGGCGCGTGAAAGGAAATGAGAAAGAGGTCTCCGTGACCTATGCCGGCCTCCCGAACGATGTGCGCACGGGCGATACGATCCTTCTGAGCGACGGCGCGCTCGAGTTGGTGGTGAAGGAAGTAAAAGGAAAAGACATTCGTTGCCGCGTGGTGGTCGGGGGCCCGCTCAGTTCGCACAAGGGCATCAACCTGCCCGGGGGTTCCGTCCGCGCGGCGATCCTCACGAAAAAGGATCGCAGCGATCTTGCCTACGGCCTGGCTCGTGGCGTTGATTTCGTCGCTCTTTCATTTGTCCGCACCGCCAAGGATGTGGAGGTCACCCGCCGGCTGATGAAACGTCTCGGCCGCTCGGTCCCGCTGATCGCAAAGATAGAGAAGCATGAAGCGGTCAATAACATTGACCGGATTCTCGAGGTGGTGGACGGCGTGATGGTGGCGCGCGGAGACCTGGGCGTTGAAATCCCGATTGAAGATGTGCCGCGTGTGCAGAAAATGGTTATCGAAAAAGCAAACCGTGCCGGCAAGCCGGTGATCACCGCAACGCAGATGCTGAAATCCATGGTGGATAATCCGCGTCCGACAAGGGCGGAAGTGACCGATGTGGCCAACGCGATCCTCGACGGCAGCGACGCGGTAATGCTATCGGAGGAAACGGCGGCGGGCGGATATCCCGTACAGGCTGTGCAAGTCATGTCCCGTGTGGCGCGTGCAACCGAGGCCGGTTTCCCGTATCGCGTGTGGACATCAAAATTCGACCACGGTGAGCCCATGGATTCACAATTGGCCGTTGCCCACGTCGCTTGCCATCTTGCGGAAGAGATTCATGCGGCCGCCATTATCACATGCACGCAGTCGGGCAGCACGACGCGCATGGTATCGCGATACCGCCCGCCGCAACCGATCCTTGCGATGACGCCGGACGAACATATATACCGCCGGCTGTCCCTGGTGTGGGGTGCGGTGCCCGTTCTGATGAAACCGGCGCGGACGGCAGACAGTATGGAGCGGCAGGCGGTGCGGCTTGCCGTCAAACAGGCCGGCCTCAGGACCGGTCAGACGGTTGTTCTGACGGCGGGTCTGCCGTTGCATGTGCCGGGCACGACGAACCTGGTGAAAGTGATGAAATTGAGCTGATGGCCTGGAGGATTTGAACTGTGAATGAATTGAAGGATCTCTTAGACGGCAACAAAGCATGGGCCGAGCGGGTCAAGAAAGAGAATCCCCATTTTTTCGAGACGCTTTCAAAGCAACAGGCACCCGAGTATTTATGGATCGGTTGCTCCGATAGCCGCGTGCCCGCCAACGAGATTGTCGGGCTTCTCCCCGGGGAGCTTTTAGTTCACCGGAACGTGGCGAATCTGGTCATTCACACCGATCTCAACTGCCTCAGCGTGTTGCAGTATGCGGTGGATGTGTTGAAGGTCCGTCACGTGATTGTCTGCGGTCATTACGGCTGCGGCGGTGTTAAGGCCGCGATGGGGTCAGAATCCTACGGGCTGATAGACAACTGGTTGCGTCACTTGAAGGATGTCTATCAGAAATACGCCGCGCAATTGGATGCCATCACGGACGACCATGCGCGCCTGGAGCGATTTTGCGAGCTGAACATTATCGAGCAGGTTCGTAACGTGTGCCAGACAACGGTCGTGCAGGAAGCATGGCAACGAGGGCAGGAAGTTTCCGTGCATGGACTGGCTTACAGTCTCGAGGATGGTTTGCTGCGCGACCTTCGCCTGTGTATTTCCTGCGCGGGCGATCTGTCGTCAGCGACTTGTTCAGATTGCGCGCGATGACGGTTTTGGGATAGAAATAGGGGCCTCAGCGCTATGAGACATCGGAAAGGTTCGCATTAGGATGAGCATCTGGCTTGGACGAATCGGTGCGAACGCCATCGGCAAGCTGCGGATTCACAGCGATACCGCGGCGATTGTCTGGGGCGTTTTCTGCGCTGCGTTTCGCCGGGACACCTGGCCGCGAACCGTTCGGAATGTCTTTGCCCGGCAGATTCTTTTCACCGGTTATGAGGCTTCCCGCTTTATTGCCCTGCTGGCTGTCATGGTCGGCATTTCCGTCGTCGTTCAAATGCAGGTCTGGTTGGCGCGGGTGGGGCAGACCGGTTTGCTCGGTCCCGTGCTGGTGATGGTTATTGTGCGGGAGTTGGGGCCGTTGCTGGTCAACTTCATCGTTCTGGGCCGAAGCGGAACCGCGATGGCCACGGAACTGGGCAACATGAAAGTGGCCGGCGAGGTGAACGTGTTGGATGCGCAGGGATTGGATCCTTTCATCTACCTCGTGGTGCCGCGCGTACTGGGGATGGCGATTTCCGTTTTCTGCCTCACGATCATTTTTATTATCGTATCCTTTTTCAGCGGTTATTTAATCGGCCTGCTCCTGGGTGCTAATCCCGGACCGTTCGTTCTCTTTGTGGAAAGCGTTTTCCGCGCGGTCAGTCCGCAAGACGTGGTGAACGTGCTGGTGAAAACGTTCATCCCCGGCGCGATGACGGGCGTGATCTGTTGCATGGAAGGCCTGAGCGTGGAGGCATCCATAACGGAGGTGCCTCAGGTGATGACGCGAGCCGTGGTGCGCTCGGTGGGTGCTTTGTTTGTGGTTTCGGCCATCATGTCTATTTTGACGTATGTATAGCGTTTGCGGACACGAGAGGTGCGCGTGGCACAAGAGCCAATCATTAGATTCGAAGAGGTCACGATCGAGGTGCGACCTCCGTTTGATGCCGGTCTTCGCTCTTTTTCGTGCGCGATCAGGCCGGGAGAGTTGCTTGCCGTGCACGTGGCGGATGGATATGGGCATATACCCCTGGCAAGTGCCGCACAGGGATTGATCACGCCGGATAGCGGCCGTGTTTTCATCAAAGGCGAAGATTGGAGCCTTGTGTCTCCGCTTCGCGCAGCGGAATGCCGGGGGAAGACCGGCCGCGTTTTCGAGGAACACGGATGGGTGAGCAACCTCGATATGGATGAAAATATCACCCTTTCGGAGCGCCATCATACGCTTCGGCCCGAGGACGAGATTATTGCGGAGGCGCGTGAATTGGCCCGCCGGTTCGGTCTCCGGGAACTCCCCGCCGGGCGCGCGGGGATTTTGAAGCGCGCAGACCGGCGCCGCGCGGAGTGGGTGCGCGCCTTCCTGGGCAGTCCGCTGCTGATCCTCCTGGAGCATCCGATGCGTGACGTCTACGAGGAGGCGCGCGCGAGCTTGTTGGACGAGGTTCGCGCGGCGAAAAATCGCGGCGCGGGAGTCATTTGGATTTTATCGGATCCTGTGTCATGGAAAGCTGTTTCTGAAATCGCAAATTACAAGCTGAAGCAAAATGGAGCCGACCTGGTTCCTGCGGAGGGGATGTGATCATGCCCAAGCCATTCAAATTCAGATACGTCAATGAAATCACCGGAGCGTTTGTGCTGCTGGTCGTCGCTGCCCTCGTGGTCGGCATCTTCGTGGCCGGCCGCGCACAGAAGTGGTTTGAGGAAATACATGAAGTGAACATCAAGTTCCCTGAGGAAGGGTCATTCGACCTGCAGCGGGGCGCGGAAGTGAGGATCCTCGGCGCTCTGGTCGGCTCGATCGAGGAAATCAGCGTCGCGGACGACGGTGAAATGTCCGGCATCCTCCGCATTCGCGGCAAGTTTATCCGTTTCGTGCGCACCGATTCGCGCGCCATCGCGAAGAAAAAATTCGGCGTTGCGGGCGATGCGTTCCTGGAAATCACGAAGGGCAACGGGGATCCATGGCCGGAGGAATCCGTGCTGAAGGTGGAGAAGGATACGGAAATCACGGAGCTGATCCAGGAAGTGATCGAACGAGTGGAGGAAGTGGCCCTGCCCGCCATAGAACAGGTTCAGAAAGCGCTGGAGGAATACACCAACCTTGCGGCGGATCTTCGCGACAGGGAGGGGAATTTGCAGCAACTCCTCGGACACCTCAGCAACCTGGCGGATTCTCTCGAGAAGGGCGAGGGCACAGTGGGCCAGTTGCTGCGCGACCCGTCGTTGGCCGAGGAATTGCGCGCGATCGCGGCCAAGGTGGATGACTCGCTCGCCGAGGTGACGAAGATCCTCGAGGATGTGCGCGCCTCCACGGGCGTGGTGAAGGATGAGATGCAGGACGTGCCGGGCATTATGCTGCAAACCAGGGCAACGATGCGCGAAACGGAGAAGCTGATCGAAGCGCTGCAGCGGCATTGGCTTTTGCGGAAATACGTGGAGGGCGGGGAGCCCAGCACATTGATTTCACCCGCAGCGGTGGGAGGTGGGCGATGAAAAAGAACCCGGGCATTTTGTGCTGGGCCTGCTGGAGTGTCGCCATCCTGATGCTGGTCGGTTGCGCGGCGAAGAAGCCCGCGATGACAACCGATCCGGAGCTGTCGCGCGTTGCCGGTGTTGCGCGGATGTCGTTCGAACAGGGTTCGCTCGAACAGTCCGCCCGCCTGTATGCGAGGGCCTTGCGTATAGCGCGTAAAATGGATGATGCGCGGGAGGTCGGCAGTAACGCGTATAACCTGGCCGCGTGCCTCGCGGAATTGGGGCGCTATCCGGAAGCGCTCGGTTATCTCCACGAAGCGCAGGCGGAGTTCGATCGCGCGGGACGTCCGCTGGCCGATGTACTCTTGCTGAAAGCGAAGATCGCGCTGCTCGATGGACGCTATGACGAAGCGTTGAGCTATGGCGATCAGGTCGTGCCGGCGGCACAAAAGCCGGGCCAGGATTCCTATGCCGTGCAGGTCATGCTGCTGCGGACGGATGTGGCAATTGCCCGGGGTTCGATGGCCGAGGCCCAGGCCGAATTCGACCGCGCAAAAAAGGAAGTGCAGCGCATTCGGGACCCGCTACTGAACGCGCAGGCGGCAGGCGTCGAGGGGCGAATCCTCCAACTCGCCGGTTCGTTCACGCAGGCCGCTGAAGGATTCGACCGCCAGGCTGAATTGCTGCGAGGTGTTGCCCGCTTCCGCGAAATGGCTCATGCGTTGGGCCGCGCCGGAGAGGCGTACCAGCAGGCGGGGCTTTTTGCGCCTGCCGGCGACCGGTTTTATCGCGCGGCGCGCAGCTTGTATGCGCAAGGGGACGACCTTATGGCTTTGAAGATGATCCAGGCCGCCCTCGCCGCCGGGGAAAAAAGCGGCGACGAAAATGCGTTTCGTTCGATTGCCGCACTTTTCGAGGAAGTGCGCGCGCGCGTGGAAAACAGCGTGAAGAAATCACCCACCGAAACGTCGAATGATGCGGGTGATATTTGATTTCAGATGGACCTTGGGATAGTCTGACGGCGAAACAGCGACGGCTGTGACAGTATAATGGAGGATCCATGAAAAGATGTGTGGATTTATGTGTTGTGCTTGCTTTGCTCTTTTGCTCCGGGGCGGCGCTTGCCGCCGCGCCGCAGCAGATGAGTGTGCAGATTCGCAATGGCCAGGTACGCGCGAATCCTTCTTTCCTCGGGCCGATCGTTGCGCCGGTTGAATACGGCGACTCGGTCCGGGTTTCGGGCGAGCAGGCGGGATGGATGAAAATCACGACGCCGGCAGGCAAGGAAGGATGGATTCACGGATCGGCGTTGACTACCAAGCGCGTGGTACTCCAGGCCGGAACCAAGGATGTGCAGGCCGCTGCGTCGGGCGACGAATTGGCGTTGGCGGGCAAGGGGTTCAGCTCCGAAGTGGAGGCCGAGTTCAAGGCGGCGAACAAGGACATTGATTTCAGGTGGGTGGACCGCATGGAAACGTTCAAGGTGGATATGCAGGAAATCCAGCGCTTCCTTAAAGAAGGAAATGTGACCTCGCGGGAAGGAGGCCGGCCGTGAAGAAATGCTTCCTTTCCATTAATTGGATTGCCGTTGCTGTTCTGGCGATGGTTGTTGCGGCGGTTGCCGTGGGATGCGCGACCGTGGCCCAGGTTGGAACCGCGGTCGGGCAGGCAACCGGAGTGATCACACAGGAACAGGCCGATTCCATCAATCGCGGCGCTGCGGCGGTGGAAAAAACTTTCCAGGACATCACGCCTGAGCAGGAGTACTACCTTGGGCGCTCCGTGGCCGCGACGATCCTGAAGGCGTACAATGTGTACGAAAACGATGCGGCCACGCATTATCTGAACGTGCTTGGGCAGACGCTCGCTCTTGCATCAGACAAGCCGGAAACCTTCGGCGGCTACCATTTCGCCATCCTGGATACGGACGAAATCAATGCGTTTGCGGCCCCGGGCGGATTGATCATGATCTCGCGCGGGATGATTCGCTGCTGCACGACGGAAGATGCGCTCGCCGCTGTGCTCGCGCACGAAGTCGGGCACGTCGAAAATCAGCACGGACTCAAGGCGATTCGGAAGGGGCGACTGACTTCGGCACTCACGATCCTTGCGCTGGAAAGTGCGAAGCAACTGGGTGGTGAAAATCTGGCCGAGGTAACGAAGGCCTTTGAAGGCAGTATCAGCGACATCACCGCGACGCTGATGAACAACGGTTATTCCCGCAAAACGGAATACGAGGCCGATCGGTCCGCGGTGAAGGTCATGAACCGCGTCGGCTACGATCCCGAGGCGCTGGTGGATATGCTGCACGAGATGAAGAAGAATCTGAAACCGGGCGGACTCGATTTTGCAAAGACCCATCCCGACCCGAACGTGCGTATCGCCGAATTGCGGAAGGTAATCGGCCCGGCCGGCAAGGTGGATGTGGTTCCCGCGCGCCAGCGCCGTTTCGAGAAGGCTGTGGGCGGGATCTGAGAGAGCTTTGAAGAAGAAACTTCTATTCGGAATTCTTATCGGCGCAGTGTCTGCCTTGCTGGCCTGCACGCTTGATGGATTGCGCCAGCTCGATACATGGGAATTCAATACGTGGGATCTTCGTGTCCGCTTCTTCAAGGGCGAGAGTCCTGCCACCGACAAAATTCGGGTCATTCTTCTCGACCAGGCGAGCCTCGATTGGGGCAAGAACGAGAACGCGCTGGCGTGGCCATGGCCGCGCCAGGTCTATGCGCCGATCCTGGATTTCTGCCGGCGCGGTGGGGCAAAAGTGATTGCCTTCGACGTGCTGTACACGGAGCCGTCCGCTTATGATGCCTATGACGATACAGCCCTCGGGACGGCGATTCAGGCGACGCCCGGTTTTGTCGGAGCCGTTTTCATGGGTCGGGCTTCGGGCGACAGAGATGCGTGGCCGGAATTCGTTCCGTCGCCGCCCTATGTGATTCAAGGCTTGGAGCAATGGTTGGCAGGAGAACGGCCGACCCGTGTTGAATCTTTGCGCGCGGCGTTCCCGATTCCCGATCTTGCGACCAACGCCACATTACTCGGCAATGTCAGCGATGAGCCGGACAAGGACGGGGTTTTTCGGCGTGCCACTCTTTTCAAGGTGTTCGATGGGCGGGCCGTGGCATCCCTCGGCCTTGCGGCCTATCTTGCGGGTGAACCGGACGGCGGCCGCCAGGTTCCGCTTTCCATTGAGGCCGGATGGTTGAGGGTCAACAATCGCCGCATTCCCATTGATTCCGAGGGGCGTTATATCCTGCGGTTTGTCGGGCCTTCGGGATCGCACCGGACCTTCAACGCGGCAACAATCATACAGTCGGAAGTGCGAATCCTTTCGGGAGAAACGCCGGCATTGGATCCCGAGGTGTTTCGCGATTGCTATGTGCTTTTCGGGTTCAGCGCGCCGGGGCTGCTGGATTTGCGGCCGACGCCGGTCAGCGGAGTCTATCCCGGGGTCGAAATTCATGCGACGATGTTGGACAACCTGCTTTCACAGCTTTTCCTGCGTGATGCACCACCCGCGCTGGTCATGATCGTCATTATCGCGATGGCCTTGTTCAGCGGTGTGCTTGGCACATTGAGCCGAAAAGCGTGGCAGAGTGTGTTGACCTTCTTCGTTTGCCTGCCGGTGCCGGTTGTGGTCGGGCTTGCGGCCTATCCGGCGGGCTACTGGTGGCCGATAGTGGCAGGGACTATTGCGGTTGCTCTTTCTCTGGTCGGAGCCGTGGTGGTGAACTACGCGACCGAAGGCCGCCAGAAAGCCTTCATTAAAAATGCATTCCGGTTCTACGTGGGACCGGAAGTGATTGACCAGATGATCTCCGATCCATCGAAACTCAAGCTCGGCGGCGAAAAGAAGGAGCTGACCCTGTTCTTTTCAGACTTGGAGAAATTCTCCTCGTTCTCCGAAAAACTGAAACCCGAAGAGCTGACGGCATTGCTCAACGATTACCTCTCCGACATGGGTGAAATCATCAAGGAGGAGGGGGGGTATCTCGATAAGTATATTGGTGACGCGATCGTCGCGTTCTGGAACGCGCCGGTGCCGCAACCCGATCACGCGTTGCGCGCTTGCCGGGCCGCGCTTCGCTGTCAGAGGAAGCTTGCAGAGCGGCGCGAGGAAATCGCGCAGCGAACCGGCGCCGTGCTGAAAATGCGCATCGGCATCAACACCGGCGAAGTGACCGTGGGCAACATGGGCTCGCGTGAACGGTTTAATTATACCGTACTCGGGGATGCCGCGAACCTGGCGTCGCGGCTTGAGGGCGCAAACAAGTTCTTCGGCACCTACACGATGATTTCCGAATCGGCCTGGGGGCAGGCGTCGCAGGGGCTGGTCGGCCGCGAGATGGGCCGTATCCGGGTGGTGGGTCGCGCCACGCCCGTACGTGTCTACGAAGTGGTCGGCCTGGCGGGAGAGTCCGTGCCGGAAGCGGTTTCCGGATTTGAACAAGCAATCAAACTTTGCTATGCTGGCGCGTGGCGTCAGGCGCTGGATCTATTGGAGCGTTTCCCGGACGATCCGTTGTCCGCGAAATATGCTGCGCACTGCAGAACGATGTTGGCTGAACCCTCCCGTAAATGGGAGGGAGTCTGGACGTTGACGGAAAAGGGCTGATGCGGAAACCAGGTGATGCAATGAAAGTAATTTTTGGCGGTGTTCGCGGAACCAGTTGCGTGGCGCAGCCCGAGTTTTCCCGTTTCGGAGGCGATACGACCTCCTTGCTGGTGGAGGGGTCTGCCGGGGGGCGTATCCTGATAGACGCTGGAACGGGTATCCGGCAACTTGGCGAGCGCATTGCGGCAGCAGGAAGCGAGTCGCGCGCACTGCTGCTGATGACGCATTACCATCTGGATCACGTCATGGGTTTGCCCTCGCTGCCGTTGTTATATCAGCCGGGCGCATCCCTGTTGATGGCGTCACCGCCTCGTGCCGGGCGCACGATGGAAAAAGTGGTGCGTCAGATCATGGCCCAGCCGTACTGGCCCGTGCAGATGGAGGACCTTCACGCTTCGATTCGCTTTCTGAAGTGGAAGGATGTCGCCCCGAAAGCGCCTGCCCGCTTCGGCGAGTTCGACATCCGGTGGTGTTCGGTGCATCATCCGGGCGGTTGTACGGCCTATCGCGTGGAAGAGCGGGAGAGCGGCGCATCGCTGGTCTTTGCGACGGATATCGAATGGGCGTTGTCGAGCCCGAAGGAGAAGAAGACCTTTCTGAAACTTTGCACGGAGCCAGTGCCCGCGAACCTGCTCGTCATGGACGGCCAGTACAACCGGCGCGGCTACGCTCCGTTCAAAGGCTGGGGCCACAGCACGTGGGAAGATACCGTGGATGTGGCGCGGGAGACCGGTGTCGGAACGTTGTTGATCACGCACCATGCGCCCCGGAATACGGACCAGCAATTGCGGAGCCTGGAAGGTCTTGTGCAGAAAGCGTTTGCCCGCGCCGGGTTGGCGCGCGCGGGCCAGGAGGTTTCGCTTTAGCAATGCCCGAACCGAAGCATCCATCCCTTTATCTTTGCGCGCCTGTCAATGCCCTGGTCCAGGGTTTGTACGAGCAGAACATCCCTATGTCGGAGGTCCGGAAGCATGGTGATTTCGGACTCGGTACTTTTAATGATCTCGATGGCGAAATGATCCTGCTGGATGGAGCCGTGTACCAGGTGACCGGCAAGGGCGAGGTGCGCGTGGTGGAGGAGGATGTGCTGACGCCCTTTGCATGCGTCACTTTTTACGACGCATTGACGCAGGATGCGTTGGATGGGGAGCGGGATTACACCGCGTTCAATGAATGGCTGCTGCGATTGCTTCCCTCACCGAACATCTTCTACGCCATTCGATTTGAAGGTTTGTTCCGGAGCATTCGAACGCGCTCGGTTCCGAAACAAGACAATTACAGACCTCTCGTGGAAGTTGCAAAAGAGCAGCCGGAGTTCACGTTTGAAGATGTCGAGGGCACGCTGGCGGGTTTTTTTACGCCATCCTTCATGGCGTCCTTAAACGTGCCGGGATTGCATCTCCATTTCCTGTCGAAAGATCGGAAATGCGGAGGGCACCTTCTTCAATGCCGTCCAATGCGCGGGCGGGTCGGTATCCAATTCATAAGCAAGTTGGAGCTCGGATTGCCGATGACGCTGGATTACCTCGGCGGCGAGTTCGACCGCGATGTCCGTAAGGATCTCGATCGGGCGGAGAAGTGAAGGCATCCCTGAAACCTGCTTGCCCTCCATAGCCTCCGGGCGAAGGAGGGAAACCCCTCTCCTCTACCGCGCAGCCATCACGAAAAAGGAGATGACGGCCAGGGTCACGCCGATGTAGGCCACCGGAGTAAGCATTTCTTTCAGAAACAGCAACCCGAGAATATTGCTGATGACAATGGATGACGCGCCCATGAGCGCCATGGTTCGGCCAAGTTCCACGTGGGCGAAGACGTAAAGCTGACCGAACATCGCAAGCTGTCGGAGCACGAGATAGATGAAGAACCAGAACGTGAGAAAGGTGGCCATGCGGAAGCCGTGTCGGTGCATGTAGATCCGGCCCATGAAATCGCTGACGGAATAAACGAGTTGCGTACCGACGAGAATCAGCAAGGCCTTGGGCATAGTGCGGTCCTCAGCGTCTTTCTTCGCGCTTCTTGATATGCAACTCCGCATGCTTGCTGGTGACGAAACTGTTCGGGGGGACGGACTCCATCAGGAATACGTTGCCTCCGACCGTTGATCCTTTGCCGATCACCGTGTCGCCACCGAGAATCGTCGCGTTCGCGTAAACCACGACATCGTCCTCAACCGTGGGATGGCGCTTGATGTGCTTGATCGGCCTTCCATGCTTGTCGAGCGGGAAGCTCTTCGCGCCCAGCGTTACACCTTGGTACAGCTTCACGTGATTGCCGATATGGGTTGTTTCGCCGATCACCACACCGGTCGCATGATCAATGAAGAAGCCGTGCCCGATCTGGGCGCCCGGATGAATATCCACGCCTGTTGTGGCGTGGGTCCATTCGCTCATTACGCGGGAAACGATCGGCACTTCGAGTTTGTAGAGTTCGTGGGCCAGGCGATGCGAGGTGATTGCAAGAAGGCCGGGATAGGCCAATTGCACTTCAGCAAACGTCAGCGCGGCGGGGTCGCCTTCATAGGCCGCTTTCACGTCCTCGACGAGAAGCTTCCGCACGTCAGGCAGACGGTTGATGAATGTCTGCATCACGGTGAACGATTCTTTCCTCGCATCGGAGGCTTTGTGCCCGCCCTCTACGCGCGAGGCTTCGCCCATCCAGCGAAACGGAATGGCGCGTTCGACTTCGGGACGGAGCAGGGCCCATCCGTCGCTGATCCGCCGGACCAGGAAGATTCCAAGCTCGCCCGGATCAATGCTGTTCTGGGACATCCGTCCGGGGAACATGACGTCAATAAACAGCTTGAGCGCCTCGATAATATTCGTTGTATTCGGATAGGAACCGAGCAGACTGTCCGCGCGATCTTCGGCGGCGCCGGAGTAAAGCGGGGTCAGTCGCGTGGCCGCGTGGCAGATGCAATATTCCGCCTCCGGCCCCGCGCATTCAGGCGTCATTTTCTTTGTCATCGCATATTCCTCCGGCAAAACTTCCAGCACGGTAACGCAGAATGCGCCGCCAATCAAGCCGTCCATTCCCTGTATCCGTTCTTGCATCCCGGGCCATCTCCAAACACAATACAGTTAACGAACGGCAGTGTGGCTGAAGCTCCTTAACCCTGTAGGTGTTTATATGAAGATTCTGATGCGCATCGTGATCGTGATCCTGATTCTTCTGGCCATACTTATTCTTGCGCGAAACGTCATTATTGAGAAGTTGACTCGAAAGACCGTGTTGCAGACTACGGGTTTCGATATCGAAATGGGTGGAATTCGCGCAGGACTGCTGGATCCCGTGTTCGAGATTACAAATGCCCGCTTGATCAATCCGGAGGATTTTACCGAGCCAACCGCATTGGAGATCAAGACCCTCAGGGTGAAGTACGATTTGCCGTCGTTCTTCAAGGAAGAGGTTCATCTCCGGGAGGTTGTAGTGGATGTGCCTCGCGCGGTGCTTGTGATCCGCGAGGATGGGGAAAGCAATCTCGCGCGATTAGGTCAGGTCGCCCAGGGAGAGAGCAAAGAGGAATCCACGGGCAAAGAGGGCGAGGGCGGGCAGGAGGCTAAGCCAGGAAAGCGTGTCCGCGTGGATATCCTGACGCTCCGAGTGGGCAAGGTTGATGTCTATCGCTATCGCGAGGGATCTGACAAGCCGGAAGTGGACAAGTACGACGTGAATTTTGACCGGACCGCGCGCGATGTGACCGATCTTAATGTCGTCAACGGTATGATTACCGCGGGTGTGATAGAAGCTGTAGGCGCAAGAGCCCTGCAAGGGTTCACAAAAGCTTTCCAGCAAAACGAGGGCGATCTTGAGAAAGTCGGCCAACAAGTCGAGCGGACAGCAAAAGATGTAGGGAAGCAGCTTAAAGGCTTGCTGAAAGATGCCGGCATAAACACAGACCGCTGAGCGTGTCATCGCTTATCCTCGAATCACGAAAAAGCGCCAGCTTCACGGGATAAGCAGCGGCGACTGAGCAGGAACTCGGAATTTATCCGCCCCTTAACAATCCGTTACCATTGCACCATGCGTGTATAGCGCCAATATGGCGCTGTATTATTGTTGTAATGTTTATTAAAAGCGCATTAATGACACACTCTAATCGTTTAGAAAAAAGTGTAAGCAATTGAAATACAATATATAGCATAAGATTTGGCGTTTTGGCATGCCCATTGCTGTATATGGTTTTGTGTATTGTGGAGGATATCCCTCCATGCAAAGACAAGACGATTATGGAAGGAGGAAAATATGTGGTGGTTGAACGACATAACAATGGGGTCGGATCCGTTCCGAGAGATGAGGCGGTTGCAGAGAGACATTAACCGGCTTTTCTCCGGCTACGAAACTGCCGGCGATGTTTTCCCGGCAGTAAATGTCTGGGCAAACAGGGAAAACGTTGTGGTTACGGCAGAGTTGCCGGGAATGGATGCGTCTTCCATAGATATCTCGGTCCAGGGAGACCAACTCTTGCTTCAAGGCGAGAAAAAGGCGGATGAGATGGCGGGTGATGTGGTTTGCCATCGAATTGAGCGTGGGTCCGGCAAATTCATGCGCACGTTCCGTCTGCCTTACGAGGTGGATAACGCGAAGGTGGACGCCAAGTATCGAAACGGCGTGTTAACCGTGACCCTGCCTCGCCAGGAAAGCAGCAAGCCGAAAAAGATCGCCATCAATGCGGGTTAATCGGGAGGTGACGAACATGACACAGGAAACAAAAGCCATGAAGACGCAGAAGAAAGAAAACACGGATGTCGAACTGACTCGTGATGAGCCGGTTTTCCTTCCCGCGACGGATATCTATGAAAAATCCGATGCGGTTTTGGTGATGTGTGACATGCCGGGTGTGGATGAAAAGAGCGTGGATGTAGGCCTTGAAAACGGTGTGCTTACCATCACGGGGCGCCAGGAGTCGGCGCCGATGGATGGGTATGAGTTGCTCCATCATGGCTATCGCACAGGCATCTTTCGAAGGACATTCAATGTAACGGCGGATATAGATGCATCGAAGATAGACGCCAAGATTGCAAAAGGCGTTCTTCGACTGGTCTTGCCGAAGAGCGAGAAGGCTCGGCCGCGCAAGATTGCTGTCGTGTCCGGTGATTGAAATCACGAAATGAAGGGAGGTGTCGTCTATGAACAGAAGTCTGATTCCGTGGCGCAGAAAGGAGGGCCTTCCGGCCCGGAGTCGGGATGCAGACAATCCTTTCGAAGCGCTGCATCGGCAGATGAACGAACTCTTTGAGAGTTATTTTGAGGAATTTGATGTTCCTCGTCTGCCGGGGCTGTGGCGCGGCGGTGAAGGGCTAAGCACCCTGACACCGAGTTTCGAGGTGGCCGAGACGGATGATGAGGTCAAGGTCACGGCGGAACTTCCGGGCATGGAGGAAAAGGATATCGAAGTGACGCTGGAAAACAACATTCTCACTGTGAAGGGTGAGAAGAAGGAAGAGAGGGAGGAGAAGAAAAAGGGCCGCTACTTCACAGAGCGCCGATACGGGCACTTCCAGCGGATGCTTTCCCTGCCTTCAAATGTGCAGGAGGAAAAGGTCAGGGCAAAATTCAAGAAAGGCGTTCTTTCGATCACGCTTCCGAAGTCGGAAGAAGCCCGCAAGAAGGGGCGGAAAATAGAAGTTGCGGTGGAATAATCTTGCCGACAGATGGGTCGTACGTGGCGCGGGGATCATCCCCCGCGCTTTTTTATGCTCGCAAAATGGGCGTTGATGGGCTGGCATGGACATCTGACGTGAGGTAGGCTATGGCAAGTCGTTGAAATCGGCTTTACAGTAGGCGCCGGGTGGAGGGCAGATACCGTGATCCAGATCATCGGGTTCGATTTTACCAGCAAGACCATCACAGATGTCCATGTTGATTCTGTGCAGGAAGGCTTGAAGCAAGGAGCTTTCTGCTGGGTGGACATCATGCCGGAAGCCGGAGATGACGTGGCGCCCTTGCTGCAGAATCTCGGGGTGAATTCGGTGGCGATTTCCGAGACGCTGGGCGGTGACCAGGAAGGCCGATACGATATTTATGAAGATTGTCTGCACTTTTCTTTCACAGAAGCCGCTTATCGCGGAGATCAGTTGCAGACCGGACACCTGGACGTTCTTTTCGGGGCTTCGTACCTAGTGACTTTTCATCGCAAGGAGTTGACGCTGATTCAACGAATGAAACGGACATACCGGGTAGACTTCATGAAGTTCAGCCGCACCCCGGGATTTCTGCTCTACGAGTTGGCCGATGGCCTTACCGATATTTACCGTAAGGCATTCCAATCCAGTTCCGCAGTCTCGGAGAAACTGCAGTTAAGCCTTTTCGATTCGGCCAGCGACGCGATTTTTCAAGAGGTGTCCGGCTTCATGGGCGGGTTGTTGGCCCTGCGCAAATACGTCATGGCGTCGCGCGAGGTTCTTCATGAGCTCGCTACGCGCCGGTCTCCTTTTATCAGCGATACCACGCAACCTTTTCTGCTTAATATGGCTGGCGCGTTGGACCGGTTGTCGAACGACCTCACGACCGAGCGCGATACGTTGAACGAGAACCTGAATCTCTACATGGGGATGGTAGGCCATCGCACCAATAAGATCGTGAGCCGATTGACGCTGATCAGCATGATCTTCCTGCCGTTGACCTTCTTGTGCGGTGTATATGGGATGAATTTTGTGGGGATCCCGGAACTGGAATGGAAGTACAGCTATCCTGTTTTCTGGCTGCTTGTATTGGTCATCTCCGGAATGTCCTTTTATTTTATGAAGAAGCGAAAATGGGTATAGGGGTGTTCGTCAAGGATTCAACAGCTCATCGACCAACAGAATTCGGCTCGGATTGGATGGATCATACAGGATGCCGACGGGGGCTCCGGATGTGCGCTTGTTTTCGGCCAGCGTCGCCTGATCGCCGTAGGCATAATAGTAAGTCGTGCGATCCGCAAAATCGTCTTGGAACGAAACCTGGACCTTGTATTGCATCTGTTTGTTCACCCGGACGTTGGTGGCGTCAACCGATTCAATTTTGCCTGAGCTGAATCGGCCGTACGAGAGAATCGCCCGCAATCGCCTGCGGCTCCGCAGGCTGAAAAACACCATGCCGAATCCCACAAGAGGAAAGATGACGACGAAAATCCCGCCCCAGCCGAAAGGAGAAAGCCGGCATCCCTTGATGCGCGCGACATCGGGATTGCCGGGCAGATACTCGACCATGACCCGCGCTTTTTCAGCGATCGCTCCGCCTCTCAGAAAGCAATGCCCGGGGCGGATTGCGCCCTCGTCGGTCGTGTAGGAAAATTCATAGCGGTAAACCCTGACCTCGTTTTCGCGCATATTGGTTTCGGCGCGAACCGTAACCGTTGCATCACTTGCAGTCTTTGCATGGATATTCAGGCGAAGCTCATCCGCGATGCGCCAGGGGAAGAAGATGAAAAGAAAGCTGCTGCCGAACAGGCCAAAAAACAGCCCGAAAATGATCAAGACCGCGGGTACGCGCTTCAGGGCTTTTTTCCGGATATTGGCAGGGATGGAGCGCGGCGGATTCTGGCGCAGGAAGTCGCGCAGCTCTTCGACGCTGATGTTCATGCGACATATTATAGCGTTTGCCCGAGGGTGGGAGTAGAACGAAACGCAAGGAAGAGGGCGTTTAATTTTATATCAGGATTGGTGTTATCTGTTCATTGTGAAGTGGTTTGGAAAATCATGTCTGGCGGTCACTCTGGCATGTGCATCGGCATGGGCTCAGGGCGTCGAGATTGAGGATCCCTCCAGTTGGCTGGTTTCTTCGCTTGAAGAATGGAATAAACTTCTGGGGCAAACGAACGGCTGGATCGGCGCCGACGGCATATTCACCATTCCTCTTTCCGGTGACGATCGGCTTGCAACGGCTCACAGCACCACCACGCTGGTTGTGTTCAGCGATACATTCGTAGGGCAGGTGGATTCAGGTAATCGAATTGTGGCTTGGCGGATGCCGCACAATACCGCAGCGGTGCTGGCAGGCGGAACACCGGATCGGGCGAAGCTGACCTATTACTGGGGAACCAATGCGGATGGATCCGCCAAGTCTCTGTTTGAGCCTTCCACTCCGAATGCAAAGGGCAATGAATGGTATTGGCTCCAGGACGGGATCGCGATCAGCGGGCGTGTTTTCCTGACCGCTGCACGCATAGCCGCGGTCGGAGAAGGATATTGGGGTTTTGCAGTAACGGGCGTTGCCATGCTGGTTTCCGCGCCCGGACAACCTTTGAATTTTGCGCAGTACACTCAAGTGGATGCTCCGTTGCTCTACGACCCGATTGATGGGCGCGGGCAGATTATCATAGGGGCGGGGATTCTTCCCAACACCGCCGAGGCCGGGGCGCCATTCCCGGACGGCTATATTTATTTTTACGGAACGCAAAACGATTTTTTGAACAAGAAACTGGTTGCAGCGCGGGTGTTGCCGCATCTCATTCAGGATTTTTCAAGTTGGCGGTACTGGGATGGGGCGGGATGGAGTACGGAAATAGGGGATGCTGTTGTGCTTACCGATCGCGTCTCTTCGGAACTGAGCGTTACGCCGTTGGCGGACGGCACGTATGCGCTTGTTTTTCAGGCGGACACCCTGGGATCGAATACCGCGGTGCGAATCGGCCAAAGCCCGGTGGGCCCTTTTGGTCCCTTGATCCCGATCTGGTCGGCGCCGGAGCGTTCGGATCCGGCGCTTGGCACCAATATCCTTACCTATAACGCCAAGGCGCACCCGCACCTGTCCGAGCCGGGAACTCTATATATAACGTACAACGTGGGCTCGACGAGTGGATCGGAGACGCTGGCGAATGCGGACGTTACCCGCCCGCGGTTCATCCGGGCGCAGATTTCGGATATGCAGAAGCAGCAGGTCAATTGCGGAGGGGGCGCCGTGGGCGCATGGGGAAAGGACAGGAATTATTCGGGAAAGACAATAAAGTACTACGTCGGCCGAAAGATAAAAAACGCCGGGGTTGTGCCGCAGAAGGTGCTGCGGTGCATCCGTGGAGTCTTTGCCCCGAAAATCCTGAACTACAGCTTCGCGAATGTCCCACCGGGTCCTTGCATTATCCGGCTTTACTTTGCGGACATTTATTCGACGGCCAAGGGGATGGTGCGATTTCATGTGGATATCGAGGGCGTGCGAGTGTTGAGCAATTTCGATGTCTTCGCCGCGGCGGGAGGAAGGGATCGTGCGCTGATGCGAGAGTTCAGCGCGGAAGTGGATGAAAACGGCTTGCAGTTGAAATTCACTCCGAAGAAGGGTGGAGCATTCATCAACGCAATCGAAATCATTTCCTCTATGCAGGCCACGGATTACAGCTTATCGCTCCGTGATTTCCCGATTCCGGAAGCCTGGACCAGCGGCAACTGGGATGAAAGTCATGGCGGGAAAAACGCGGTGGATGGCGATATCTCGACGGCGTGGATTGGGAACGCGGGAGCCAAAAGATGGTGGCTGTCGCTGGGGTATCCGCGCTCGATGTTTGCTTCCGATGTTCACATTCTGTTCGATGCGGACTCGGTTAAAAACACGGCGCTGCTCGCAAGCCGGGATGGATTTGAATGGTTTGACTTGGACGAAGCGCTGCCTGCCGGGCCGTGCGAACTTCAATATCTCTGGATCGAGTTCATGCCGGACGAAGAAAATGCCGTACGCGTCCCGAGAGTGCTGGAAGTGGATGTCAAATAATCGGCGTCCAGTCCGATTCCTCTCTTGATGCCGCCCTGCGATTGCTTTAAGCTTAACAGCATAAGGACGTTACACGGGAACAGTTTTCTGCAAGGAGACCTTTGATGAGACCGCCTCGATTACTGACCATAGTTGTATTGTGCACGGCGTGGACCTTTCAATGCTGGGGGCAGAAAATCTGGGACCGGCGGTTCGGCGGCACTTCGAACGACTATTGCCAGGTTGTACTGGAGACATCAGATGGCGGGTACATTGCCGCCGGATATTCAATGTCGAGCGTGTCGGGGAACAGAACGGAACCAACATGGGGCGTAAACGATTACTGGCTTGTTAAGGTGAATACAAACGGAGCGAAGCAGTGGGACAAGAGATTTGGCGGCAATGGCAGCGACTATGCCTATTCAATCCGGCAAACAGCCGATGGCGGTTACATTGTTGGCGGACAATCTACCACCGGCATTAACGGCGATAAAACGGAAAGTCATTGGGGGCAGGGCGACTATTGGATCGTGAAGGTCGCGAGTAACGGGGCGAAGCAGTGGGACAAGCGTTTTGGTGGAACTGATTCTGATGAGCTGAGAAGTGTTCTGCAAACGCCGGACGGCGGATATTTCCTTGCCGGGCACTCTCTCTCGGGATTGAACGGCGACAAGTCGGAATCGTCGCGAGGGAGCAACGACTTCTGGGTTGTAAAGACGACCACCAATGGCGTCAAGCAATGGGACAAGCGATATGGCGGCAGCGGCAATGAAGCGTTAAGAAGTGCGTGCCTGACTTCGGATGGGGGTTACCTCCTGGCTGGGTATTCCGACTCAGGGATTGGTGGCGACAAGTCGGAAGCGTCGCGTGGCAGCAATGACTTCTGGATTGTGAAGATAAGTTCCACAGGTGTGAAGCAATGGGACAAACGATTTGGCGGTGGCGGCGACGACCGGCTCATGAGCATACGTCCGACAGCGGATGACGGCTATATTCTGGCAGGCACATCCGACTCGCCGATTGGAGGCGACAGGACGGACACACCTCGTGGTGGCCGGGACTTTTGGGTTGTCAAGGTTGACGCAGCCGGAAACAAGCAATGGGATAAAGCCTTTGGTGCAACGGGATGGGAGTGGGCCTACGATATCAGGCAGACAATAGACGGCGGTTATGTGGTCGGCGGCATGACCACGTCGGACCAGGAGGGTGATATAACGGAGCCGACGCGGGGCAATGTGGACTACTGGATCGTCAAAATGTCGGACAGTGGAGCGAAGCAATGGGATCGGCGATTCGGGGGAGCCAATTGGGATCAGTTTCTGAGTCTGGATCAATGCGTGGATGGCTCTTTCATTTTTGGCGGCTATTCCGAATCCGGTATCGGCGGAGATAAGACAGAGAATTCGTGGGGCTCGTTTAAAAACGATTACTGGCTGATAAAAATGGCCGATCCGACCTCTAGAATAAATGCCGGGGGCATCAAGCAGAGAATATGGATAAAAGATTTCGGCTTCGGGTCCGGCACGACCAAATATGCGGTCAACAGGACCATCAAGAATGTAGGCGCGATTCCTCAAAAAGTTATGCAAAGCATTCGCGGGGTATTTGCTCCGGCAGTGATGAATTACAGCTTCCCAGGCGTTCAGCCGGGACCCTGCAAGGTTCGCCTGCATTTTGCGGACATCTATGCCACCTCTAAAGGAATGATTCAATTCGACGTGCATATTGAAGGGGTGAGGGTTTTGAAAAGCTTTGATGTCTTTGCGGCCGCAGGAGGTCGGGACCGTGCCATTGTAAAAGAGTTCGACACGGTGGTGAATGGAAACGGGTTGCAGTTGAAGTTCACACCGAAGAAGGGCGGCGCTTTCGTAAATGCGATTGAAATCACGCCCAGTATTGGTGCGATGGCCTACAGCTTGCAGTCAACCATGTCGCCGCCGCCGGAAGCCTGGACCAGCGGCAACTGGGATGAAAGTCATGGCGGGAAAAACGCGGTGGATGGCGATATCTCGACGGCGTGGATTGGGAACGCGGGAGCCAAAAGATGGTGGCTGTCGCTGGGGTATCCGCGCTCGATGTTTGCTTCCGATGTTCACATTCTGTTCGATGCGGACTCGGTTAAAAACACGGCGCTGCTCGCAAGCCGGGATGGATTTGAATGGTTTGACTTGGACGAAGCGCTATCGGGCGGGCCGTGCGAACTTCAGTATCTCTGGGTTGAGTTTTTGCCGGACGAGGAAGATGCCGTACGCGTCCCGAGAGTGCTGGAGATCAAGGTGGAGTAGAAGAGCCGCCCGGGAAAAGTGGTCGTCCTTCTTGGACGCCGCTCGAAAGTACTACCAACGATAGCCGGTCCTTG
>CAZTYH010000004.1:0-3254 GCA_964617565.1 uncultured Verrucomicrobiota bacterium
GGATATCCGAGGTAATGCGGAACGTCTTGTTGTCGCGAATCAGCGAACGAATCGAAGGCGTCGCCTGCATGAACTCAAAAGCGGCCACGCGGCCGGGTTTATCCGCCCGCACCAGCAGCAGCTGGGAGATAACCGCCTCGACGCTGGACGAAAGTTGTGTGCGGATCTGTTCCTGCTGGTCGGTCGGGAACGCGTCCACGATACGATCCACCGTACGCGCGGCGCCCGTCGTGTGCAGGGTGGCGAACACGAGATGGCCCGTTTCCGCCGCCGTGATGGCGGCTTCCATCGTCTCGAGGTCGCGCATTTCACCGACGAGTATGACGTCCGGGTCCTGGCGCAGGCCGCGCCGCAGCGCCTCCTTGAATGTCGGCACGTCCACCCCGATCTCGCGCTGGGTCACCACGCTGCGCTTGTGCACGTGATAATATTCGATCGGGTCTTCGATCGTGATGATGTGGCAATCGCGCTCTTCGTTGATGATATTGATCATGCTCGCGAGCGTCGTCGTTTTGCCCGAACCGGTCGGACCGGTCACCAGGATCAGGCCGCGCGGCTTGAACAAAAGGTCCTTCACCTGCGGCGGCAGGCCGATCTCCTCGAGGGTCATCAGCTTCGAGGGAATCTGGCGGAGCACGATGCCGATATAGCCCTTCTGCTTGAATACGCTCACGCGGAAACGCGCGGCGTCTCCGAAACCGAAGCCGAAGTCGGTGCCACCCTGTTCGCGCACCTTGTGCAGGTGGTCCTCGGAAGTGATGCTCTTCATGAGCCGCTCGGTGTCTTCCGGGCGGAGCGGGTCGGCATCCAACGGCTGCAATGAGCCGTGAATACGCAGGACCGGCGGCGCCCCCACCGCAAGATGCAGGTCCGAGGAGCCTTCGTCCACGACGAGCTGAAGCAGGTCGCTCATCGAAATATCGGATGTACGAGTCATGCCCATATCAGTCCACGTCTCCCATGGTTACGCGAAACACTTCGTCCAGCGTCGTGACGCCCGCAATGACCTTGCGCAACCCGTCTTCGCGCAGCGTCCGCATACCGATTTGGCGCGCCTTGAGACGGAGTTCCGATGCCGAAACGTGTTCGAAAATCATGTGCCGCACTTCATCATTCACAAGGAAGATTTCAAAAATACCCAGTCGGCCCCGGTAGCCGGTGAAGTTGCAGTCGGTGCAGCCCTTGCCCCGGAACAGCTGGGACTGCTCGAACTGACCCGCCATCGGGCCAAGCATGCGCAACTCCGTTTCCGACGGCTTCACCTCGTCCTTGCATTTCTCGCAGATTTTCCTCACGAGACGCTGGGCCATGATCGCGCGCGTGGAAGACGCAACAAGGAACGGTTTCACCCCGATATCAATCAACCGGATCACCGCGCTCGGCGCATCGTTTGTGTGAAGCGTGCTGAAAACCAGGTGACCGGTCAGCGACGCATTCACGGCGATTTCCGCCGTTTCCATGTCGCGAATTTCACCGATCATGATGATGTTCGGCGCCTGACGCAGAATGGATCGGAGCGCTGCGGCAAAAGTGAGCCCGATGTCCGTGCGGACATGAACCTGGTTGATGCCGGACATCTGGTATTCGACAGGATCTTCCACCGTGATGATCTTGCGGTCCGGACGGTTGATGTAGTTGAGACACGCGTACAGCGTCGTCGTTTTGCCGGAACCCGTCGGGCCCGTCACCAGCAGAATACCGTCGGAAAGCCCGATCAGTCGCTCAAAGGTCTGCTGGTCATCGGACAGGAACCCGAGTTGTGGAAGGCCGAGCATGAGGCCCTGCTTGTCGAGAATACGCATCACGATGCTCTCGCCGTGATTCGACGGAATGGAAGACACGCGAAGGTCCAGATCGCGGCCCATGACGTTGATCTGGATACGGCCGTCCTGCGGCACGCGCTTTTCCGCGATGCTCATGTTGGCCATGATCTTCACGCGGCTGATGATCGCGGACTGCAGCTTCTTGGGCGGACTGTCCACTTCGTGCAGTACGCCGTCAACGCGGTAACGGACGCGGAACTTCTTCGCCAGCGGTTCAAGATGAATGTCGGACGCGCGGCTGCGGAACGCTTCGAGAATGATCAAGCTGACCAGCTTGATGATCGGAGCATCCGCTTCGGTGACATCGCTCTCCACCGACAGCGCCTTCATCGCATCGCCCGGCAACGCCACGGTCCCTTCGGTGATCTCCTCCAGCATGGATTCAACGGACCCGCCGGAATAGGCGTAGTAATGGTTCAGGGCCGTCTCGATTTCCTCGGCCGGCGCCACGACACCTTCAACGTTGCACTTGAGAATATAGCGCAGACTGTCCAGCGTCTCGACATCCAGGGGATCGCTGAGCGCGACGGTCAGCATGCTGTCGTTCTTGAAGACGGGAACAATTTTGTAGCGGCGCGCCACTTCGCCGGGAACCAGGTCGAGCACTTCCTGCGGGATATCAAGCCCGGTCAGCGAAATCATTTCCATGCCGAACTGGCTGGCGAGCGTTTTGAGAATATCCGTTTTTGAAACGACGTTCCGCTGTGCGAGAACATCTACGACGCTCTTGTCTTCCTGCCCCGCAATCGCGCGCGCCTCACTGGCCTGTTCGCGGGAAATAAGCCCGACACTCTCCAGTATCTCGAGAATGTATTCGTCGTTTGCAGTCAAAGGCCTCTGCTCCTTCGAACGAAAGTATAAGGCGGCCCGCCTCGGCTGTTTATACGTCGGAACAATATCACGTCGCAATTCCAAGTGTCAACGGGCGGGAAAACGGTTTGATTGGTCAATTTGAGATTTGTTTATTGGAAGTCTAATTCCCAATCTCCAATCTCTAATCCCTAACCAACATCTTCCTCAACGCCTCCTGCACCACCTGTGGATTCGCCTTACCTTTGCTGAGGCGCATGACCTGCCCCACCAGGAACTGCAGCGCCGCCGTCTTGCCGGCCTTGAAATCCTCAACCGATTTTGCGTTCGCCGCGATCGCCTGCTCCACAAACGCATCAATCGCGCCCGTATCGCTCACCTGCGCCATGCCGCGTTCCTTCACAATCGCCGCCGGATCCCCGCCCTGCTCGAACAGGATCGCAAAAACCTCCCGCGCACGCGGTATATTCAACGTTTTTACGTCCACCAGCTTGATCAGATCAGCCAGGGCCCGCGGGGTGATCGGCGCCTGGGCAAGCTCCATCTCTTTTTCCGAAAGGCATCGCAACACGTCCGTCATCACCCAGTTCGACGCGGCCTTCGCATTGCCGCTCAGCCGGG
>CAZTYH010000004.1:3354-13062 GCA_964617565.1 uncultured Verrucomicrobiota bacterium
AACACGTCCGTCATCACCCAGTTCGACGCGGCCTTCGCATTGCCGCTCAGCCGGGCCGTCTCCTCATAGAAATCGGCCACGACCTTGTCCGCCACCAGTACGCCGGCGTCATACTCGGGAATCCCATATTCGGCCACAAAACGCTCGCGCCGCGCCTGCGGCAGTTCGGGGATCTGCTTCCGCCATTCGACAAGCTGGCTCCCGGCAATCACCACCGGCATCAGGTCCGGCTCGGGAAAATAACGATAGTCGTGCGCATACTCCTTCGACCTCATGCTTTCCGTGACGCCTGCGTCCGGATTCCAGCGGCGCGTCTCCTGCACGATCTGCCCGCCTTTTTCAAGCGTGCCGATCTGGCGCCGGATTTCATACTGAAGCGCCGCGCGCACTCCCTTGAAGGTGTTCATGTTCTTGATCTCGGCCTTCGTGCCGAGCTTGTCGGACCCTTCCGGGCGCACGCTCACGTTGACGTCGCACCGCATATTCCCCTGCTCGAGATTGCACTCGCTCACGCCGCCGTAAACGAGAATCTGCTTCAGCGCAAGGAGGTATTCGAATGCCTCTTCGGGCGTGGAGAGATCAGGCTCCGAAACAATTTCCATCAGCGGCGTGCCCGCGCGGTTGAAATCCACTCCGCTCGAAGTCTCGAAATGCATGTTCTTGCCGACATCCTCTTCGAGATGAATGCGCGTCACGCCGATCGTCTTCTGAACCCCGCCGACCGCGATGTTCACCGAGCCGCCAACGCACAACGGCTTGTCGTATTGCGAAATCTGGTAGTTTTTCGGCATATCCGGATAGAAGTAGTTCTTCCGGTCGAACTTGCTGTACTCGCTGATGCGTGAACCGATCATCATGCCGCTGATCACCGTCAGCCGGATCGCCTCCTCGTTCACCGTCGGCATCGAGCCGGGATACCCGAGACATACCGGACACACAAACGTGTTCGGCTCGCCGCCGAACTCGTTCCGGCATCCGCAGAAGATCTTCGTTCGCGTCTTGAGCTGGACGTGTACTTCAAGGCCTATGGAGGCTGTGTAGGGCATTGGGGATTGGTAGATTGGTTATTAGTTATTGGTTATTAGTTATTGGGAATCTCATCCATAATCTCCAATCTCTAATCCCCAATTCCGCTCCTTTCAAACGCATACGCTGTCCTCAATACCTTCTCCTCGCCCAGTGCCGGGCCGAGGACTTGCAGGCCGACCGGCAACTTCTTCGAGGTAAATCCGCACGGCACGGAAACGCCGCAGATCCCCGCAAGATTCGCCGTCACCGTAAAGATATCGCCGAGATACATTTGCACCGGGTCGCCGGTCTTCTCGCCGATTCGGTACGCCGCCGTCGGTGCGACCGGTGTCAGGATCGCGTCGCACGTCTTGAACGCCTCCTCGAAATCGCGCCGGATCAACGTGCGTACTTTCTGCGCGCGCAGGTAATACGCATCGTAATAGCCGCTGCTGAGCACATACGTTCCGAGAATGATGCGCCGCTTGACTTCCGTGCCGAAGCCGGCCGCCCTCGTTTTTCCATAGAGGTCAATCGGGTCCTCGCCCTCCACGCGCGCGCCGTAACGTACACCGTCAAAACGCGCCAGGTTGGCCGACGCTTCCGCCGTGGCGATGACATAGTATGTCGCGATGGCATAAGGTGTGTGCGGCAGGCTGATCTCCACGACCTCCGCGCCCAGTTCGCGGCACCGTTCCACCGCCGCCCGAACCGCCGTCTCGACCTCGGGGTCCATACCTTTAATAAAGTATTCTCTTGGAAGGCCCAGCTTCATTCCCTTGAGATCGTCTTTCAGCGCGGCGCGATAATCGGGCACCTCCGCGCGAAGCGATGAGGAATCCATCGAATCCGCTCCGGCCATGATTTGCAGCAACGTTGCGGCATCGCGCACGTCGCGCGTGATCGGCCCGATCTGGTCCAGCGACGATGCGTAAGCGACAAGTCCGTAACGCGAAATGCGGCCGTAGGTGGGCTTGAGTCCGACGCATCCGCAGAACGATGCGGGCTGACGGATCGAACCGCCCGTGTCGGTGCCGAGCGCGGCGATCGCCTCGCGCGCGGCCACGGCCGCCGCAGACCCGCCGCTGGAGCCACCGGGTACGTGATCGAGATTCCACGGATTGCGCGTGACCTCGTACGCCGAGTTTTCGGTACTCGACCCCATCGCGAATTCGTCCATGTTCAACCGGCCGAGGAACACCGCGCCTTCCGCGCGAAGACGCGCAATCGCGGTCGCGTCGTAGGGCGACGTATAACCTTTCAGAATCCTGGAACCGCAGGTGCAGGACTGGCCGCGCACATTCAGCACGTCTTTCACCGCGATTGGAACGCCCAGCAGCGTTCCACCTTTTCCGTCCGCGCGCGCTTTATCCGCCGCGGCCGCCTGCGCGAGCGCATCGTCGGAGTTCACGACGAGGTAAGCGTGAATTTTCGGGTCTTCCGACGCGATGGAAGCGAGGACGGACTTCACCAGCTCGACGGAACTGCACTGACCGCGGGCCAGCGCATCCGCCGCTTCGCATAATGTCATTTCGTGAAGTGCCGCCATGGGATTACTCGACAATCTTTGGAACTACGAACTGGCCATTCCGCGCGTGCGGCGCGTTGGCCATGACTTTTTCATGGTCAAGACTCTCCCGCGGCTCGTCCGCACGAAAGATGTTATGGACCGGGATCGCGTGCGCGGTGGGTTCGACCCCTTCGACCTCCAGCGCGTTGAGCTGTTTGACGTGCTCAAGAATCTGCTCCAGTTGTCCCTGGAACAAAACCGCCTCCTCATCGCTGAGGTATAACCGCGCCAGGTGCGCCACGTACCGCACATCAATTTTGTCCGCATCCTGTGAATACTTCGCGTTCATTGGAGACGCAGTATAGGGGGCGTCGCGCAATGGATCAAGCATTGCGGATTAAGGTGAGATGGCTTCAGGTGACGGACCACAGGCTTACAGCACAAACCGCAACACGGCTGTGGCCATGCCGAGGAAGAGGAAGAATCCGGTGAGGTCGGTGATCGTGGTGACGATGGAAGCCGACATCATCGCGGGATCTAATCCCATGCGCTTGGCCAGAAACGGGAACGTCGCGCCAATGATGGTGGAAACCATCGTGTTGAGCCAAAGCGCACATGCAACCACCAGGCCCAGCCAGATATTGCCGCGCCATATCCACGTTATGATACTGAGCTGTATACCCAACACCAGCCCATTGATAACACCGACACTGAACTCCTTGCGCACAACCATTCCAAGCTGATCCCACTTCACCTGCCCCACCGCCATTCCGCGAATTATGACCGCCATGGCCTGATTGGCGACATTTCCGCCCATATCCGAAATGATCGGCATCAGGACGGCGAGGAAGGCAAGCTGTGCTATGGTGGACTCGAAAAGCGCAACCGAAGATACCGCAACAAGATTCAATAACATGTTCAGCATCATCCAGGGCAGCCGCTTTTTGATCGAAGAACGTGGTGCTTCGAGCGGATGCTCTTCGCCGGAAGGAATACCGCTCATGCGCAGGATGTCCTCCGTCGTCTCCTCGCGCAGGACATCAATCACGTCGTCCACGGTCACCGCGCCAAGCAACCGCCCCTCACTATCCACCACGGGCAAGGCCATGTAGTGATGCTTGTCAAACATGTGCGCGACATCTTCCTGCGGCATGGAGGACGGAAGCGAAACGACTTCAGGCCGCATGATATCCCTGATCCTCTTTTCGGGCCGCGCAAGGATCAGGTCACGCAGCACGATCACACCCAACAGGCGGTTTCCGGCATCTACGGCATAAACGTAATTGACCGACTCCGTCGTGGCCGCTACTTCGCGAAGACGACGGATCGCCTCTTCGGATGTCAGGTCGGCGGAAATGGCCACGACATCGGGTGTCATCATACCGCCGGCGGTTTCCGGGGAATACTGCATCAGGTCACGCAACGAGGCTGCGAGTTTCTGATCCAGCCGCCCAAGAATATCCTGCGAGATTTTTTCCGGCAGTTTGCCAAGGATGTCCACCGCATCATCTGGCGCCATTCTTCCGACAATGGTCGCCGCTTCGGGCTCATCTATTTTGGAAAATAATTCGGCCGCCGAGACGGGTGTCATCTCGCGAAGCGTCGGGCCCGCTTTTTTCTGAAGGTAAAGACGATGAAGGAGTTCCACCGCGACCGCGCTATCAAGCGAGGGCAACGCAGCGGCTATATCCGCCGGATGCTGATTCAGCAGGCGGTCCAAATCCAAGGCATCCATGACGTCATCGGCCATGTAATCACCGTTTGTAATTCCCGATCCACATATCCGCGGGAACGCTCTGGCCAATCCGCCGCACCAGCCACGGCCGCAGGATATCCGGCAGCAGTTTCGATTTCTTCAGATCCTTCACCGGCACCCAATCGAATGCCAGTTTCTTCTCGCGCGAACGTACGCGGGAGGATGGCTTCAGGGCGGGGATACGCAATTCGAAGACGAAATTGACCTCGCAGGTCACACGCCCCTTCCGTTTGTACGTGTACTCGCAGACACCGAGAAATTTTCCGGCGCGCGAACGCAACCCCATTTCCTCCATCACCTCGCGCTCCAGCGCCGCGCGCGCCGATTCGCCGAAATCCACGTGCCCGCCGGGCAGATAGAGGTTTCCCCGCCGCACGTTCCGGCATGCCAGCAACATTCCGTCCTTCACCATCACACCACGTGCAATGACTTCGATTTCAGGATTCTTTCTGCTCACGAGATTCTCCGGACATTTGACGAACATCGAACATTCAACATTGAACGCTGAACTTCGAATTAAGATCAACGCCCTCCGAACTTCAATGTTCTTTATTGATCCCCAACACTTCTCCTGCAAGATACAGCGATCCCGCGATGCAAACAACTCCGTCGTGTTCGCGCGCCCACTCAATCGCTTCCGTGCGCGCATCGGCCAACGGCAAAATCGAGCACTCAATTCCCGCCTGCTTCACGCATGCAAGAAGCGCATCCGCGGGCATCGCGCGGGCGGTGTGAAGCTGCACAACAATACAGCGGGTCACCACCGGCGCGAGTTCCTTCAAGACCCCGCGGCAATCCTTGTCGGCCAGAAGGCTGAACACGAGAATCACTTTGCGCCGACCGGCGACTTCCCGCAGCGCGGCGGCCAGCGCCCGTGCCGCATCCGGGTTGTGCGCGACATCGAGAAGAACGGGAGGATGGTCGGAGAGCACCTGGCAACGGCCCGGCCACGCCACCGATTCAAGCCCGCGCCTGATCGCGCCTTCGTCCGCGTTGAATGCCGTTGCCTGCGACAGGTATTCCACGGCCGAAACGGCCGTGGCAACATTTTCAAGCTGGTAAGAACCGGCAAGGGGAAGCGTCACCGGAGGGTACGCTGCGTTCTCCGTTTCGACTTTCACCTTTTGACCGGATAGCGAAGGCCGTCCGACGCGCCGCACGGAAACCGTTTCTTCCACGGAAACAAACGGAGCGTTTCGCCGCGCGGCTGTCTCCTCGATGACGGCGCGGGCCGCGGGATCCATGGCTCCGCAGATGACCGCGCGCCCGGGCTTGATGATGCCCGCCTTTTCTCCCGCGATCTGTTCGAGAGTATCGCCCAGGTATTCGCGGTGCTCGATCCCGATGCGGGTGATCACGGATAGCAGCGGATCAACGACATTGGTCGCGTCGAGGCGCCCGCCCATCCCCGTCTCAAGCACGGCAAGTTGTACGCCCTGTCGGCGGAAATATTCGAACGCCATCACGGTGGTCAGTTCGAAGAAGGTCGTTTCCCGCCCGCCGGGCGCCGCGGCCAGCGACTGGTCATGCGGATCCACGAGGTCGAACAGATCCGCGAGTTCCTGATCGGAAATTTCGCGGCCTTCAACGCGAATCCGCTCGTTGAATCGCACCATGTGAGGCGAGGTGTAGAGCGCGGTACGATATCCGGCCGCGCGGAAAACGGATTCAACCATCGCACAAACCGAACCCTTGCCGTTGGTCCCCGCGACATGAACGAACTGCAGGGCCTGATGTGGATTGCCGAGACGCTCGAGGAGCGCACGCGTGACATCGAGATCGAACTTCACGCCCGCGGCCGTGCGGGCAAAAAGACACGTCAGCCTTTCGGATAATGAAGATCTGCACCCGGCATTCAAGGAAGAATCTCCCGCCGACACCACTCCGCAATCTGCCCGCCGGAGTTCCGCGTTTACGCGGAAGTTTCCTGCGGAGCGCGCGCCATCATGAAATCGAGCAGCGTGATCAACGTCTTCTTCAACTCCTGGCGCGGCACCACCATGTCGAGAAGTCCGTGCTTCAGGAGGAATTCCGATCGCTGGAATCCTTCGGGCAGATCCTGCTGTGTCGTTTCCTTGATCACGCGCGGACCGGCAAAGCCGATCAGCGCGCCGGGTTCCGCGACAATGACATCGCCAAGCGTGGCATAACTGGCCATCACGCCGGCGGTGGTCGGATGCGTCAGAACGCTTATATAAGGTAGTCCGGCCTGGCCGTGCCGCGCGACAGCCGCGCTCGTTTTCGCCATTTGCATGAGGCTCAGCATGCCTTCATACATGCGCGCGCCTCCGGACGTGCAAATGATAATCACCGGCAGCCCTTCCTTCGTTCCGCGCTCCAGCAGGCGTGTGATCTTTTCGCCCACCACGGAGCCCATACTCGCGCCAAGAAAGGCAAACTCCATAATGCCCAAAGCGATGTCGTGCGACCCCATTCTGGCCTTGCCGCAAAGGATCGCATCCCTGGATCCCGTCTTCCTGATATTGTCGGCGAGCTTGCTGACATACGAGGCGGTTCCAGTAAAGCCCAACGTATCCACGCTGTACAGTTCGGCATCCCATTCCTCGAAGGAATCCGGCTCCGTGAGCAGCTTGAGGCGTTCCATGCGTCCGATCTGAAAATGGTATCCGCATTTCGGGCAGACGTTCGCCTTGGACTCCAGTTCCTGCTTGAAGACGATCTCGGTGCAGGACGGACACTTCACCCACAAACCGTTTGGGATGTCGCGCTTGCGGATCTTCACCGTGGAATAATTTTTCTTACCGAAAAGAGGCATTCTTTAAAAACTCCCGGTTATCCGCGCGCAACCGTCGCCACGCGAACCTGCGAGGCTCCCGCCTCTTTCAGGACGCGGGCACATTCGTTTACTGTCGCGCCAGTTGTCATGACATCATCTATAAGCAACACCGAACGGCTCTCCACAAGCCGTCTCCTGCGGACCTTGAAAGCATGCTCCACGTTAGAGGCACGTGCCTTGGCTGTCAAACCCGTTTGCGAGGGTGTCGGCCGGACGCGCGCCAGGCAACGCCGCAACAAGGGTTTTCCGAGGCTGCGGGCCACGACGGTTGCGAGTACTTCTGCCTGGTTGTAGCCCCGCTTGCGCTGCCTGGACGGATAAAGAGGCACAAACGCGACCGAGTCAATGGCGACCGGATCATAATGGTTATGAATGCACGCCAGGAGGAGCCGCGCGATATCGGCAGACGCCCACATGCCTTTGCGGTATTTAAAACACCGGAGCATTTCCTGGAGCGGTCCCTGGTAACGCGCGGCCGATCTCGCGCTTTCGAAATGAGGGGTTAGGGACGAGCAGGTATAGCAGACAAATGCTTCATCAACCCGGCCGAAGACAGGATCGCCACACAAGGAACAGTATGGATCGGTGACATACTGTATCGCGGACAAGCAGTCCCAGCAGACATGCGAATCATCGCCACCGACAGGGCCGCCACATCCCGCGCAGACACGGGGATAAAGCAAATCAAGGAGCGTGCGAAAGATCATGGAGGGTTCACCGCACAGGAGGCTCAACGTCGCGCCGTGGCGCCATACAGATCGCAACAACGAAGAAAATAGTCAGCATGAAAAGCGCGAGATAGCCCTTCGAGACAAGGGCCGTCGGACCAAACAGCCAGAGGAGATGCCCGGGATCGGTTCGAACCATCATCGCACTGCCCGTCTGAAGAACCCAGACCCATCCGGCGTGAAGTCCGGCAACAAAATAGACGTCGCCAGCCCGGCGGCAAAAGACGCAAAGCACCATGCCCATCATGAAGAGATTCAGCGAAAACGGAAAGCTGTTCCAGGTGAAATCAAGACGACTGAAGATGGACGCGGCCAGGGCAAAACCCGAAGAGGCATGTCCGTAGACCACGCTGTAAGGAGCCTCGGGCTTCAAGAAATGTGCAAGGGAGAAAATCAGGCTTGAAAGAACAGCCCCTCCCCGGAATCCCACTTTTCGCGACAGCGTTCCGAAGAGAACGCCGCGAAAAAAACCTTCTTCGATGAGCCCGATCAGCAGTGCGCCGACAAGCGCCGGGATCAACCCGCCGATCAGCGCGGACATCCAATCCTCGCTCAATGCGTAAGCCTTCATGGCAAAACCAAGGCCAACGGTCAGGGCCATGGACAGGACGCCGATGCATACGCCCCACAAAACGGGGCGCAGCCGATGCGCGCGGCGAGGATACCCTACATCCCGGAGCCCGCGCAAACCGCTCCAGCGAAGCGTAAGCAGGCCCAGAAGGATGACCGAAACTGTAACCACGCGCGATACCACGCGCTCAAACTCAACATCGCGCAACCATTCCAGTGCCGGCACATTCCGGCCAACGCGGATCGCCGTATTGAATATCGCGGGGCCAAGCGCCGCACCCAGCAACAAGGCTATGAGCAGAACGCCAAGCAGCCATGCAAGAGTTTGTCCGCCCCCCTTCATCCCGTCATTTCTTTGTCTGTCAGGCTTCATCTCGACCTTTCGTCGCGAGGCCGTACAGTATCCCAGCACCCGCGTCCGGTTCAAGTTCGGCAATGGACCATTTGCCCTTGATTAAAGGAGTTGCGTTTTTTTGCTTTCGCAAAGCCGGGCGCTTCGCTATCGTCAAGGCCATGACAACTCGTGAGTTTGCCGGATACTCAATTGTGCGAGCGCTCGCAGGCGGCGGAATGACCCGGCTGTATGTCGCGTTGGATAAGCAACAAAACCGCGTCGTAATCCGCTGCCTCACCGATGAGTGGGCTAAAAGATGGGGTGCCCGAAAGACTTTCTTCCACAGCGCTGAAGTCATCAGCCAATTGAATCACCCCAACATCATCAAGCTGATTGAAACCGGCATGGAAGGCCGCGTTCCCTTCATGGTCATTGAATTCATCGAGTCACGTACACTGCGCGATTTGATCCTGTACCGCGATCCCCTGCTCACGGATAATGTACTCTCCCTCATGCGTCAGCTCGCCGAAGCCCTGCTCTTCATCCATAACCGCGGATACTTGCACCTCGATGTGAAGCCTGAAAACATCCTGATCCGCAATGACGGGCACCTGGTATTGATTGATTTCGACCTCGCTGTTCGTACAAAGAGGTTCTTCAAGAAGATCCGTCAACTCCCCGGTACGCCTTCCTACATCTCCCCCGAAACATTGACCACGCGGATCGTGGATGAAAAATCGGATATCTACAGCTTTGGCGTCACAGCCTATGAAATGCTGACCTACCACAAGCCGTTCGAGGGAGACAAGATCGAGCAGGTACGGGCCGCGCAAGTTGATCCGGCGATTCCGCCTACCCGGCCAAGGCAGCATAATTCTGCCATTCCCGTGGCCGTCGAAAACCTGATCCTCAAATGCCTTGCGAAGAATCCCGCCGATCGTTACCCTTCAATGAGTCTCGTCATAAGAGATCTTGAAGCGTTGATATGACCCAGGAACTTTACGT
>CAZTYH010000004.1:13162-34282 GCA_964617565.1 uncultured Verrucomicrobiota bacterium
GAAAAAGCTTTCGCAATCCTGGATTCATCCACCAATCCGGTTGCGCGCGAAGAAGCGATGCAGTTGCTCGGCGAGGTTAATGTCGAACTCGTTTTAAGCCCCCGCGCCATGCCTGAAAAAACAGAATACACGGTGCAACCGGGCGATTCGCTTGTCGTGCTGGCGCGCCGGTTCAACACCACGGTAGACGCCTTGCGCAAGGGCAACCGCATCTCCGGGTCCATTATCCGCGTGAATGATCGCATGCGGATTTTCGGCGGCAAGTTTTCCATCCAGGTCAGCAAGACGGATAATATCCTCGATCTTTATCTCAATGACCGCTTCTTCAAGCGCTATCGCGTCGGCACGGGCGAGTTCGGACGCACGCCGGTCGGCGATTTCATAATCACTGAAAAGATCGCCCAGCCGACATGGTGGCGGCCCGACGGAAAACCGGTGCCTTTCGGCGATCCGGAAAACGTGCTTGGGACGCACTGGCTTTCATTGAATATACCGGGCTATGGGATACACGGGACATGGGAACCGGACACGATCGGCAAGCAGGCCAGCGCCGGTTGCATCCGGCTGTTGAACGAAGAGGTCGAAGAGCTTTTCACGCTCGTTCCGGAAGGTACACCGGTAACCATCAAAGAATGATTTGACTGGAGGAGAAACCGTGCCGCCGTACGCATTGCCATTTGAAAAACCGATCATCGAGCTCGAGAAGAAACTCCAGGAGCTGCAGAACTTCAGCAAGACGCAGAATATAGATGTGTCGCTCGAAGTGGACCGCATGCAGAAGAAAATAGACGAAACGCGACAGGAGATTTATCGCAACCTCACGCCGTGGCAACGCGTCCAGGTCTCGCGACATCCTCTCCGACCCTACGCCGTTGATTATATCAAGGCTATTTCCACGGATTTTGTCGAACTGCACGGCGACCGGGGCTTCGCGGACGACCGGGCAATCATCGGTGGCTTTGCCCGTGTGGACAAGGAACCCGTAATGTTCATCGCGACACAGAAAGGCCGCGACACCAAGAGCAATCTCGAATGCAATTTCGGCTGCCCCTATCCGGAAGGATATCGAAAGGCATTGCGCCTGATGAAGCTGGCCGCCAAATTCGGAGTGCCGATCATCTCCCTGATAGATACCCCGGGCGCCTTTCCGGGCATCGTTTCCGAGGAGCGACACATCGCCGAAGCAATTGCTTTCAATATTCACGAAATGTTCTCGCTGCCCGTCCCCATGCTCATCACGATTATCGGCGAAGGCGGCAGCGGCGGAGCCCTGGGCATCGGGGTCGGCGATCGCGTGATGATCCTCGAATTCGCCTATTACTCCGTCATCTCGCCCGAAGGCTGCGCTGCCATCCTGTGGAAAGATCGCGCTTACGCGGATCGCGCAGCCGAAGCGCTCAAGCTCACTTCGAAAGATCTGTTGGCGGCAGGGCTGGTGGATGAGATCATACCGGAGCCTTCAGGCGGCGCGCACTCGAATCCCAAAGCCATGGCCGAAATGTTGAAACAATACCTTCTCAAGCATCTCCAGAAACTGAAAAAACTCCCCGCGGATGATCTGCTTGCCAAGCGATATGATAAGTTTCGCGCGATGGGCGTTTTCGGATCCGGCGAACCGCCCTATCTGAAAAAACAAGAGGCGGAACCGGCCGAAGCACAGGCAGAAAAGCCGAAAGAAGACAAGGCGCCGTAAGCGGAAAGCAAGCGAAACGGCCGTCTTCTATCCATCTTTCTTATCCGCGACCTTCGCGTGTTTCGTCGTTGTCTTCTACTCTGGTTGCGGCTGCCCGTGAACAGTCTCGCCACGAGTGGCCAACAAACAGCGCTGGGCAAAAAACGGGCTATCGCTTATTCACGATCTCGATCAATTCAAACGCATCGGCTCCGAGAACCCCCTCATCCCCAACCCCGTCGGCCTCCAGGACAACCTGCGCGCGCGACGCGTCTTCCGGCGCATTTCCTTGAAGGGATATCACGACCCATTTCCCTTCCTTGAGCTCCTTCAAGTCGTCCGCAAAACTTCTCACCAATATCCCGTCGTCATCGAAAAACTCCAACTTCAACTCTTTTCGATTCGCAGTCCACCCATTATCTACATAGAGGCGCACCTTCAGAACATATGTCAGGCCCGGAGTGATCGGCAGTACCTGAATCACACCGCCATTCTCCGCACCGCCACCCCATTTGCCCTTGATATATGCGGCAAAATGCCCTTCGGGCGGATTGTTCCATGACTCGACACCCACGTTGCCCCAGCGAACGCTCCAGTTCTCCGGCCCCAGCTCCCATTCGAAGCCGGGATTATCAAGCAGATTTCCCAAGGCCAATTCTGCGGCAAACACAATGACGAGAACCGGAATAATTTTCCCCATATCCATAACATCCTCCAAACATGAATGAACCAGGCGTGATACCGGTATCATATATGATGATTATTACACGTCAATCCCTTTGCGATTAATTCCATGCATCCCTTACAAGGCTTTCTCAGCCCTCTGCAGCATCGGTCGGCAGGTTCAGTTGCAGATGCACATCCCGCAGTTGACGCGCGTCCACTTTCGACGGCGCGGCCATCATCATGTCCATCGCCTTCTGCGTCTTCGGGAACGCAATCACATCACGTATAGATTCACAACCCGCAAGCAGCATGACCAGCCGGTCCGCCCCCAACGCAAGCCCGCCGTGTGGAGGGGCGCCGTAAGACAAAGCCCTGATCAAGTGACCGAACCGATCTTCTATTTCCTGTTGCGGAATTCCCAACACCCGGAACAAGCGCGCCTGGAGTTCGGGATCATGAATACGAATGCTCCCGCCACCCAGCTCGACACCGTTCAAAACGATATCGTAGGCCAGCGCACGGACCTTGCCCGGCTCCGTTTCAAGCAACCCCAGGTCCTCGGGATGCGGCGATGTGAAAGGATGATGCATGGACTGAAGACGCCCTTCCTCGTCGCGCTCGAAAAGAGGGAAATCTGTCACCCAGGTAAAGACATAGCGATCCTCCGGAATCGCCTTCGCAGCTACGCCGGCCAACAGGCGCAAGCGCCCCAGCGCTACGTTCACGACGGAGATCTTGTCCGCGGCAAACAGAATCAAATCGCCGGCTTCAATTCCCATGCGCGAGCTCAGACCGGCTTTCTCCTCGTCGGAAAAGAATTTTACGATCGGCGATTTCCATGTGCCATCCGGTTGAACGCGAATGTAAGCCAATCCGCCCAGGCCCGCCTCCTTGGCCATCACGGTCCAATCGTCAATCATTCTTGGCGGAACTGCGGCGAGGCCTTTCGCATTGATCGCCTTCACCACCCCGCCCTTCTCCAGCACGCCGCCGAAAACCTTGAAAGCCGTTCCCTTGAAAACGTCCGAGAGGTCTGTCAATTGCATACCGAAGCGAAGGTCGGGCTTGTCGCTGCCATATCGGTTCATGGCCTCGTCATACGTCATCCTGGGCAGCGGCAAAGAAATCTCTCCCAGGCCCGCCGTCCTCATCAGCTCCGCAAGCAAGCCGTCAATCACCCCATAAATGTCATCCGGCCCGATAAACGACATCTCGATATCTATCTGCGTAAACTCGGGCTGCCGGTCGGCCCGCAAGTCCTCATCGCGAAAGCAGCGGGCAATCTGAAAATAGCGGTCCATGCCCGCCACCATCAACAACTGCTTGTATTGCTGCGGAGCCTGGGGCAACGCATAGAATGAGCCCGGCACCAGCCGGCTGGGCACGAGATAATCCCGGGCGCCCTCCGGGGTGCTCTTCGTCAGGATCGGCGTCTCGACATCCACGAAACCTTGTCCGTCGAAATAGTTCCTCGTCGTCTGCAGAAGCTTGTGCCGAAGATACAGGCTCTTCTGCATCGCAGGGCGACGTAGATCCAGGTAACGATATGTCAGCCGCAGATCCTCGGACACGCGAGTTCCCTCCTCGTCGTCCAAAGGAAACGGCACGGTCTGGCTGCGATTCAGAATCTGAATGGTATCGGATCGCACCTCGATCTCGCCGGTGGACAACTTCAGGTTGGCCATATCCGGCGGACGGGGCTCAACCCGCCCCTCGATACGAATGACATATTCACCGCGCGTGGTCTGCGAAAGGTCCCAGGCCTCGCGCGAATCCCGGGGATCGAAAATCACCTGCGTCACGCCATGACGGTCCCGCAGATCAATAAAGATCACACCGCCGTGATCGCGCACGGTATCCACCCAGCCGCAGAGCGCCACCCGCTGCCCGACCTCTCCGATTCTTAACGCTCCACACGTATGCGTCCGCATCATGACTTCAAAACCTCCACTCGACCGGCCGAAACAAGGCGCTCGATCGCTTCCGGTAAATCCAGTTCCTCCTGCGCGCCATCCTTCATGTTCTTTAACACCACGATACCTTTTTCGATTTCGAGATCGCCCCGGATCACGACACACCCCGCCGAAGCCTTGTTGGCTTCCCGCATTTGCGCCTTCATGCTGCGGCCCGCCAGGTCTATTCCGCAAACCACGCCCCTCATGCGCAAGGCCTGCGCGAGAACCATGTTCTCCTCAAGCGCGCGAGCGCCATGCGACACAATCCAGATCGGGACATGCCCCGAGCGCCGCGCCCCTCCCGAAGCATCATGGGCCAGCGCCGTCACCAGCCGTTCAATACCGGCCGCAAAACCAACTCCTTCCACGGCCGCGCTGCCAAGATCAATCCTGTAACGGCCGCCGCCGGACAACGCGTCCTGCGCACCGAGCGCCGGATGACGGGTCTCCCAGACCGTATGCACGTAATAGTCCAGTCCGCGCACCAGCAACGGATTCACTTTCACCGCGATTTCCAGCCGGCCCAGGAGCCGTAGGACCTCGTCAAGATAACGGCGAGATTCGTCGCACATGAAATCCGTTACCGGCGGCAGAGACTTCACGATCTCGCCGCACGTCTGCTGCTTGCAATCCAGGATGCGCAGAATATTCGTCTCGTAACGACGACGGCAATCCTCGCACAGCGCACCGAGATGCGGCTTCAGCGCCGAAGCCAGACCTTTCGCCACGGCTGCCCTATCATCGGGAAGGCCGCGTGTGTTTACTTCCACAGTCAATCCTTTGAGACCGATCTCCGCGAACACGTGTTGCTGCAACGCGATGGCCTCGACATCCGCCGCGGGATTCGGCGCTCCGATGGCCTCGATTCCCAATTGGTGAAACTGGCGGCGACGTCCGGCCTGAGGTCGCTCGCACCGGAACATGGGACCTACATAGTAGAGCCGCAAGCCAGCCGCATCCGGCCCAAAACCCGCCACATAGCGCATGACGCCGGCCGTACCCTCGGGACGCAAGCTCAATTGCCGGCCGCCGCGATCCTCAAATGTGTACATTTCCTTCTGCACCACGTCTGTCGTATCGCCGATGGAGCGCGTGAAGACCTGCGTATATTCCGCGATGGGAGTGCGAACTTCCTCGAAACCGTACAGCGCCATGATCCGGCGGGTCGTCTGTTCAATTTCCTGCCAGATATGGATTTCAGGCGGTCCAAGGTCGGACATGCCCTGAACGGGCTGGGTGGTTTTTGTCGTCATGCAGCGGAACGATCTGAAGCATCAAGCCCCGGTGATTATCTTCTTCATTATCTTGCCCGGCTTGAACTTCACGACCTTGCGGGCGGGGATCGTCACAACTTGCTCAGGCCGGTTGGGGTTTCGTCCGATGCGCTGCTTCCGCTGGCGCACCTCGAAGACTCCGAAATTACGAAACTCGACGTTCTCCCCCTTGTCCAGACTTTCGACAATATAGTCGAGCGTCTTCTGGATCACGGCAAACACATCCTGCTGGATCAGACCCGTCTCATCCGCAATCCGCACCACCAGATCTCTTTTTGTCATAGCCACGTTTCGACTCCTCTCTGCGTCTTCACGCAGGCGGGCACCCCCCCCACAACCAACCGCTTTCCGTGTCCGCGTAAATTATTACCGATGCGATATTAGGACTCTCCCATGAATGGTCAAGGGGAAAGCAATCCCATCTCCAAACCATAAAGCATTTTCACTTTACCACGACATGAATATAAGCGCAAACAGCCGATGCAATCATGGTGATAACGGCCATGCTCTTGTTGAATAAAAGGAAATTCGCGAACTCCGTCGCAGTCTTGCTCGCCTCGATTGACGGGGCCGGAAACCACCCGTCCTTGATGCACCATACCGACAGCAGGAAAAGTCCGAGTGCCCAGATTAAAAAAGTCTTGGTCCCTTCAACATGGTACCTTCGCGCCATGCGTCAACTCCCTTCCTCGTTCACCACACCCAACTCCTTCAACCATTGCCCGATAGAACCCGCCGCCTCGGCCACGGGCGCGATCCGCACCTCGCCGCTATGCCGGAACCGCACCTCGACTCCACCCTTCGCAAGCGAACGCTCCCCCACGCTCACCCGGAGGGGAAGCCCCAGCAGGTCCGCGTCTTTGAACTTCACGCCGGGCCGCTCGTCGCGATCGTCAAACAACACATCCAACCCGTCGCGCTCCAGCTCTTCCACGAGCTGCAGCGAAATCTTCATGCTCTCTTCATGCTGCGCATTAACCACCATCACTTCAACCGAATACGGCGCAACAGACACGGGCCAGATAATGCCGTCCTTGTCGAAACGCTGCTCGATCACCGCCTGCAGTGTACGCGTCACACCGATCCCATAACATCCCATGATTGCCGGATGCTGCTTGCCCTCCGCGTCAAGATACAGCGCACCCAGTTGTTCGCTGTACTTCGTGCCCAGCTTGAAGACGTGGCCGACCTCGATCCCGCGCTTGCCCTGCAGCACCGCGCCGCAACGGGGACAAGCGTCTCCGTCTCGGGCAAAAGTCACATCGAGGTACGCCTCCACTTTCACGTCGCGCTCGATGTCCACATTCGACAGATGCGCATCCTTCTTGTTGGCGCCTGTGACCGCACCTTTATACCCCTTCACCTTTGCATCGGCATACACCGGGATCTTCAGTCCCACCGGACCGGCGAAGCCGACCGGAGCGCCTGTAACGGATTGGATTGTCGCATCGTCCGCCAGCGCGACCGCAGCGGCCGAAAGCGCGCGGCGCAACTTGATCTCGTTTACATCGCGGTCGCCCGGGACCACGATCGCCACCGTTTTCCCGTCCGCGACATAGATCAACGTTTTCATCAAACGCGCCGCCGGCGATTTGAAGAATGCCGCCACTTCGGCCACCGTGCGCAGGTTCGGCGTCGCCACTTCCTCGGGTGTGCGATCGGCGCCATCGAAAACCGGCGCCACGCCCGTCGCGCTTTCCGCCCGCTCCAGGTTTGCCGCATAGGAACACTTTGTGCATTCGACTAAACCGTCCTCGCCCGAATCGGCCAGCACCATGAATTCGTGCGAGGAGCTTCCCCCCATCGCCCCGGTGTCCGCCTCCACGATTTTCGTCCGCAAACCGCAACGCTTGAAAATCCGCCGGTACGCCTCGTACATCGCCTGGTAGCTGACTTCCGCCTCGTCCCAGCCCACATCGAAGCTGTAGGCGTCCTTCATGATGAATTCTTTGGCGCGCATGAGCCCGAAGCGCGGCCTGATTTCATCACGGAACTTCGACTGAACCTGGTAAAGATTGACCGGAAGCTGGCGGTAAGAGCTGACCTCGTGAGCCACCAGGTCGGTGACGATCTCTTCGTGCGTGGGTCCCAACACAAGGCCCCGTTCCTGCCGGTCCTTGATCTTGAACATGACGTCCTTCAGGACATCAAAACGCCCCGTTCGATCCCATATTTCCTGCGGATGAAGCGCGGGCATGAGAATTTCCAGCGCGCCCGCGCGATCCATCTCCTCCCGTACGATGCGTTCCACTTTTCGTAACGCCCGCAGCCCCAGCGGAAGAAACGTGTAAAGCCCCGAGCTCAACCGCCGTATCAATCCCGCGCGCAACATGAGCTTGTGGCTCGGGATTTCCGCTTCCTGCGGAGCCTCTCTCAATGTCGGAATCAACTGTTTTGACCAACGCACAACCCGCCCTTCCTTTCCATCACTCCACCAATCCATCTCTCCAGTACTCCATCTGCAGGCCCGCTTATACACCAACGCGCGCCACAATCCAATTGCTTTGCCACACAAGTTTGTACCGTGTATAAGATGTCGCGATTTGCCACCCGAAGGAGTTCACAAAATGAAGAAAGTATATTTAAGCGGCCCGATCATGGATGCACACGAAGGGCATGCGCGCGAATGGCGGGAGACCGCGAAGAAGCTGCTGGGCCCGTATTTCAAGTTGCTGGACCCGATGCGCCGTAATTTCAAGGATCGGGAAGTGGACAGCGCCAACGAGATTGTAGAGTTCGATCTCCAGGACGTGCGCGACGCCGACATTCTGCTGGTCAATTACGACAAGCCCTCCATCGGCACCTCCATGGAAGTCTTTTATGCCGCCCATGACCTGGGCAAGTTCGTTGTCGCGTTTTCACCCTACACGTTTGAGAACTGCAGCCCATGGATGGTCCGCTACTGCACCAAGATACTGCCTTCACTCGAAGGCGCGTGCGAGTATCTGCGAACCCATTTCATCCCCACGCAGGAAGAATAAAAAACGGCGCAGGCTCCCGGCCTGCGCCGCTCAACAACCCCGGCCGGCGATTACTCGCCCTTGGTCTTCGGCAGACCGTATGCGCGGTCTCCGTCTTTCCACTTGCCGCGCTTGCGCAAAAGGTCAATTCGCTCGAAGCGCTTGAGCACATTGCGCTTCGTCGCGATCTTACTTGCCGATTTAAGACTCGAATGCATCGTCATGGCACATCACTCCGTCACGTTTGTCTGTTCATTGAAAACGAGGGGCATACAAGTATCATATGAGCCCGGAATGTCAACCCGTGGTTTTCGCCGCATCCAGAACCACCACCCGCGGATGGGAGGCCCAACCACGGTCCCTGGCGCCGTGGGCTAAAGATTCCCGGCAATAGCGCTCAACCTGCGACGCTACATGCCGAGCCCCTTTCGAGGTGCGTGAAAGACGCCTGGAAACATCTTCCAATCCGGCCAGCGCCAACACCCCGCGCCCCTTCTCCGAATCCCACACACCGCAGAGCGTCAACAACACGCGGCGCAACACCGGCAGCAACGAAAGTTCAAAACAGTGATCTTCACCCAATTGCAGGCGACGCAGATCAAGAACCCATACCATCCGTCCGCCTTCCGAACTCCACCGTGACGGCCTGACGAGACGCGCGGCAAAGAGCCGCCACCGCGCCGGGGTCAAGTCGTGGCAACCGGCCAACTGATCCACCACGCGAGAATCAACTCCGGATAAAGCCAATCGGCTTAATACCTCGTTCGCGGCCTCCTGCTCCCCGGCGCCGCTCAATGCACGCGCGATGATCAACGCAAGGTAGTCATCCGAAACCGCCGATGCGATGGGCAAGAGATCCAGATACCGTTCGACCGCCCGTGCAATCTCGCGCGCCATGGAAACGTCGAGCTGCACACAACAGAGCAATCGCAATTCGGAAATAATATGCTGGTGCAGCGAAACGCTGCCTGCCGTGTTTGAAGATTCGTCCTGCCAGATCATTGACGGCCAATCAATCCTTCGACTTCGCTGAGGAACTGGTTGACATCGCGAAACCGCCGGTAAACGGAAGCGAACCGGACAAAGGCCACTTCGTCCAGTTTCTCCAGGCGGTCCATCACCTTCTTGCCGATCACCACGCTGGACACTTCACGCTCATACTCGCTCTCGAGTTCTGCGATGATCGCATCCACAATCGCCTCGATCTGCTGTGCGCTGATAGGCCTCTTCTCACACGCTCGCTCAATGCCCCCAAGCAACTTGCGCCGGTCGAAATCTTCGTGCCTCGCATCGCGCTTGATCACACGCAGCGTCGCCTTCACAACCTCTTCATACGTCGTGAAACGGTACCCGCATTTCTGGCAAATACGCCGACGCCGAATCACATCTCCGTTCCGCACGGACCGGCTATCCACCACCTTATCGTCAACATTTGAACATTTCGGGCACCGCATGGATACCTCCTGCCTTAACCCGGAATACCTTTTGTGGTATGCGAAAGGGAATACCGCCCAACATATAGCGTTGTCAACAATTTCCGGGAAAAACCTATAGAAAATGGCGGCTTCCGCGCTTGACTAAAGACAACGGAAACCGCCATTCTCAGGTTAGATGGAAGATCAACAATTGCGCTGTTGACCCTCCTCAACGCTGTGGTTATTTCTTCTTCTTCGCCGCCTTCTTGGCCGGCTTCTTCTTCGCTACTTTCTTCTTCGCTGCCATCTCTGAATCCCCCCTTTCCTTCTCGGGTGCAAAAAGCCCCGAGTTGTTTCAACCATTAGTCGACCTCGGAATTCGGGACGCGATCTGCCGCGAACAAATTGATGAAGAGAATTTTGGAGTTGTGGTTTGTGTCCCCACTTCGCGTTTCGGATTGCGTCCGCCGACGCTCGTCGTTCGTCCCTCTCGCGAACAACCGGGTCACGCGATTCATTTCACTGCGCTGACTTCTTCCTGTCATATAAGATCTCTGCTTCGAGATCCTTCACAGCATTCCTTGTTGCGCAACGGACATCACGCTGTGCGTTTCTGAGATACACGATAGGAGGATTCCCCCACCTCGTCAACTTCTTTGAAACACTTTTTTTACTTTTTTCAAACCCCGAGCCGGACACCCAAACAGCCTCCGCGAACCATCCTTGATGAGCGAAGAGATAAAATACCGTCGCGATGACACGCAGAACTTCCTGGACGGTGAAGAGATCACGACAACAAGGATTCGATCATCGCAATAATATTTTCGAGCGCGCACAAGCGACCGGCGCCCACCACGCCGCATGCAAGCTCGCCACTCTCGACATCCATCACGTTGACATGCCTCTCCTTGAGGGTGCGAACGTTCGACTGGGTCGCCACGTTCTTCCACATCTTTTCGTTCATTGCCGGCGCAACGATCAAGGGCGCCGTCGTCGCAAGACAGGTCGCGCTCACCACGTCATCCGCCAGCCCATGTGCCAGCTTCGCAATGACATTCGCCGTGCAAGGGGCGATCACCACCACATCGGCGGAGGCCAGGTCGAGATGCTGAAAAGCCTCGGTCGGGATCGCCTCGCACCGGCCCACCGGAACCGGATGCCGCGTCAAAGCATGGAAGGTCAATGCTCCGACATAGTGGGTGGAAGCCTCGGTCATCATGACCCACACATCCCAACCCTTGCCCATCATAAGCCTCACCAGTTCAGCCGCTTTATAGGCCGCAATGGAGCCGGTCACCCCTAAAACCACGCGTTTTTTGGCCGTATTCATATCAGTCGTCCGCCCTGTTGCGGGTCCTGTGCCGCTCGGCCAGGATAATCGCCCGCATGTTGTCGTACGCTTCTGCCAGGTCGTCGTTGACCACTTTGTACTTATACTCCTGCCAGTGCGAAATTTCCTCTTCCGCCTGCTTCAGCCTTCGCTCGATCGTTTCCGCCGTATCCTTTCCCCGCTTCACCAATCGCTTCTTCAACGTCTCGAGCGAAGGCGGTACAACGAAGATATCCACCAGCTCGCGATGCAACGAATCGCCCGGTGGAGCTGCCGCGACGCACTTGCGAATGACCGCCGCGCCCTGCACGTCGAGATTCATCAACACGTCCCGGCCAGCCATCAACGCCTCGATCACCGGACTCTTGGGCGAGCCATAGCGGAACCCGTGCACGATCGCCGTCTCGAAAAAGTCGCCCGCCTTTAACCGACGATCAAATTCTTCTTCCGACAGGAAATAGTAATGCTTGCCGTCCACCTCGCCGTCCCGTGCCGGACGTGTCGTCGCCGTAATCGCATAATGCAGCGACTTGAACTCCGCCTGCAACTTGTCGCACAACGTGGTCTTGCCGGCGCCCGAGGGCGCGGACACGATAAAGATCATGGGGGTCCAGCTTGATTGGCTCATTCTATGTTCTGCACCTGCTCTCTGATACGATCCAGTTCCGTCTTGATGGCCACCACGTCTCTTGCAATGCCCGCATCGTTTGCCTTCGAGCCGATCGTGTTCGCCTCCCGAAACATTTCCTGAACCAGGAAATCCAGCGACCGTCCGACCGGTTCCCTTGACTTCATCAGCGTACGCGCCTGTTGAATATGGCTCTCCAGCCGGGTGATCTCCTCCGTAATGTCCGACCGATCCGCGAAAAGCGCGACTTCGCGAAGCAACCGTTCATCGGCCCCATCCACCGGAATCTCCGCCGCACCGAGACGAGCCATGAGCCGCTCCCGATATTTCGATGCCACGCGCGGCGCCTCGGCGCGCACCCGCTCCATGCACGATTCGATGCGCACCAGCCTCTTCTCCAAATCCCGCCCCAAAGCCCCGCCTTCACGCTCGCGCATCTTCATGAGGTGTTCAAGGGCCTGGTTCAAGGCCATTTCCACCGCCGGCCACACCTTTTCAGTCTCACGAGCCGGCTGCTCATAGCGTACCACGTCCGGCAACGTCAGAAGGGCGCTTCCCGTGAAATCGTCTCTCAATTTAAGGCGCTTGGCCGCCTTTCTCAGTCCTTTCAGATACGCTTCCGCAAGGTCTACATCCACCCGCGCTCCGCGCTGCCGCAAAGCCGCCGCAAACTGCACGGCCACCTCCCCGGTCACGCGCCCGCGCGAAAGGTTCTTGCCGATGACTTCGTCCATGCGGGGGCCCAGCCCCGCCAGCATCCGCGGCAGCGCAATGCTGATGTCCAGCTGCTTGCGATTGACGGCGCTCAACTCGATTTCCACCTTGATGCCGTCCAAAGACGCGGTACCGCGTCCATGCCCTGTCATACTCCTCACGCTCATGAACTTCTGCTCCCCTTTCGCGCCGCGTTCGACTTTTTCCAATCGGCTATCTGCTGCACATCCTTGTCGCCCCGTCCGGAAAGGTTGATGATCACGGCGTCCTTTTTCTTCCACCGTTCGGCATGCTTCATGACGTAAGCCACCGCGTGAATGGATTCCAGCGCGCCCAGGATGCCTTCCCACTTCGCCAGGGCATAAAAACCTTCGATCGCTTCATCATCCGTGATGTAACTGTACTCCGCCCTGCCGAGGTCGCGCAAAAGGCAGTGCTCCGGCCCGATCGCCGCATAGTCCAATCCGGCGCTCACCGAATGGGTCAGTTGCACCTGCCCTTCTTTGTCCTGCAGAAGATACGTCCGCGTCCCCTGCAACACGCCGATGCGTCCGCCGGCGAACCGCGCGGCATGCTCTCCCGCGCGAATGCCGCGACCGCCCGCTTCCACGCCGATCATCGCCACGCGCCGATCATTCAGGAACGGATGAAACAACCCCATGGAATTGCTGCCACCCCCGACACACGCCACGAGCGCCGACGGCAAGCGGCCTTCCTGCTTGAGAATCTGACGGCGCGCTTCCAATCCGATCACACGCTGAAAATTGCGGACCATCACCGGGTACGGATGCGCCCCGTAAACCGTGCCCAGCACATAATGCGTTCCGCGCACATTCGTCACCCAGTCTCGCATCGCCTCGTTGATCGCTTCCTTGAGCGTCTGCTGTCCGGCCGTGACCGGGACGACTTTCGCGCCAAGGTCTTCCATCCTGAAGACATTGAGCGCTTGCCGCTCCATGTCCACCTTCCCCATGTAAACCACACATTCCATGCCGAACAACGCCGCGCAGGTCGCCGTCGCCACGCCATGCTGCCCCGCGCCCGTCTCCGCAATCACCCGTTTCTTCCCCATCCGCTTCGCGAGCAGGCACTGCCCCAGGCTGTTATTGATCTTGTGGGCACCGGTATGACACAAATCTTCGCGCTTGAGATAAACCCGCGGACCGCCCAGCGCGCGGCTCATCGTGGCGGCAAAATACAGCGGCGTCGGACGCCCGACATAATTCCTGAGATAGTATTCAAACTCGCGGCGGAAAGCGGGATCGCGCCATGCTTTCTGATAGACGGCGTCCAGTTCACGCAATGGTTCCATTAACGTTTCGGGAACGAATATGCCACCGTACGGTCCGAAGTGACCGTGGCGATCCGGGTCTGTGTTCAACTTCGGCATTGCTCGATAAACTTTCTGACCTTCGCAAGGTCTTTTTTGCCGGGCCGCTCTTCCACTCCGGAACTCACATCCACACCCCAGGGCCCGACGCGCCCGATTGCCTCGCGCACATTTTCAGGCGTGAGTCCGCCGGCCAGGATAACTCGCTTCGAACTCTTCAGAACAAACGCGCGTGCGGCTTCCCAGTCGCAGGTCTTTCCGGTGCCTCCCGGCGATTTATCACTATAACTGTCCAACAGATACGCGTCAACGAAGCCACTCGTCTCTGATTCGTTTAGCCCCGGATAAATCACGCGCCAGACTTGCGAAGGCTTTTTTCCAATGCCTGGACTTGTCCGCCGTGGCGGAAAAACGGCCTGAATTTTTTCCAATGCCTGGAAACCGTGCAATTGAACGACATCCAGCCGCGCCGCCTCAACGATCTCCCGAATGTTGTCCGGAGTGTTGTCAACGAAAACCCCGACCTTGAGCAAAGAACCGGGAAGCTTCTTCGTCCAATCGGCCACGTCTTCCGGGCTCACGCAGCGCTTCGAGCCGCTCCAGAACACAAAGCCCATCGCGTCGGGTTTCAGCGCCGCCACCGCCGCGACATCTTCCGCCGTACACAGGCCGCAGATTTTAATGAAGATAGGCATTAGAGATTACCAAGAAAAGAAACATCGAACATTCAATGTTCATTTGTTTCCGCCCACACGCCTTTCATCAATTCCCGCACCGCCGCGCCGGGATCCGGTTTCCGCAGGAGCGACTCCCCCACAAGAAGGGCGTTCACTCCGCCGTCGCGCAACCGGCGTACGTCTTCCGCTGTACCTATTCCGCTCTCGCTCACAAGCAAGGCCCCCTCCGGCGCCAGCTCGCGCAGTCGCAAGGTGGTCTCCAGCGCCACGGAAAACGTCCGCAGATCCCGGTTGTTGACCCCGACGCACCGGATCGGCATTCCCGCGAGCTTCGACATATCTTCTTCATCATGGGTTTCCACCAGCGCTTCCAGTTGCGCCTCGCGGCAGATATCCAGCAGTTTCGCGATCGCGCGCGTCTCCAGCACGGCGGCAATCAGAAGCACGGCGGAAGCACCCAGCGAGGCCGCATGCCATATCTGCCACTCGTCCACGACGAACTCCTTGTATAATAAAGGTAAAGGAACCGCCGACCGCACCGTCCGAAAATCGTCTTCACCGCCCCCGAAGAATTTCCGGTCCATCAGAACCGATATCGCCTGCGCCCCGGCATCGGCATAGGCGCGCGCAATCGCAAAAGGATCGAAGGGATCGCGGATCAGCCCCGCGGATGGCGATCTTCTTTTCACTTCCGCGATAAGCCCCATCGGCATGGCCGCAAGGCTCGCCACGAATTCCGGCGGCGCCTCCCGGTCCTTGGCCAGTTCGCGCAACGCATCCACCGGCCAGTTTGCGCGGCATACCCCGATCTCTTCCTTCTTGTTCGCGATTATGTCGTCAAGAATGCTCATCGCTGCGATTCTGTTTCAGATACCCCTCGATAAATTCGTCTATTTCGCCGTCGAGCACGGCGGCGACGTTACTGGTCTCGACATCGGTTCGATGATCCTTGACCATCGTGTAGGGCTGAAACACATACGACCGGATCTGGCGCCCCCATGCGATCTCGCCTTTCTCTCCGTAAAACTTTTCCATCTCCTTGCGTTTTTTGTCCATCTCCAACTCATAGAGCTTTGCCGTGAGCATCTTCATTGCGCGGTCGCGATTTTTATGCTGCGATCGCTCCGCCTGGCACGCCACCACAAGCCCGGTCGGCAGGTGCGTCAGGCGCACCGCTGAATCTGTTTTGTTTACATGCTGACCGCCCGCCCCACTCGAGCGATAGGTGTCCACGCGCAAATCTTTTTCGTCAATCTCGATCTCCACATCTTCATCAATTTCCGCCACCACGTCCATCGAGACGAAGGACGTATGACGGCGCTTGTTCGCATCGAACGGGCTGATCCGAACCAGGCGATGCACCCCGCGCTCGGCCTTGAGGTGTCCGTAGGCATAAGGACCGGTGACCAGCAGCGTGATGTTTTTGATGCCCGCTTCTTCGCCGGCGAGATAGTCCATCACGCTCACATCGTATCCATGGCGCTCGCAATATCGCCGATACATGCGCAACAGGATATCGGCCCAGTCGCAGGATTCCGTTCCGCCTGCGCCCGCGTGAAGGCTCAGGTAGGCGTTGCTCGCATCGAAGCGGCCGTTCAGCAGCGTCTGAACCTCGAGCGAGGAAAAGGCTTTGTCTATTCGATCCAGGATTCCGGCCGTCTCTTTAAGCGCGGATTCCTTTTGTGCCGGATCCGACTCCGCTTCGGCCAGTTCGTGAAGGACACCGCACTCCTCCACATCTCTTTCGAGGCTCTTGAACGGGTCAAGAATGGCGCGAACGGAATTTGTTTTTGCAATAATCTCCCGCGCCTTGACCTGGTTATTCCAGAAATCCGGTGCGGACGCCTGGCTTTCGAGTTCGCTTAGAAGTTTCTGTTTGCCCGCGACGTCAAAGATAGCCTCTCATTTCCTCGAGGCGCGCGCGGGCGGCACTGATCCGATCGTCCAAATTCTCCAACATCTTCGTGTTCTCCTTGCTGTAACGCCCGACACTCTAGCTCGCTTGATGTGCAAGCGCAACCGCAGGATTTTCCGTGCAATACAATGCCCAGTGTCGTGTTCCGGAGTTTCCTCAGCAGAACTCACGCGGTCTTCAGACCGCTTTTGCTTATTCCGACGAACCCGGCTTTTCGATTTCGATCTCGAGCACATTCGGCACCAGGTCCGCCTCGCCTTCGCCGGGCAGGAATTGAATCCAGAGATACTCCACCTCCGTCGGGCCCTCGTCCAGGGCTTCCCCTACATCAAACCATTCCAATCCGTCACGACTTCCGACGAATGACATATTGGTAATGGAATCTTTTCCCAGGAATACATTCACGCCCGACACGGGTGTCGGCAGTCGGTACCCCAGCGTGATCCACCACGTTGCCGCATCCGGATCGCCGACCCACGCGGTCGAGAGGTCACCGTCCACCGTGTTCGAACCGCCACTGTTCCCGTCCCGGTTTCCACTGGTCCACACATCCAGCGGGATAACCGATGCGCTTCCACATGCTCCGTCAAAGGCAACCCTCTTCTCCGATATATCCCGACTTGCCTCGACCGCCCCTGCTTCTGTTTCGTGCATCGGAAGCACTTCAATGGCATTAATGTAGGCTCCGCCTTTGCGCGGCCTGAACTCCAACTGTAATCCATCCCCATCCACCGTCACGCGGAATTCTTTCACCACGCCGCGATCAAATCCGCCCGCCGCTCCATACACATCGAAACCGGCCAGCATGCGGATATCTTCAATCCGCACGTCGAACCGGCTGTTGCCTTGTCCCGGCTTATAGATATCCGCAAAATGCAACCGGACCATGTACTTGCCAGGCGGCACCTGCACAAAGTTATAGTTCAACCTGTTCGGCGCTAATACACCACGGATTTGCCGAAGCACTTTCTGCGGCGCGTTTCCTGCATTCTTGATTTGCCGGCTGACCCCATACTCCTTGGTATTCCCGGAAAATCCGAAATCCTTGACCCAGTCGCCCACATCGCTTCCACCGCAGTTGATGCGCAACTCTTCCGGCAGGATCCTCAGCGTGCCGGCTACGAAACGAATGTCATAGTTATCCGAGGTCAGCCCTTGCGGCGTGATCTCATATTCGCCGATATCCACCGCCGGAATCGCCGAACCCGTGAAACTCAATTCACCGCCCAGACCTGCCGGTCCTTCGCCTTGAACGAATCCGCTGAAAGTGACCGTGTAGTTTTCGATGGGGAATATGGCGCCATCATAAATCTTGCTTTGATTGTTGGCGGTCACGGCCAGCATCTTCTGCGCGATCGCGATCTGAACGCGGCCATTCGTCGGGCTGTAGTTTTCGTTCCCCGCAAATGTCCAGTCGGCTGTCCCGCCCGGCACTTCTGTATAAGTTGCGCCCAGATCCAACAAGCCGCTCAAGTCTTCGCTTGCCGCTCCGATGGCCGTGCCGGTCGCGCCATGAGCCTGACCATCGTATGTCACGGTCACGCCACCCACGGCAATCGTCGCGTCGGCCTTGCCGATCACAACATCAACCTGACCGTTTGCGGCGTTGTAGTTGGCGTTGCCCGCAAACGTCCAGATCGCCGTGCCGCCCGGAACGTTCGTATACTTCGCGCCAAAGTCCAGCAAGGCATTCAGATTCTCTCCTGTCGCGCCGGTGACTGTGCCGGTAGCTCCATGCGCAAGCCCATCATACGTCACCGTTACACCGCCCACCGCTATCGTCGCGTCTGCCTTGCCGACCTCCAGAACACCCTCCGCGCTCCCCTGCCACATCGCTTCGGTCACCGTACCCGTCACGGCATAGACACCCGCGTTGGTCGGCGCCCACCCGTCACCGTTGTACGTGAACGTAACGGTCAGTCCCACAGGGGTGGTCGTCGCTGAAACCGTTCGCGCGGTGCCATCGTAGGGTTGTGAAAGATCCAACAGGAACACCTGCGCCGTGGCCCTGGTGACAGTAAAGGTGTTGGTCACTTTCGGCGACGGATCCCAATATGCATTGCCGGGCTGCACAGCAACTACCGTCACCGTGCCCGCATCGGTAAAGGTCAACGCGGAAGCCCCGTTAAGGATGGCCGGGCCGGAAAGAACGGTGTACGAGACCGGTTGTCCGCTCTCGGCCGATGCCGTCAGCGTGGTCACGTTGGTTGTAATCTGATCACCCGGGTTCGGGAATGTGATCGTCTGATTCATGCGGCCGAACAGTTTGTATCGCCCGTCCGGCTGAAGCGCGAATTCGACGGTACCAGGAATGTTGACGACCGGGATAACTTGCAGCCCGTCACCGGTCCAACTTCCGGATGAGATCGTCCCGGCAGGGACGTTCACAGAGTACGCGGACAGATCATACCAGGTGCCGCTGTATTGAGCGCGCTCGCCGGTACGTGTCCAGTAGGTCATCGGCGAAGGCGAGAGATCGGCCCGTCGGGAGGCGGCGGTGCCGGGGTCGTCAAACCAGTCGAACACGAACCCGTCGCCGGCCAGTTCCGTTCCGCCAAGCTCCGTGCGCGACGCGATGAAGACCTGATCCGTAGTGATGCCGGAGGAGGGCTCGTTGACCGGGTTCGATAACGCCCACGGAACGGCCGTTCGAATAACGATTCCCGAGAAGGCGGGGGAGAAGACGCCGAGGAAGTTGGTGCTGTTAAGCCAGGTCCGAAGCGTTGCATCCTGCCAGCGATTGTTCCATGCGCCCTCGTGGAAAGCGCGGGCGGCGATGGAATTGGTCCCTTGCAGGGTCACGGTATTCGCCACGCCTCCGTAGTTGGAATGCACAACGCGCCACGCCAGAATCTGGCCATCCCAGGTCCAATTCTCGTCATAGACCACTGCGCCCAGCGGCAGATCTTTCGCGCGCGCGCCCACGGTATAAGCATCCGCCAGCATGGTGTCACCGTAGTCTGAAGTCTGGATGACGATGTCCTTTATGCCATACGAACCGGCCGCAGGCATCGTGATCCGCACCCAGTTTTCGTCGGACTCTTCGATGTTTGCCGCGAGACCACCCACCAGCACATTCGTAATCGTGCCGAAAAAGCCATTGCTCACCACCACCGCAAATCCGCCCGCGAAGAGTCCGACGTCCGGCGTGACACTGAACACCTTGACAACGTTGGTGACACTTGGCGCAGCATTATAATCGGCATTGCCCGCCTGCGCTGCCACGACCTCGATGTCGCCGACGCCGGTAAATGTGAGATTGGTGCCGTCGCTGATCGAGCCCGGTGCGCGCGTCGTGAAGGAAACATCCAATCCACTCGACGCCGTCGCCGCCAATCCAACGCTCGCGCTCAACTTCTGCGGGACGATAGGGTCGAAGGTCAGCGTCTGGTTCACCTTGCCGACGGTCAGTGTATCCACGGCTTCGCCCTGCCAGATCGCGTCGCTCACCGTGCCGGTCACCGCGTACGAGCCACCCGACACCGGGGCGTCGAGGCTTCCGTTGTAAGTTATGAGCACGGCCAGACCGACCGGCTCCGTCGTTGCGGTCACCACTCTCGGAGTGCCGTTATAGGTCTGGTTCAGATTGTTCAAAGCGACGGATGCTACGGCCTTCGTTACGGCAAAGGAATTGGTGGTAGCGGCCGGCGCATAGTTCGCGTCGCCCGCCTGTGAGGCTACGATGCTCACGATGCCCGCGCCCGTGAAGGACAGGTTCGTGGCGCCGGAAAGGGCGGCGGGACCGCCGCCTACCGAGAACGTCACGGGCAATCCGGAACTGGCGGTTGCAGCCAGTCCGAGATGGTTGGTTGTCACCTGGGACCCGATGGCCGGGAAGCTGATCGTCTGCGGCGTGCCGAGCACGGTCAGCGTGGCCGTGTTCATTCCTTGAAACAGCGCGGTGTCCACAACGCCTGTGATCGCATAGCTTCCGGCGCTGAGCGGGGCTGACGCGCTGCCGTTGTAGGTAATGGTGACCGGCAAACCTTCCGGGGTCGTGGTGGCCGTCACGACGCGGGGGGTACCGTCGCGCTGTTGCACCAGGTTGCTGAACGCGATGTTAGCCATCGCCTTCGTCACCGCGATGCTGTTCGTCACGCATGGCGCCATATCATAGTAAACGTTCCCGAGCTGCCACCCGATCACCTTCACGGTGCCGGTGCCGGTGAAGGACAGGTTCGTGGCGCCGACGATGCTTCCGGGGCCGGAAAAGACGCTGAAAGTCACCTGCAATCCGGACGAGGCGGTTCCCGCCAACCCGACGCGGTTCGTGGTAAATTGCGGGCCGGGATTCGGGAACGTGATGGTCTGCGGACGCCGGATCACATTGAACGTGATCGGAACGCGGAGCGGACTGTTGGCCGCGCCCGGAACCGTGAAGACATTGGTCGCGTAATATGTGCCCAAGTCGAGGCCGGCCACCGAAACCTGCGCTGTGAAAATCTGGCTGTCTTGGAAAGCGAGCGTACCCGAAGACGGAACGCTCATCGTCAGCCAGTTAGTGGGGCCGGCGCCGAAGACCGTGTTCCTGGAGAAGCTCATCCCGCTGCTGCCAACGCTCCGGATCGAGAAGGTCTGGGGCGC